>JAMCVR010000013.1 GCA_023475455.1 Thermoplasmatota archaeon | reverse complement strand
CCCATGGATTGCAGGGACAGTCCGAACAGGGCCAGCAGAATGACGAATTTGAGTGCCAGCAGGCGCTCGTGCACCACATGGGGGATCTCGAAAAACGGCAGGCCGAGCTTGCGTGCGAGCTGGAAGGCGAGTTCCTGCAAGGCGCCGAAGGGACACAGCCAGCCGCAGTAGACGCCGCGTCCCCACAGCAGCAGCGTGACCGCGACGAAGGACCACAGCAGGAACAGCATCGGATCGATGAGGAAGGTGTCCCAGCTGAACTGATGCATAAGCGCCTGCACGAAGGTCAGCACGTTGATGATGGACAACTGGCCCAGGGCGTACCAGCCGATGAAAAACAGAGTGTAGAGAAGAAAACCCAAGCGAACCCGATGCAAGAGGCGCGGACGTTGGGCCAGGTAATCCTGGAACAGCAGGATGCCGGTTAGCAGGATCAGGCCCGACAGCAGCAAGGCGATCTCCAGCTTGCGCTGTGTCCACAGGGTGAGCCACATGGGATCCTCATCACCGGCTTCTCCCGCGAATGCCGGGGGCACGATGGAGGGGGCCGCGGCGACCGGCGGCGGTGCGGGGGCCGGGGTGACCGCACGCGACACCGGCGCAGCGGCCGACGGAGGGCCGACCGTTCGCGCCGGTCCGGCTTCCGCCGCACGTGTCGGCCGGGGCGGGGCGGCCGCTTGCGGCGCGGCGATCGCCGCATGGGGCCGGGCTTCCGTCTCCGCGGGCTGGATGCCTCGGGATTCCGCCACCCTTTTGACGGCACGGGTGATGGTGGCATTGACCACCATGACGGTGATGGTGGCCCCGGAGATGGCCTCGACCGTGGCATAACCTTCGCGTTGCTCGCCGACGACGATGCGGTTGCTCGCCGGTTTGCCGCGATACTGATCGACGTATTTCGCCAACCGCGCTTCACTCACGCCGGCGGCGAGAATCGGTTCTTCATGCTGAACGATGCGCGCGCCCGCGATGCGTCCCTCGGTATCGATGCCCACCAGCACATTGACCGGCCGGCCGGAATAGGCCGGGATGCGGATTATTTCCGCGGTGAGAAATGCGTAGCCGATCAGTTGGTCGTTTCGGTAGACGGGTGCGGCAGGGGGATTGCCTTCGACCTCACCGAACCGGTCGGCGGCCGGAAACAGGGTGCGCACCTGCGGATAGGTGGCTGCGATATCCGCGCGGGCCAAGGGTAGCGCGGCGAACAGGAGCAGCAAGCAGAGAAGTGTCTTCCAGACGGGGCGCGGGTCACGCTGTCTAACGGAGGCCTCCCGTCTTGTGTTTGCGGGGTCGCGGCGCGGCTTGTCAACCGTGGCGCATGGCGCATCAATTAGCCGGACGTCTCCAACGGCCAGCCACGGCCGAACTGTTTGCAGCGGAATAGCCCAGGATGATGAAATCACAAGCTCATTCGCCGCGTAAACCGATCGTCCCGATGATTCGCTCGGCGTCCTCTTTGCTTGGTACGCCAATGCCGCTGAGCTTGCCGTTGACGACGACGGCAGGCACTGTTTTCAGCGCCAGGCGCGTCATGAGCGCTTCGCCTTCCGGATGGGCGACGTCGATGACGTGAAGCGGAACGTTTTGCTCGGCCGCTATCCGCTCCCACACCGCCTGCGCCTGTTGGCAGATGGAGCATGGCGTAGTGACGAGCAGTTCGATTCTCATGGCGGATCGAAATCCAGGGGTTGATGGAAATGCGGCCCATTGTCTGGCGGCATTGGATGCCACGCCTTGATTTAGGTCAACCGCCCGGTTGCGATACACTGTCGGCCATGAATATCGGCATCCCGGACATACAGCAACTCAAGGACGGCTACCTCCTGGCCGCATTGGCGGAGCCGGAATTCGACGCGGTGTTGGCGCATGCCACCGTTCGCACACTGACGCCGGGCGAGTGCCTCTTCGACCAGGGCGATCCATGCACCCATTTTTTCTTTGTCCTGTCGGGGGTCGTCAAGTTGTGTCGCGTGGCACCGAGCGGCGAAGAGAAGGTGATGGACCTGGTGCAGTGCGGACACTATTTTGCCGAAGCGGCGATGTTCATGGGTGGACGCTACCCGGTCTACGCACGGGCACTTGAGGCAACCCGATTGGCGGCGCTGGATAACCGGCATTTCCTAGGGCTACTTCGCGGCAACGGAGACCTGTGCCTGCGGCTGTTGTCGAGCATGAGCCGGCGCATGCACGGGCTGATCAACGAGATCGACAACCTGACCCTGCACAGTGGCGCACAGCGGGTGATTGGCTACCTGCTGGAGCAGTTGCCGCAAGGGGTGGCGGCCTCGCCCAGCGTGCGATTATTGATGCCCAAGCACATCATCGCCTCGCGCCTGGGCATCCGGCCGGAGACACTGTCCCGCGCCCTGGCCAAGCTGCGTAGCGAACATCTGATCGACGTGCACGACGACACCATTGTGCTCAACGATATCGAAGCATTGCGGCGTTTGAGCTGAAGAGCAATCTCGGCATGGCGTGCCTCGCGGCATAGACCGAGTTCGCCGCGCGCCTCGGCAAGCGGCTTGCCCTGCTCGGACACCATGATCGCGGCGAGATCGTCGCGGTGGGCGAGGATCAGGTCGAACCAGCGACGCAAGCTTTGCGCGCGGGTTTTGGCAGGCGTCGCGCCAGTCGCCGCCGATCGGCACCTGTTGTCTGAATAATGCGGGGTCGGCGAGTTTCACGCTATGCGAAGGGGTGGCACCGTTACCGAAGCGAACCATCTTTGCCTGACGTGGCGCGGCGCTTGGCCGCGGGGCGCTTGGTGCCATGTTCGGGTTGTTCGGTCAAACGACCCGTCACGTATTTGTGCAGCACGCTGGCGATGAGCATTTGATACGGCACCCCTTCCTCAAGCGCCTTCACCTGAATGTCGCTCAGGTCGCCGGAGGAAAGCCGGATACTGACCCGGCGATCCTTGATCGCAGTCGCACGCGCGGCTGCCTTGAGCTTCGCGAGTTCAGCCTTGGTGGCAACGGATTTCAGTTTGCCTTGTTCATAGGTACCCAGGATTTCGAGTTCGAAGCCGTCAATTTTCGGCATCGGCTTCACCTTGATTCAGACAGTCCCGCGTCGCCTTGCGGCTTGGGATCGCGGTCTTGAGAAAGAAATAATCCTCCTCTTCGACAAACGGCACCAGATAGGCGTAGTCGTCGCACGCGATGACCAGCACGCGCTGCCTGGGATATTTCGCCTGGTTCGGGTGGGCCAGGATATCCGGCAAGCCACCGGATTCGACCGCGCACAATGCGCTCGAACGAAACGCCCCGGTCTGCCCTGAGTGTCTCGTTTTTCTCCGGCCTCCAGCGAAATGGCTTCATGAGCCGATGCTACGCCGGTGTGCGCCTTTTGTCACCGCTTGAATTCGGCTGGTCTTGCATCGTGCTGGAGAGTGTTGGGCTTCGTTTCATTCAGCCCACCCTACGCAGGCTAAACGGTCGAGCGCTTGCGGGTGGTCCGAGTCGGGCGAGCGCCCGGAGGCTCCGCATAAGTGTCCACATAGCTGTCGATGAGCTTGCGAATCATGCGCTGATACTGGGTGTGGTGTTTCGCCGCCTCGGATTTGAAGAATTCCACGCTCTTCTTGCTGAGCGCGATCGTGACTTTTACGCCTTCCTCGCGAAACGCAAGTTCCTCGGGCGGAGGGAGAAAATCCCGAATGACTTTTGCCTCGATGGGCTCATCGCTGTATTTTATTTTAGTGAAACTCGCTTTACTCGTTTTCGCGTTCATAAATTGCCTTGCCTTTCCGCCAGTAACCGGCGCCAAAGATGCGAATGACACCGCCGCGATAAGTAAAGCGGACGGTGAGGATGCCGCCATTCACCTCGCCAAAACAAAAATAGCGTTGCTCCATTTTGCTGTGGGCCAGGTCTTCGGCAATGACACGGTCGGGATCGGAGAAAGCGTATTGAGCCAGCGAGAACGGTACGCCGTGCTTTGTCCGGTTTTCCGCATCCTTGTCTGAATCCCACTCAAACCGGGCCTTCTTCATGGAATCAGCCTAGCACAGGATGATTGTGCACGCCATATAAACGTATGGAGCCTGGTATGGTGTCGTTAACGACAAAGACCAAGTTGAGCCGGATGCATCAATGCAAGACCGGGCCCGCGACTCATAGTCAGGCATATCAGTCGGATGCGGCGACGACATGCGGCGCTACGAACCTTAAGCACCTCTGGTGTTCGCTCCAGTTGTGCTCGAAGCGCTGGATCGGCAGGTCGTCCGCGGTGAAGGCGGCGCGGTCGAGGAAGACGACGCGCTCCTTGCCGCTCACTTGCCGTTGCCGCGGCTTTCGCCCGTCAGCCGCTCGAGCGCGCGCATGATGGCCGACGAATCGAGTTCGCTGTCGCCGGCGCCCATCAGTGCGTTCATCTGCTGCGCGATCAGCGCGGCGCCGGGCAGCGGGGTGGCGGTTTCCTGCGCGTTGTCCATGACGATGGCCATGTCCTTGTGGTGCAGTTTGACCTTGAAGCCGGGCTTGTAGTTGGCGTCGAGCATGCGCTGGCCGTGGACTTCGAGGATGCGGCTGCCGGCGAAGCCGCCCAGCAGCGCTTCGCGCATCTTGACCGGGTCGACGCCGTTGCGGCGCGCCAGCAAAATCGCTTCGGCGACGCCCTCGAAGGTGAGGCCGACGACGATCTGGTTGCAGCATTTGACGACCTGGCCGGCGCCGTGGCCGCCGACGTGGACGATGTTCTTGCCGAGGATTTCGAACAGCGGGCGCACTTTCTCGAAGATGGGCGCTTCGCCGCCGACCATGATCGACAGCGTGCCTTCGCGGGCGCCGGTTTCGCCGCCGGATACCGGGGCGTCGAGCATGTGGACGCCGCGTTCGGCCAGCGATGCGGCGATGCGGCGGGTGGCGGCGGGCGACACGGTGCTCATGTCGACGACGGTGTGGCCGGGCTTGGCGCCGTGCACCAGACCGCGGTCGCCGAGGATGATCTGCTCGACGTCGGTGGTGTCGGAGACGGCGGTGAAGCTGATGTCGCATTCGGCGGCGACCTCGGCGGGCGTGCCCTTGCCGAGGGCGCCCATCACCAGAATGGGTTCGATGCGGTCGAAGCGGCGGCCGTAGACGAACAGCTGGTGCCCGGCGCGGAGCAGGTTCTCCGCCATCGGGCGCCCCATGATGCCGCTGCCGATAAATCCGATTTTCATGATGCCAGCCCTTTCAGCAGCCATAACCAGAATGGCAGCGTAACCAATCCCGCCAGCGTTGACCAGCCCATGATGAGGCCCGCCAGGCGGGTGTCGAGACCGAAGCGGTCGGCCAGCGCGATGACCATCACCATGGTCGGCATGGCGGCCTCCAGCACCGCGGCTTCGCCGGGCTCGGTGAGCGCGCCCGGCCACGCCAGCGAAATGCCCAGCGCCAGCAGCGGCATCAGCGCCAGCTTGATGCCGAGCGCAACGAAAACGGCTTTTTGCGGACGCAGGTCGTGCCAGGGGATGGTCAGGCCCAGCACGAACAGCATCAGCGGAATGGTCGGGCTGCCGGCCCAGCGCGCGGCTTCGACCAGCGGGTCGAGCGCCGCGCCGGACAGGTTGACCGCAATGCCGGCGGCGAATCCCCATACCGGCGGCAGTTTCAGCCACATCGCCAGGAACGAGGCGTGTTCGGTGTGCTTGCCGCAGCGGAAGGCGATCCACACGCCGAGCAACCACACCAGCGGCGTGGTGGCGAGCATGTCGGCGAAGAAGGGGTAGCGCGCGCCCGATTCGCCGAACACGGTGGTGAGGAAGGGATAGCCGAAGAACAGCACGTTGCCGAAGCCGGACGCCAGCAGGATGGCGCCGCGCGCAGGATTCGACAGGCCGCGCCCGAGCGGGGTGGCGAACAGCGCCAGCGCGGCGAGCGCCAGGCCGAACAGGGTGGCGGCGCCGAGAATCAGCGGCACCTGCAGAATGCTCAGGTCGGCCGTGGCGGCGGCGCCCGCCGAGAAGAACAGCATGGGCGCGAAGAAATTCAGCACCAGCCGGTTGATTTCGCCGCGCAGGCCGACGATGGAAATGCCGGTCTGCCAGCGCGGCCAGATGCCGCCGGCGGCAATCAGCAGGGACAGGGGCAGCAGCGTTTCAAGCAGCAGCTGCTGGGCGAGGTCGGGCGGCATGCAAGGGAAAGGGGGCGGCTTGGGTGTTCATCATAACGCCGTCGCGCGACTCCTGGCGCGGATTGGGCCTTCCAGATGGAATCGGGCTTTCACGGGCGAGTGCCCATGAAAGCCCGATCTGCCGAGGCGGCGGGAAATCAGGTACGCGAAGCGGGAGTGTAGCGGTTGTCGGCGCGATGCAGCGGGCCGGATTCCAGCCACTGCTTGATGCGGGTGGCGTCGCCGGCACGATGGTTTGTGCCCTGCGCGTCTAGCAGTACGATGATGACATCGCGATCGGCGACCTGCGCCTGCATCACTAGGCAGTGGCCCGCTTCGTTGATGAAGCCGGTTTTGGACAGGCCGATGTGCCAGTCTTCGGCGCGGGTGAAGCGATTGGTGTTGTTGAACGCCACCGGGCGATACAGCACGCGCGCCTTCTGGTGTCTTTTCTTCAGCACCACGCGCTGGGTGCCGAGGGTGTAGTGGCCGGTGGTGCTGATGTGGCGGATTTCGGGGTAGTTTTGATGGGCGTAATCGGCGAGTTTGGCGAGATCGAGTGCGGTCGAGCGGTTGCCGCTCGACAGACCGGTGGGTTCGACATACACCGTGTCGTTCATGCCCAGTGCGCGCGCCATGCGGTTCATGGTGGCGACGAGGCGGTCGAGCCCGCCCGGATAGGTGCGGCCCAGCGCGTGCGCCGCGCGGTTGTCGGACGCAATCAGCGCCAGATGCAGCAGCTGGCCGCGCGTGTAGCGGGCGCCGATGGCGAGACGCGAACCGGTGCCCTTGAGCGTGTCGCGGTCTTCGTCGGTGATGGTGATCTTTTCGTCCGGCGGCTGTCCGGCATCCACCACCAGCATGGCCGTCATCAGCTTGGTGATCGAGGCGATCGGCGTCTGCTGGGTGGCGTTTTTCGCCAGCAGCGGCTGGCCGCTCGCCTGGTCGAATACCAGCACGGACTGCGCGCTCAGTTCGGGCATCGCCGCGTCGTAGGATTCCGCTTGCGGGGCGGACTGGAGGGGGCCGATCCGGGGGCTCCACTGCAGGGATGCCTGGCCATCGAACGCGGCGGCGCCCGTGTGGACACACAACGCAATCAATCCGGACAGAACAGCTTTCATATGCATGATCTCAATGAAGGGCGGCTGGAAGGTAACAGCATGGGCAACATACGGACATCTTGATCGAAACTTGAAAACAACAGTTCAGGGTCATGGCCCAAATATTTTACGTCCCAGATTGACGGTGTAGCAAAATTCATTATATATAGCAATGACATGCGTGAACTTTCGTATAAATTACTAAAGAAATCAGAGCTAACAGCCGGCCTCTGTGCCCCCGGCGTGGTCGCCGAGGCGCTGGAGCAGCTGATGCGGGGCGAGGCCGCGCGGCCGGAATTCGCCGCGTGCGTGCGTTGCGACCCCGTGCTGGCGCTGCGCCTGCGGCTGCTGCCTGCCGATTTCGGCACGCAGCAGGATTTGCTGCGTGCGCTGCTGCTGGCCGCGCCAGTTGCGGCGGGGACGGCACAGGCCGCCTACGCAGTGCGCTGGCGGCAGTCGATCGGCGTCGCGCATCTGGCGCAGGCGCTGGCGGTGCGCGCCGGCGTGAGCGATGCCGATGCAGCCTGGACCGCGGGTCTCATCCACAATCTGCCGGATTATCTCGATCCCGACATCGCGTCGTCGGCGCCCACCGCCGACTGGCTCAGCGAACTCGACGCCGATGGCTGGCTGGCCGACGCGGCCCGCTACCACGCCGAGCCCCTGGCGCGCGGGCGCGCGGCGCACCCGCTGGTACGGGTCGTCCAGCTTGCCTATCAACTCGCGACCCGCGCCGATGCGGTGGACAGCGTGGACGTGCGCGCCGCGCTCGCCGCCCTGCAGATAGGCTCGGGCGAAGCCGCCCAGTTGCTGGCCGATAGCCAGGCGCAGGTGCATCAGCTGGCGCAGCGCTTCGGGCTGGTCGATGTCGTGGCGCAGGCGCAGAACGCGGGATTCGATCGTCTTGCCCGTCTGTATGCGGGGCAGGCGGCGCAATCGGCGCTGCACGGCCACTTTCGTCGCGCACGGGGGAACGAGCAGGTGTTTGCCCTGCTGCGGGACGCGCTGCGCGCGCTGTTTGGCGTTGAACGGGCCTGCCTGTTCGCGCCGACCGCCGACGGCACGCTGCAGATGACGCCCCTGATTCCGGCGGCGCCGGGTCTGGGCGCGCTGGCCATTCCGCCCGACGAGGGCCATTCGGCGCTGCCGCGCGCCCTGGCGCGGAATGCGCCCCAGCAGTTCGAACGCGGCGAGACCGATGCGGCGCTGGTCGACGAGCAGATTGCCCGCCTGCTCGGCGCGTCCCGTTTTCTTTGCCAGCCGCTGGCGCTGCACGATGGTCGGCCAGGCGTGCTGGTGGCGGGCGATGCCTTGTCCGGTCTGAGCATGTCGCCGCTGTGGCGGTTCACCCTGGCCGAATGCGCCGAAGCGGCGATGCCGGCGCCGATCCCGGCCGCAGCCGCGCCGGCGCCTGCCGCACCCGCCGCGCCGAGCGACGACATTCCGCGCGACCGGGTGCGGCGCGCCGTTCATGAAGTGGCCAATCCGCTCACCATCATGCGCAATTACGTCAACCTGCTGTCCGAACGCCTGGGCGCCGATTCGTCGGTGCAGCGCGATCTCGGCATCATCGGCGACGAAATCGAGCGGGTGGCGCGCATCGTGCGCGGCATCGCGACAAGCGAGGAGGCCAGCCTCCCCGCCGCGACGCTGGAGCTGGTGTCGGTCAACAGCGTCGTCTCCGAACTGGTGCGCATGGCGCTCGGCACCCTGTTCACGCCCAACAAGGTCAACGTGCAGATCGACCTCAATCCCGACGTGCCGCCGCTGCCGCTGCAAAAAGACCTGCTGAAGCAGGTGCTGTTCAACCTGGCGAAGAACGCGGTCGAGGCCATGCGCGCCGGCGGCCACCTCAAATTCACCACGCGGCTGGTGATGGCCGACGGCCAGCGCCAGGTCGAAATCGAAGTGGCCGACACCGGCCCCGGGCTGCCGGCAGCGGTGGCATCGCATTTGTTCGAGCCGGTGGTCAGCGAGAAGGGCGGCGACCATGCCGGGCTCGGCCTGACCATCAGCCGCAGCCTGGTCGAGCGCATGAACGGCCACCTCAGCTGCACCAGCACGCCGCAGGGCACCCATTTCCTGATCCGCCTGCCCACCCTGCAGAACGGTCAGGCCCCGCTTATGACAACGCGCTACGGGTCCATGTAACCCGGCTCAAGGAGAACCCCATGTCAGACGATCCCATCGAATCCTCTCCGCGCAATACAGTCAGCAGTTTTCCGGTGCGCCCGCGCCTTCTGGTGGTGGACGACGAACCGCTGATTCTGGAAGGCCTCGCGCGCCTGCTTGTTTCGCGCGATTACGATGTGGTGACCGCCAACGGCGGCTGCGAAGCCCTGATCGCCATCGGCAAGCAGCAGTTCGATGCGATCCTGCTCGATCTCGGCATGCCCGATCTGAACGGCAACGAGGTGTTGCGCTTCGTGGCCGACCGCAGCGCCGATACGCCGGTGATCGTGGTGTCCGGCGACAGCACCATCGACTCCGCGATCCGCGCGCTGCGCGGCGGCGCCGCCGACTTCGTGCGCAAGCCGTACGAGCCGGAAGAACTGTTGCGCCGCATCGACAACACGCTGACCCGGCGGCGGCTGGAAAAGGAAAACAACCACATCCTG
>JAMCVR010000239.1 GCA_023475455.1 Thermoplasmatota archaeon | reverse complement strand
CTCGACGCCAGCCTGCTGGTGATGCGCAAGGAAGCCGATGCCGCGACCCTGGAACTGGCTGCGGAAACCGCTTCCGCCCAGGGCTGGCGGCAGCCCCTGCTGACTTACCTGAAGCTGCTGGAAAAGCAGGCCGCCAGCCTGGGCAATGCCGCTGAACAGGCCCGGCTCGCCAGGCGGATTCAACTGGTTGAGCAGAACCTCGCGCCTGACAAACAATAAACCGATCCGTGATCCATCATGACAGGCCATCGTGGCGGGTTTTTCCTGGTTTTTCGCGGCCCCTATGGCGCGTTCGAGGCGCCGGGTCTCATCCCGCACAGCCTCGGCATGCAAAAAACCGCTTTCACATTGACAAGCCCGCGCGGCATGATTACCGTGCAGCCACGGGAAACACACAGATATACCAATAATTAATCGGCAGTCCGAACATTCGATCAATTCCAAGGAGGAAATACCATGAAATACACATCCATCGCACTGGCCGCACTGGCAGTACTCGCAGGCACCGCACACGCCGCTCCCGCCATGATGTCCCCCGAATGGACCGCCCAGGCGTGCGATGCCTGGAACAAGGACGCCACCCTGACCAACGGTCTGGGCGACAAGTGGATCAAGAACGACAAGGGTCGCGGCTACAAGATCATTCACCTGTATCGCACCGACTGCGGCGAAGAGACCCAGACCGAACTGAAGATCATGCCCCGGGAAGGCAAGGCTATCTGCGTCTACGGCGGCGCCGTGCAGAACGCCAGGATGGATCACGCGGTCGACTACACCATGCACGCCACCACCGAGCGCTGGAACGAAATGGGTGCCGGAGAGTACGGTCCGATGAAGGCCATGTTTTTTCAGCGTCTCAAGTTCACCGGCCCGAAAATGGAAGCCATGAGCGTGATGGGGCCGTTCGAGGCCTTCCTACGCCTGCCGGGCAAGATTCCCGGCGACAAGGCCTGTCCCGCCAAGTAAGCGGCTGATGCCACAAAAAAGCCGGGGGCATTCCCGGCTTTTTTACGTCGGCGACCCCCCCGTTTAGCGTGGAAACGGCAATTCATTTACCCCAAAGATATGTCCCTTCGGGACATATCTTTGGGGTTCAACTGCTTTTTTTAATGGACCGTCCCGGTTTTGACATCGAGCGGCCGCCCGTTGCGGATTTCTTCCGGCGTCGCCTCGCGGATGTCCACCACGTTCACCAGGCAGGTCACGCTCTGTCCGGCCAGGGAGGGATTGCCGTCGAGCGTGAGCTTGCCGTCCTCGATGGCGGTGACGTAAAAAATCCTGGTCTCGCCCGACTCGTTTTCGAACATGACTTCCGCCCCGATGCGCCGGAATTCCGGCGGCACGTTTTCGATGTCGTCCACGAATACCAGGCTCTCGTCGCGCAGCCCGTAGCCTTCTTCCGGCGACAGCGCGATCTCGACCCGGTCGCCCATCTTGCGGCCCGCCACGGCCGACTCGATCGCCGGCAGGATGCCGCTGTTGGCGCCCTGCACATAGCCGACCGGAATGTCGTGCTGCTCGACGACCATGCCGCGCGAGTCGAGAATGGAATAGGTGATGTATACGAGTGCGTTCCGCGTCACGGTGACCATGCTGTCTCATCCTGAACCGTCGAAAAAGGCGCGCCAGCCATTGCCCGGCTGGCGCCGCCGCGCCGCGCTTATGATACCTTCGAAGTCTACCCCATGCATCGTTCGCCCATGAAACCGCTCAAACACCTGCCCGCCTGGAAGGCTTTGGAAGCGCACTTCAAGACCATGCGCAGCTTCGACATGCGCGCCGCATTCCGCGAGGATGCCACGCGCTTCGACCAGTTGTCGCTGCGCTGCGGCAACCTGCTGCTCGACTACTCGAAGAATCGCGTCACCTCCGACACCATGCGGCATCTGATGCAGCTGGCACGCGAGTCCGAACTGGAGGCCATGCGCAATGCCATGTTCAGCGGCGAGCGCATCAACTTCACCGAAAAGCGCGCGGTGCTACATACCGCACTGCGCGCGCCTATACGTCCGTCCCTGATGGTGGAAGGCGTCGATGTCGAACGCGAGGTCGCCAAGGTGCTCAACCGCATGCAGCGCTTTGCCGAGTCCATCCACAACGGCAGCTGGCTGGGGCACACCGGCAAGCCGATCCGCGACGTGGTGAACATCGGCATCGGCGGCTCGGATCTCGGCCCGGCGATGGTGTGCGCCGCGCTCGACCATTACGCGGTGGAGAGCGTGCGGGTGCACTTCGTCTCCAACCTGGATCCCGCGCACCTGGCGGGCACGCTGAAACAGCTCGATCCCGAAACCACGCTGTTCATCGTCGCCTCGAAAACCTTCACCACGCTGGAAACCCTGGCCAACGCCAATTCGGCCAAAGCCTGGCTGCTGGCCGCGCTGCGTGCGCCGGCGGCGGTGGCACGGCATTTCGTCGCGCTGTCGACCAATGCGCAGGCGGTCGAGGCCTTCGGCATCGACCGCGACAACATGTTCATCTTCTGGGACTGGGTCGGCGGGCGCTATTCGCTGTGGTCGGCGATCGGCTTATCCATTGCGCTGCAGATCGGCTGGGGCAACTTCCAGGCGCTGCTGGCCGGCGCACACGCAATGGACATCCATTTCAGGGAAGCGCCGCTGGAGGCCAACATGCCGGTCATCCTCGGCATGCTCGGCATCTGGTACGCCAACTTCTGGGGCACCGACACCTATGGGATCTTCCCCTACGATCAGCGCCTGCGCCTCTTGGTGCCCTTCCTGCAGCAGCTCGACATGGAATCGAACGGCAAGAACGTCAACCGCGCCAACCGCCGGGTCAACTACAACACCGGGCCCATCGTGTGGGGCGCGCCGGGCACCAACGGCCAGCACGCGTTTTTCGAACTGGTGCACCAGGGCACGCGCCTGATCCCGACCGACTTCCTGGTGGCTGCGGTCAACCCCACGCCGCTGGCCGACCAGCACGAATGGCTGCTGGCCAACTGCCTGGCGCAGACCGAGGCGCTCTTGAAGGGCAAATCGCGCGCGGTGATCGAGGCGGAACTCATTGCCCAGGGCATGAGCCGCGAGGATGCCAAATCGCTGGCGCCGCACAAGGTCTTCCCCGGCAACCGCCCCAGCAACACCCTGCTCTACCAGAAGCTCGACCCGCACACGCTGGGCATGCTGATCGCGCTGTACGAGCACAAGGTGTTCGTGCAGGGGGTGATCTGGCAGATCAACAGCTTCGACCAGTGGGGGGTCGAGCTCGGCAAGCAGTTGGCGCCGCCGATCCGCGCCGCGCTGAGTTCGGTGCGGGTGATCGGCGAGCACGACGCCTCCACCCAGGGCCTCATCGCCGACATCCGCCGGCGGCGCGGCCTCAGTACTTAGAGCCTCATTCAGCAGAAATCATGCCCCGCGCCGCTTGCCTGCGGGATGCAGGGCGAGGCGCGGGACGTGAAATTTGGTCATTCCAAATGAACGGCTCGCAACGCGGTCATGCGCCCGCAGGCAGCCGGCCCTTCGGGTTGAGACCAGGATCGGCGTCTGCGGCGTTGCGGCGCTTGGCCATGGAATGACCATGGCCAGCACCCCGCGCCTTGCATCCATCCGATCCTGGTCTCAACGCGGGGCATGATTCCTGCTGAATTAGGCTCTTAACGCGCGCGCGCCAGGTCAGCGTGGTTTTGCCTTCCGCAGGCACCCCGACCTTCCATTCGGCGGTTCCGGACGCCGCCCTGGTGTGCGGCTGCGATTCGGAGACCATCGTCCGGTCGCCCGGCATCGGCTCGCGCACGGTGACGGTCACCGCTTCCGGCTTGGCATTCTTCAGCACGAGCTCGTACGCCGACTCGAACACGTAGTTGAAGCGGCCGGTGCCGGCGAGCTTCTGGAAGGCGGTCTGCTTCCTGTCGGCCGCCAGGTCGAAGGCGTCGCCGAGCTTCAGGCGCACGGTTTCGTTCTTCGGCGTGTGGTCGATGCGGTCCTCGCCGACGAACTGCACATTGTCCTGGCTGTCTTTCTTGACCATGCGGATCACGCCGCGCGGCAAGGGAATGCCGAGTCCTTCGCCGGTGTTGTCGAATTCGACAAACACGTCCACCTTGATTTTCTGCCCCAGTTCGCCGTGTTGCCCGGAGTAGTAAAAATTCGCGCCCTCGAGCAGGAATGTTTTCTTGACCGGCACCCGGCCGGCCGACATCAGCGCCACCTGCTTGGTCTGGTTTTCGGCCAGCGTGGTGGGGCGCTGCAGCGTGTAGAGGTGGTATTCGAACAGCGATTCCCGCTGCATCCCGGCGGCATCGGCCGCCATCGTCATCGTTTCACGCGGCTGCGGCCGGGCATCGCGCACCCGCTTGAGGTCGCCCGCCACCCGTTGCAATTTCGCATTGGGATAGGCCGCGCCGCTCTGGTTGGTCAGCGTCACCCAGCCGTTCAGGTCGAGCCGGTCGTCGTCGGCATTCAGTTCGGCCACGTAATCGGCGCGCCATGACAGCCCGCCGGTCAGGTAGGACAGCTCCAGGTTCTGCGGGCCTGCCGATGGATTGACCAATGAGATCGCCAGCGTGGGTTTGTCGCGCAGGGTGTCGGGCACGCCGGCACACGCCAGCCGGCCCGGCACGCCGGTTTCGATGCGATCGGCGAACTTCAGCACCACGCCGCCGTGGGTCGCCAGCACGGTGGCGGCTTCGCGGGTTTCTGCGCCCGTGGCGGGATTGACCCTGATGACGCCGACTTCCTGCCCGACATATTTTTCCAGCAACTTTTCCGGCGTCAGCAGATCGAAATCGAAATTCTGCTCCTGCAGCCGGAAACCGGCAGGGTTCGACAGGTTGCGCAGCCGGGCCGTTTCGGGACGCATCTGCGCCGACACCCCGCGCCATGCCAACTGGTTGGGACCGCGGACCAGCCCGACCCGCCGCGCATCCTTCACCAGGGCCAGATTGTCGTTGTAAATGGTGACCGCCGCCCCCTGCTGGTCGGACGCGCCGCTGACGATTTCACCGCGCGGAGCGGCCCAGCCGACGGACGTTGCGGCCATCAGACCGGCGATCAAGGTGTTCAACCGTTTGTTCTTCGTCAATTTCGCATTGGGATAGGCCGCGCCGCTCTGGTTGGTCAGCGTCACCCAGCCGTTCAGGTCGAGCCGGTCGTCGTCGGCATTCAGTTCGGCCACGTAATCGGCGCGCCATGACAGCCCGCCGGTCAGGTAGGACAGCTCCAGGTTCTGCGGGCCTGCCGATGGATTGACCAATGAGATCGCCAGCGTGGGTTTGTCGCGCAGGGTGTCGGGCACGCCGGCACACGCCAGCCGGCCCGGCACGCCGGTTTCGATGCGATCGGCGAACTTCAGCACCACGCCGCCGTGGGTCGCCAGCACGGTGGCGGCTTCGCGGGTTTCTGCGCCCGTGGCGGGATTGACCCTGATGACGCCGACTTCCTGCCCGACATATTTTTCCAGCAACTTTTCCGGCGTCAGCAGATCGAAATCGAAATTCTGCTCCTGCAGCCGGAAACCGGCAGGGTTCGACAGGTTGCGCAGCCGGGCCGTTTCGGGACGCATCTGCGCCGACACCCCGCGCCATGCCAACTGGTTGGGACCGCGGACCAGCCCGACCCGCCGCGCATCCTTCACCAGGGCCAGATTGTCGTTGTAAATGGTGACCGCCGCCCCCTGCTGGTCGGACGCGCCGCTGACGATTTCACCGCGCGGAGCGGCCCAGCCGACGGACGTTGCGGCCATCAGACCGGCGATCAAGGTGTTCAACCGTTTGTTCTTCGTCATGCTGGTCTCCTGCACCTCTGGCGGCAAACCCGGATGATGACCGAACCACACGAAAAAGGGTTCGCAGCGCTAGAATGATCGTACTCCCTCGCAGTGAACAACATGACCTCAGACGATCCTCATCCCTCGCGCATAGTCGGCGGCGGCATCAACACCGGCGAATCGGAACAACCCGTGGTGGTCACGCAAATGCTGGGGATCGACAACAACGACCCGGTTCGCGAGGAAGCCCTGCGCGCACGCTTTTTGTCGTTTGATCCCCTGTTCGATGCCGCTTCCAACCTGGTTGCCCATCAACTGGTTTTGCGCGGCCGCGCCGCGCCGGTCGATGCCCCGCCCGAATTGCGGCAAATGGAGGAGGACATGCTGCTGACCGGCCTCTATTCACTGACGCAGGGCGGACTGACCGGCAAGCTGCCCCTGCTGGTGCGGATCAGCGCCGGCGTGCTGTTCAGCGACATCCCGCAGCAGCTCGATCAGCGCCAGCTGATCTGGTGCGTGGACATCGACAACGAACAGCATCTGGGACGCGCCCTCGCCCTGCAGGATGCCGGCCTGACGTTCTGTCCCACGCTCAGCCGCAGCAATGCGGTCGTGCGGGACAGCGTGTCCGCCTGGCGCTACCTTGCCTGCCACGCCGACGAGACGCCGCCCAAGGATGCTGCCCGCCTGATCGTGGAAGGCGTGCGACACGCGCATACCCAGGCGCGCTGGCCCGACAATGCCTGGTTCAAGGGCAGCTTCTTCTCCGGCGACACCCAGCCCGCCGACATCAGCCATGAACAGGCCGTACAACTCGATTTGCTGGCCATCGCCCTGCGCGAGTCGGTCGACACCCTGGTGCAGTTTTTCCGGCTGAACCCGGACATGGCGCCGCGCATGCTCGCCATCGCCAACTCCCAGGTCGGCGGCTTGAGCCGGCCCGCCGAATCGGCCGCCCATGCCCTGGTCATGCTGGGGCCGCAGCGCGCCCGCCGGGTGGCGGCATTGCTGGCGCTGACCGGCAAGCAGCCGACCGAGGCGATGCGCCACTATGCCGTGACCGCCCTCACGCGGGCGCTGTTCATGGGCAAGATCACCCGTCTCGGCGCACCCGCCGAAAGCGCCGCTGCCGCCTTCGAAATCGGCCTGTTGTCGATTGCCCCGCATGCGCTGTCGCTGCCGGTTGAAAAGCTCATTCGCAAGCTGGGATTGCCGGCAACCAGCGCGCGTGCGCTGAGCGCGCACCCCTCGCCCGAAAGCGCCATGCTGCAGCTGACCCATGCCTGTGAAAACAACGACGTCGAAACCCTGGCCCAATACGCGCAGCAACTGGACATTCCGCTGCATCAGATCTCCGTGGCCTATCTGGATGCCCTGATCGCGGCTTCGGCACTCGACGCGGCCCTGCGGTGACAGCGTAAAATGGCGGTTTTGCCTGCCGCCTGCCTTATGCATCCCACCCTGGTTTTCGACATTGAAACGATCCCCGACCTCGCCGGGTTTGCCGCAGTCAACGGCATAGACGAAGCGTCGCTGCCGCAGGCCGAGCTCGCCGAAATGGCCCTGCTCGCCCGCCGCCAGAAAACCGGCAGCGATTTCATGCCGCACCATCTGCACCGCATCGTCGCCATTTCCTGCGTGCTCAGAAGCGGCGATCAGCTCAAGGTGTGGTCGCTGGGCGAGCCCGACAGCAGCGAGGCCGAACTGATCCAGCGCTTTTACGACGGCATCGAGCGCTACACGCCGCAGCTCGTTTCGTGGAACGGCGGCGGTTTCGACCTGCCGGTGCTGCATTACCGCAGCCTGATTCACGGCATTGCAGCGGCGCGCTACTGGGACTGGGGCGACGACGACAAGGAATTCAAGTGGAACAACTATCTGGGCCGCTACCACACACGCCACCTGGATCTGATGGACGTGCTGGCGATGTACCAGCCGCGCGCCAATGCCCCGCTCGACCAGATGGCCAAGCTGTGCGGCTTTCCCGGCAAGCTGGGGATGGACGGATCGAAGGTGCTGGACGCATTTCAACAAGGCGAAATCGACGCCATCCGCCACTACTGCGAAACCGACGTGATGAACACCTGGCTGGTGTACCTGCGCTTCCAGAAGATGCGCGGCACACTTTCTGACGCGGCCTACGCCGCCGAAATCAAACTGGCGCGCAGCACCGTGCAAACCCACGCCGCCCCGCACTGGCAGGAGTTTCTGGCAGCCTGGGGATAAACCTTTTCACCACAGAGGCACAGAGGCACGGAGAACGCATGGGTTTTTCTCCGTGCCTCTGTGCCTCTGTGGTTAATGCATTGAACCCATGAATCCCATCGTCGACATTCTTTCCCTCGACCACGAGGGCCACGGCGTCGCGCGCATCGACGGCAAGGTCACCTTCGTCGACGGCGCGCTGGCCGGTGAACGCGCGGAAATCGCCGTTTACCGCAAACATGCAAAATACAACTCGGCCAACGCCGTCGCCATTCTCAAGGCCAGCGCGCAGCGCACCGAGCCGCGCTGCCAATACTTCGGCCGCTGCGGCGGCTGCTCGATGCAGCATCTGGAAGCCAGCGCCCAGGTGGCCGCCAAGCAGCGCGTGCTGGAAGAGAACCTCGCCCGCATCGGCAAGGTCCGTCCCGACATCATCCTGCCCGCCCTGCATGGCCCGAGCTGGGGTTACCGCACCCGCGCGCGGCTGTCCGCGCGCTGGATCGACAAGAAAGGGGGCGGGCTGGTGGGCTTTCGGGAAAAGCGTTCCAGCTTCATCGCCGACATGGCGAGCTGCGAGGTGCTCACCCCGGATGTCTCGGCGCTGATCCAGCCGCTGCGCGAGCTGATCAACGAGTTGTCGAACGCCGACCGCATCCCGCAGATCGAGGTTGCCGTCGGCGAGCACGTCACCGTGCTGGTGTTCCGCCTGCTCGAACCCTGGACCGACGACGATGCCGCCAGGATGCGGGCGTTTGCCGAACGGCATCGCATCCAGATATGGGAACAGGCCAAAGGCCCCGACAGCGTCCGCCCTTTCTGGCCCCACATTGCCCCCGAACTCAGCTACAGCCTGCCCGAATTCGGCCTGGTGATGCCGTTCAAACCGACCGACTTCACCCAGGTCAACACCGCCATCAACCGCACGCTGGCGAGTCGCGCCATACGCCTGCTGCAACCCCGGGCGGGTGAACGCCTCGCCGATCTGTTCTGCGGCCTGGGCAATTTCACCCTGCCCATCGCAACCAGCGGCGCCGAGGTGGTGGGCATCGAGGGAAGCCCAGGTGGCCGCCAAGCAGCGCGTGCTGGAAGACAACCTCGCCCGCATCGGCAAGGTCCGTCCCGACATCATCCTGCCCGCCCTGCATGGCCCGAGCTGGGGTTACCGCACCCGCGCGCGGCTGTCCGCGCGCTGGATCGACAAGAAAGGGGGCGGGCTGGTGGGCTTTCGGGAAAAGCGTTCCAGCTTCATCGCCGACATGGCGAGCTGCGAGGTGCTCACCCCGGATGTCTCGGCGCTGATCCAGCCGCTGCGCGAGCTGATCAACGAGTTGTCGAACGCCGACCGCATCCCGCAGATCGAGGTTGCCGTCGGCGAGCACGTCACCGTGCTGGTGTTCCGCCTGCTCGAACCCTGGACCGACGACGATGCCGCCAGGATGCGGGCGTTTGCCGAACGGCATCGCATCCAGATATGGGAACAGGCCAAAGGCCCCGACAGCGTCCGCCCTTTCTGGCCCCACATTGCCCCCGAACTCAGCTACAGCCTGCCCGAATTCGGCCTGGTGATGCCGTTCAAACCGACCGACTTCACCCAGGTCAACACCGCCATCAACCGCACGCTGGCGAGTCGCGCCATACGCCTGCTGCAACCCCGGGCGGGTGAACGCCTCGCCGATCTGTTCTGCGCGCGGAAATCGCCGTTTACCGCAAACATGCAAAATACAACTCGGCCAACGCCGTCGCCATTCTCAAGGCCAGCGCGCAGCGCACCGAGCCGCGCTGCCAATACTTCGGCCGCTGCGGCGGCTGCTCGATGCAGCATCTGGAAGCCAGCGCCCAGGTGGCCGCCAAGCAGCGCGTGCTGGAAGAGAACCTCGCCCGCATCGGCAAGGTCCGTCCCGACATCATCCTGCCCGCCCTGCATGGCCCGAGCTGGGGTTACCGCACCCGCGCGCGGCTGTCCGCGCGCTGGATCGACAAGAAAGGGGGCGGGCTGG
>JAMCVR010000175.1 GCA_023475455.1 Thermoplasmatota archaeon | reverse complement strand
TGGATGTGGATTTGTCCGTTGAATCCATTCGGCATCCAGAAAACTTCCCTCTCGTGTCGGCTACGTCGGCTAACCCTGCGCTCCAGCGGGACGCGCCGCAAGCGGCGCGTCCCTGAGCTTCGACGTTGGGCGTCAGCAGCGCAGCAGTTGCTTGTTACAGGGCATAGGGCAATAATTGGCTATCTTATGCTTGGAGTCCGTCATGAAAGTCTACTCTGCGGTAATTGAGCGGTGCCCGCAAACTGGTCTGTTCGTTGGCTTTGTTCCCGGCTTTCCCGGCGCCCATTCCCAAGGGGAAACATTGGATGAGGTCAATCACAACCTGCACGATGTTATTACAATGCTTCTGGAAGATGGCGAGCCGGTGCTGGAGTCGGAGTTTGTTGGGGTTCAGAACGTCGCTGTCGCTTGAGCCATGGGCAATGTTCCCGTCCTCAAGCCCAATGAGGTTATTGCCATCCTTATAAAACTCGGGTTCACCGAAGCCCGTCAGCGCGGATCACACAAACAGTTCCGCGATACGACGGGCCGTTGCACAACGGTTCCATTCCATCAGGGCCGAGACATATCCCCAATCCTACTTCGCCAAATTGCCAAAGACATTGGCCTTACGCTTGATGATCTGCTCAAGCATAGATAGCAGCCCAACCCGGCATTCGAGCGGGACTGTGCAAAAACGATAATCCCTTTCCCGCCCCGAAGCAGACATTAGTTGCTGTCACCCAACCGTCTGCTTAGGGTCGATTTGAGACAGAAAGTCCGACCCTGTCTATCAGGTCAAGTCTGAACTTCTGCACATCCTCAGCATATCCGCGGCAGCGGATCATCCTCCAGTTCGTCCAGTATGCGGCGGCCGCCGAGCGGGGTTTCCAGGATGACCCGTCCGCCCCCCACTTCGATGTGGCCGATGACGGCGGCGTCGCGGCCTTCGGGCAGGGCGTGCCATCGGTTGAGGATGTCTTCCGCCGCGATGGGGTCGGCGACGGCGACGATGCGGCCTTCGCACGCCAGGAAATACGGGTCGTAGCCCAGCATTTCGCAGACCGACACGACTTCCGGCCGCAGCGGCACCGCGGCCTGATAGAGCGTCACGCTGTGGCCGCAGGCGCGCGCGATTTCGTGGGCGACCGTGGCCAGCCCGCCGCGCGTCGGATCGCGCATGAACTTGAGGTCGGGCAAATCGCGGATGGCGCGCGCCAGCGGCAGCACCGAGGCGGAATCCGAGCGCAGCGCGCCGGACAGGCCGAACTGTTCGCGCGCCAGCATCACCGCGATGCCGTGATCGCCCACCGGGCCGGATACCAGCACCACGTCGCCCGGCGCGATGCGGCTCATCGCCAGCCGCGCGCCTGCGCGCCGGACGCCGATGCCGGCGACGGAGAGATACAGGCCGCTGCCTTCGCCGCGGCGCACCACCTTGGTGTCGCCCGCCACCACGGCGACGCGGTTCTGGCGAGCGGCACGCGCGAAGCTGGTGACGTAGCGGTCGAGTACGCCGATTTCCAGTCCTTCCTCGATCAGCGCCGACAGCGTGAAGTAGAGCGGCTCGGCACCTGCCACGGCGAGATCGTTGACCACGCCATGCACGGCCAGCGAGCCGATGTCGCCGCCGGGAAATTCGAGCGGCTCGACGGTAAAGCCGTCGGTGGTGACCATGATGTCGCCGTCCACATGCGGCAGCGCCACTGCGTCGGCGTTGGTATCGAGCAGCGGGTTGCCGAGATGCCGGACAAAGATGTCGGTGATGAGTTCGCGCATCAGGCGGCCGCCGTTGCCGTGCGCGAGAAGGATGCGGGTGTCGTCCATGGGTTTTAGTGATATAGAAATTCGATGACTTGGCCGAAGCTTACCCGGCATCGTTGACGGGTACACGTTGCGGCAGGCACACCGTGAAGCCCGCGGCTTCGAGCCGCTCGATCGCAGCCTCGGCGAGCAGCCGGTTCTGGAACACGCCGCCGGTAAGGCCGACCGACTGGATGCCGGTTTGCGCGCGCAGCTGCTGGGCCTGATCGACCAGCGCCAGGCTGAGATGGAAGCCTGCCTCCGGCCGCATCGGGCCTTCGCCCTCGAAGCTGGCCTGGGTGCAGATGCGCACAGCGCCGCCGCCGCATCGAACAGGCGGCCGACCGCCGAACTGGTCGGGCTGTTCAGCCGGGCCGACCAGGCCTGATGCAAGGCTTCAGTCGCGAAGGGCGTGGCCTGGCCGGTCTCCCACAGCAAGGCCGCAGCGGCGCGCTGCCAGCGGCCGGGCGAGCCGGTGAAGGCTTCGCCGCCCCACAGGGTCTGATCCATGCCGAGGCCGACGCCGTCCCAGGCGAACATGATCCATTCAGTCACATCCGGACACTCCCAGGCCATGGGTTTTAGTGATATAGAAATTCGATGACTTGGCCGAAGCTTACCCGGCATCGTTGACGGGTACACGTTGCGGCAGGCACACCGTGAAGCCCGCGGCTTCGAGCCGCTCGATCGCAGCCTCGGCGAGCAGCCGGTTCTGGAACACGCCGCCGGTAAGGCCGACCGACTGGATGCCGGTTTGCGCGCGCAGCTGCTGGGCCTGATCGACCAGCGCCAGGCTGAGATGGAAGCCTGCCTCCGGCCGCATCGGGCCTTCGCCCTCGAAGCTGGCCTGGGTGCAGATGCGCACAGCGCCGCCGCCGCATCGAACAGGCGGCCGACCGCCGAACTGGTCGGGCTGTTCAGCCGGGCCGACCAGGCCTGATGCAAGGCTTCAGTCGCGAAGGGCGTGGCCTGGCCGGTCTCCCACAGCAAGGCCGCAGCGGCGCGCTGCCAGCGGCCGGGCGAGCCGGTGAAGGCTTCGCCGCCCCACAGGGTCTGATCCATGCCGAGGCCGACGCCGTCCCAGGCGAACATGATCCATTCAGTCACATCCGGACACTCCCAGGCCAGCGCCGAGGCGTGGGCGTGGTGATGCCAGATTTCAGTCAGGGGCAAGTTGCTGTCGCGGGCATGGCGGCGATAGCCGTAGCCGGGATGCCGACTGCATGGGGGTTCGTCCTGCATCATGAACAGGCTGACGTCGCGCCACACGCCCTTGGCCTGGCAACGGGCGGTATAGCCGTCGATCGATTCGATCTGCATGGGAATGGCGAGACACATGAGCGGCAATCAGAACCTCCACTCAAGCCAGTAAATGCGATTTGCCGGCCCTGCGCCCGATCAGGATTGCAAAATAATCATGAATAATCATGTGCTTGAGTGATTTTCATGATTTTTATTCGAATTGCGTGCTAGGTCGTGAATCAGAAATATCGAAACATAAAACGGTGTCTTTTTCAGCGTGCCGGCGTTGCAGCGGCTGCTGATAACAGAGGCCCGTGTGCAGGCGATGCCGATCCTGCCAGCCAGGAACCGCATGATCGAGGACGCGCTGGCCGCCCTGCGCGTCCTCGCCCGCTCATCTGTTGCCGCTTGGCTCACAGTTCATCCTGAAACCTTCAATCACCGCCTCCCTGCCCGGGCATTTTCGCTTGCCAGAGGGCGAAGGTGGCCCCCGTGGGGTCGGTAAGGACGCTCATCCAGCCGTAGTCCCCCACCTCCATGACGTCCTGGGTAACGGTCGCACCCAGCGATTTGGCTTTTGCCGTTGTGGCAACGACGTCGTCCACGCCGACGTAGGCCATCCAGTGTGGCGGCATGCACGGGTCGCCCATCTGCCGCCACCGGTGCCTTCCCCCACGTTGATCATGGTGTATGAACCGCCGCCGCCGGGCATGGGCAGATCCTGCAGATTCCAGTCGAACAGCCCGGAATAAAATGCCTTGGCGCGGGCGAGATCGCCGGTATGCAATTCGATATGTACGAATGGGTTTGCCATGGTCGCTTCTCCTTTCAATTCAGGTTCATGTGGACATCCATGTGCGCTCGATGCGGGACCCCGATCAGCCAGCCATGCAGCCAGAGGACGAAGGCGGCATAGAGCGCCAGGCCGCCGACTGCCGCGCCACGGGTCAACGGGCTACGAAAACCAGCGCAGGAAGGCGGCCGCCGTCAGGGCTACGGCGCCCAGCGCGGCCAGGCTCCGGAAGGTTCGCATCACGCTCACGCGGCTCCATGCCCTGCCACGAAGAAGGTAGAGCGCCGCCAGCAGGAATCCCGTTATCGCCGCCGCCACTTTGACCGCAAGGGCGGCGATGGCAATGCTGCTCAAGTCCGGCGTTTCGCCGTAGTAGTAGAGGCTGGTGAGGCCGAACAATCCGCCGCTGGCGATTTGCGCGCCCCAGGCAACGAGGATCAGCCAAGCGAAGCTGCGCGTGTCTTCCGGCCTGAACGCGGGCCACAGCATGAATACCGCGCCGCCCAGCACGGCGGTGGCGCCGAAGTTGTGCACCACCTGGGTCAGGGCATAGGCGAGGTTTTCCGACCACACGGCTACTTCACCGTGACCTGGATGCACTGTCCGATGCCGATGGGCACGTGGGCCTTGTTCACCACCTTGACGCAGAGGCTGCGCTTGCCGGATGACAGGGTTTCCAGCAGATAGCTGCCCTTGAGCTTGCGCAATATCGCCACTTCCTTGTTGTCGACGTAGAGATGGGCGTGATCCCCGCGTGGGCCGGGATTCACTTCATAGGCCAGCCGGTTCTCGTCCATCGCGTCGAGTGTGGCGCCGTCTGCCGGCGACCTGATCAGCGCCTTGCCCTGCCCAAGCGCGGTCAGGGGAATGGCCAGGAAGAGGCCGAGTGACAGGGCGGCAGGCAAATGTTTCCCGTTCATGTGATCTCCTTTTCGGGTCAACGGGCTACGAAAACCAGCGCAGGAAGGCGGCCGCCGTCAGGGCTACGGCGCCCAGCGCGGCCAGGCTCCGGAAGGTTCGCATCACGCTCACGCGGCTCCATGCCCTGCCACGAAGAAGGTAGAGCGCCGCCAGCAGGAATCCCGTTATCGCCGCCGCCACTTTGACCGCAAGGGCGGCGATGGCAATGCTGCTCAAGTCCGGCGTTTCGCCGTAGTAGTAGAGGCTGGTGAGGCCGAACAATCCGCCGCTGGCGATTTGCGCGCCCCAGGCAACGAGGATCAGCCAAGCGAAGCTGCGCGTGTCTTCCGGCCTGAACGCGGGCCACAGCATGAATACCGCGCCGCCCAGCACGGCGGTGGCGCCGAAGTTGTGCACCACCTGGGTCAGGGCATAGGCGAGGTTTTCCGACCACACGGCTACTTCACCGTGACCTGGATGCACTGTCCGATGCCGATGGGCACGTGGGCCTTGTTCACCACCTTGACGCAGAGGCTGCGCTTGCCGGATGACAGGGTTTCCAGCAGATAGCTGCCCTTGAGCTTGCGCAATATCGCCACTTCCTTGTTGTCGACGTAGAGATGGGCGTGATCCCCGCGTGGGCCGGGATTCACTTCATAGGCCAGCCGGTTCTCGTCCATCGCGTCGAGTGTGGCGCCGTCTGCCGGCGACCTGATCAGCGCCTTGCCCTGCCCAAGCGCGGTCAGGGGAATGGCCAGGAAGAGGCCGAGTGACAGGGCGGCAGGCAAATGTTTCCCGTTCATGTGATCTCCTTTTCGGTGGCGAAGCAAGCCATTCATGAATCAACCAGCCTTCCCGTTATAGCGAGTCGACACGCACAAACAAAGCCCGGTTTTTCCGTCGCCATGGCATCGGATCGAGCCGGCTGGGGCAGGCTGCCTATACTGCGGCCATGGCTGCCGCGTCCCTCGAACCCTCGATCCAGGCAATCGGCCGCACGCTTTACCGGCGGGCGCGGGCGCACCCACCCGGCTTCTACGCCGGGCGCCGCGTGATGCTGAAGCGGGCCATTGCCGACACGCGGCTGCGCGATGCGCTGTTCCAGTTCGTCGACGTCCTGCCGCAACTGCGCGACGCCCACATGATCGCCACGCATTTCCGCGCCTATCTGGGCGGCTTCGAACTCGGCGGGATGTTCGGGCGGCTGCTCAGGCTGGGCGGGCAGGTCTGGATGGCGCCGCTGCTGCAGCGGGCGGTGGCGCGCACGGCACGCCTGTTCGTGGTCGAGGAGGACGCCAGAGTCTTTGCCGCGACCCTGAAGAAAATTGCCGGCCTGCCCGCCGCGGTGAGTCTCGACGCCCTCGGCGAGGCGGTGCTGTCCGAGGCCGAGGCCGACGCCTATGCCGCGCGCATTCTGAAGCTGCTCGCCTGGCTCGCGGCCGGTTCCGCGCAGCAGCCCGATCTTTCGATCAAGCTTTCCGCGCTCACCCCGCGCTTCGATCCGATCGACCTGGACGGCAGCTTGGCGCGGGTGCTCGGCCGCCTGGAGCCGATCCGTGCCGCAGCCGCGCAGGCCGGCGTCAGCCTCACCCTCGACATGGAAAACCACGACAGCCGGCCGCTGGTGCTGGCGGTGTTCCAGCGTCTGGCGGAACGGCCCGGCATTCCGCCCGGATTGGCGCTGCAGGCTTATCGCCCGGACGCCGAGGCGGATTTGCGCGGCCTGCTGGAGCTGCCGTGGACGCCCGAACGGCCGCTGCGCGTGCGCCTGGTCAAGGGCGCCTATTGGGACAGCGAAGTGGCGCTGGCGGCGCAGCGCTTCTGGCCCAGTCCGGTGTATACCGACAAGGCCGCCACCGATGTCCATTTCGAACGGCTCAGCGAGCTGCTGTTCGCAGAGGACGAACGCGTCTATCCGATGATCGCCAGCCACAACCTGCGTTCGTTGGCGCATGCGCTGGCGCTGGCGCGTGCACGGGGGCGCACGGCCGCCAGCTGGGAGGTGCAGATGCTCTACGGCATGGCCGACCCGCTCGCCGTCGCCGTGGTCGGGGAGGGCGCGCGCCTGCGGATGTACCTGCCGGTGGGCGACCTCATCGGCGGCATCGCCTATCTCATCCGCCGCTTGCTGGAAAACACCGCGTCGACGTCGGTGTTGCGCCAGGCCTATCTTGAGGACGCGCCGCCCGGGAGCCTGCTGGCGGCGCCGCCTGCGCAATCGCAGGAAACTGCTGTGATCGAACCGGGGTTCCGCAACACGCCGCTGGCCGATTTCAGCAAGGACGAGCCGCGGCGGGCGATGCGTGCGGCGCTGGCGCAGAGGGTGGCAGAACGGGGGCGCGACTATCCGCTGCATGCTGCCTTGCGGGATGCAACGACGACGCGCTGGCGCGACAGCCGCAACCCGGCCGACCCGGCGCAGAGCCTTGGCCGCGTCGAACAGGCCGAGCCCGCGCACGCGCAGCAGGCGGTTCGCCACGCCGTCGCCGCCTTTCCCGGCTGGCGCGAGGTCATGGTGGACGAACGCGCGCGCCTGTGCCGCGCGGCGGCGAGAATCATGGCTCGCCGCCGCTTCGAGCTGGCGGCGTGGCAGGTGCTGGAAGTCGGCAAGGCGTGGCGCGAGGCCGACGCCGACGTGGCCGAAGCCATCGATTGCTGGAACTATTACGCCGACGTCGCGGAGCGGCTGCTGGACTGGCGCGGCACGCGCGACTTTCCCGGCGAACGCAACGCCACGCGCTACGAGGCGCTGGGGCCGACGGCCGTCATCGCGCCGTGGAATTTCCCGCTCGCCATCCTCTCCGGCATGAGCGCGGCGGCGCTGGTGTGCGGCAACCCGGTCATCATGAAACCGGCCACGCCGGCGCAGATCAATGCCTGCAAGCTGCACGGGGTCCTGCTGGAAGCCGGGTTCCCGCCCGCGGTGGCGCAGCTGCTGCCGGGCGAAGGATCAACGCTGGGTTCGCTGCTGGCTGCACACCCCGACATTGCGGTGATCGCCTTCACCGGCTCACGCGAGGTGGGGCTCGCGCTCATCGAACAGGCGCACCGGCGCAGCCCGGAGCAGCGGCGCGTCAAACGCGTGGTGTGCGAAATGGGCGGCAAGAACGCCATCATCGTCGACGAGGACGCCGATCTCGACGAGGCGGTGACGCACATCCTGGCGTCCGCATTCGGCTACCAGGGGCAGAAATGCTCCGCCGCTTCGCGCCTGATCAGTGTGGGCCGCGTGCACGAACGCCTGCTGGCGCGGCTGTCCGATGCGCTGGCAAGCTGGCCGCTGGGTCCGCCCGCCGATCCGCAATTCCGCTTCGGCCCGCTGATCAACGAACAGGCGCTGGACAAGGCGCAGCGCTATTTCGACATCGGCCGCGCGGAAGGCAGACTGGTGTATCAGGGCAAGGCACCGGCGGGCGGCCACTACTTTGCGCCCGCCATGTTTGCCGACATCCAGCCGCACCACCGGCTGGCGCGCGAGGAAATCTTCGCGCCGATCCTGGCCGTGCTGCATGCGCCGGATTTCGAGGCCGCGCTGACGCTCGCCAACGACAGCGACTACGCGCTGACCGGGGGCGTGTTTTCGCGCCTGCCGCAGCATCTCGATGCGGCGCAGCGGCAATTCCGGGTCGGCAACCTGTATCTCAATCGCGGCATCACCGGCGCCCGCGTCGGCATCCAGCCGTTCGGCGGGATTGCGCTCTCAGGCACCGGCGTGCAGGCAGGCAGCGAAGACACGCTCAGGCAGTTCGTGTGGTCGCGCGTGGTCAGCGGCAACCAGCTGCGCCACGGCTATGTGCCGGGAACAAGCCGCTAGCCCATCGCCTGTTCGAACAGGCGCACCGGCGCAGCCCGGAGCAGCGGCGCGTCAAACGCGTGGTGTGCGAAATGGGCGGCAAGAACGCCATCATCGTCGACGAGGACGCCGATCTCGACGAGGCGGTGACGCACATCCTGGCGTCCGCATTCGGCTACCAGGGGCAGAAATGCTCCGCCGCTTCGCGCCTGATCAGTGTGGGCCGCGTGCACGAACGCCTGCTGGCGCGGCTGTCCGATGCGCTGGCAAGCTGGCCGCTGGGTCCGCCCGCCGATCCGCAATTCCGCTTCGGCCCGCTGATCAACGAACAGGCGCTGGACAAGGCGCAGCGCTATTTCGACATCGGCCGCGCGGAAGGCAGACTGGTGTATCAGGGCAAGGCACCGGCGGGCGGCCACTACTTTGCGCCCGCCATGTTTGCCGACATCCAGCCGCACCACCGGCTGGCGCGCGAGGAAATCTTCGCGCCGATCCTGGCCGTGCTGCATGCGCCGGATTTCGAGGCCGCGCTGACGCTCGCCAACGACAGCGACTACGCGCTGACCGGGGGCGTGTTTTCGCGCCTGCCGCAGCATCTCGATGCGGCGCAGCGGCAATTCCGGGTCGGCAACCTGTATCTCAATCGCGGCATCACCGGCGCCCGCGTCGGCATCCAGCCGTTCGGCGGGATTGCGCTCTCAGGCACCGGCGTGCAGGCAGGCAGCGAAGACACGCTCAGGCAGTTCGTGTGGTCGCGCGTGGTCAGCGGCAACCAGCTGCGCCACGGCTATGTGCCGGGAACAAGCCGCTAGCCCATCGCCTGTTCGGGCAGCGATGCCGTTACTTTCCGTTACTTCCTGACCACAATGTCCTTCTTCGTACTTTCCACGATGGCCGCCAACTCTCCCTGCTCCTTCGCCGGCACACCGTAGTTGTTCAGCACGCGGCGGAAGTCCGTCAGCATGGCCTGCCACTCCTTCTCGCTGATATTGAGGTGGGCGTGAGATTCCTTCATTCCGCGCCCGGTGTACTTGCACGGCCCGCCGGTCTGCTGGCAGACCAGCTCGGTCACGCGAAACTTCAGCCCGGCTGCCGGAACACGCTTCCTGGCCTCATTGATGGCGGGGTTGGCGTTCAGCACATCGTTCACCAGCAACAGATCGATGAAGGTGTCCACCACCACTGAAATGGGATAGATCCCTCCCAGCCGGTCGTAGAGGGATTTCTCGGGCCGGGCCTCGGCAGCCTGGACGGATGCCGTGCCAAGCAGCAAGGCCAGCAGGGCTGCACGTGTGACATTGAGTGCAAATGACTGTGATTTCAGCATGATCATGATTGCGTCTCCTTCAGGCTGCCTTCTGCTTGTACTCCACCCATTTGGCAACCTGCTCGTCCCAGTCGTCGGAGCGGAAGTAGGGGTTGGAACGCGGCTCCCTGATCATGTTGGGATCGACCGGGATGTCCAGACCTTCGAGGAAGTTGGCCAGGCC
This sequence comes from Thermoplasmatota archaeon, assembly GCA_023475455.1. The sequence continues at coordinate 20 of JAMCVR010000175.1, read as the reverse complement.
GATGCGCTCGATCATCTCGC
>JAMCVR010000123.1 GCA_023475455.1 Thermoplasmatota archaeon | reverse complement strand
GCGCACCAGGACGGTCACATACCCGCCGCCCACGAACTGGCGGCCGATCAGCCGAACTTCCGCCGCCTTGGTCATCGCGTCCGCCGCCTCGATGGCGGGAACCAGACCGCGCGTCTCGATCATTCCCAAAGCGATACCTGTCATTGCGCTTGCCATGGTGTTTCTCCTTTACACAGTTGATAAAACGTCTTTGCCTGCCTCGCGGAGGGTGACCTCCGCATTCCACTGATCGATGATTCCGAGAATCGTCAGATCGGTTAGAACCCTGTAATCGCCGGCGCCGTAGCGGGCGGCCGAACCGCCGGCGGTAAAAACCCACTTCCCGGATGGCGCGCCGACCGGGTCGACCGCCACCGACAGCCTGCCTTTGTCGTCGGCCAGCACGCGCAGCGATGCGCTTGCAAGGCCGGCAATACGTCGCGTCGCCACCAGATCGGACACCACGCGCATGATCTCCATGTCAGTGCTCCTGCCAGTGATCGATGATGCCGACGATGGTGAGATCGCTCGGGAATTCCTTGCTGCCCGCGGCCTCGCGCGCAGCGGAGCTGCCGACGCAAATCACCCAGTCGCCCGGGATGCAGCCCACCGCATCCACCGCAACGCTGCGGGTGCCGCTTTTTTCCTTGACCACCAGCAGCGGGCGATGCCCCATTTCCCGAACGCGGTTGGTCGAAACCAGTGTCTTTTCCACTTGCATGATCTTCATTGCTCCACCTCAATGCCCGTGTGCGTCCATGTCGTTTTCTTCCGCCCATTCCAGCGTGCTGCCCGCTTTCTGCGCCTGCACCGTCATGGCGCAGAACAACAGATCGTTCTTCGCGAGATCCGGGTAGCGCGCCTCGATGGCGGCCCTGACCCGGCGGCAGCGCGCCGCCGCACGCTCCTTCGATCCCGGCACCCGGCTGTCGTAGCGGTAGTGGATCGCGATCGGAACCGGCAGCCCGCGCGCCACGTTCAGCCGGGTGAAAATCCCGATGCCCACATCCATGTCCGCGGCGCCTTCTTCCACCGTGTGCATGTGGCCGAAGTAGGCCAGGTTGCGCAGGTGCACCTCGTCGAAACCATCGCCAATGCTGATGAAGCGTTCGGCATGGCCAATGTCGTCATAGCGGCCCCGGTGGTATGCGCAGACGTAGTCGATCTGCGACAGGTTGTTCGCGAGCAGCCGTTCGATCAGGCGCCGCATGCCGGCATCGGGCGCGCTCCGCCCATGCTGGCGCGCGGTTTCGTCGACGATCGCGCCCAGCCTCCAGCGCGCATCGGTTTCGGAGCGCCCCGCTGTTGCCTGGTACAGCGCCATGTTGTCCACGTAGCAGTCGAGGCTCATGCCGCCTTTTCCGTCCGGCACGTGTACCCGGATTGCATCGTTGTCGGTGTCCACGCCGATCAGCAGCGTGGCGACCGATGCCCCGCAGCAGAAGCCGTTTTCAATCGCGGTGCCGAAGGCCCGCAGCCGATCGAGCGCGCTTTGGGCCGCGCGGCGGTCGTCGCTGCCGTGCGCGGCGCAGCCTTCGTGATGCGGGTCCGAGCTGCTGAAGTGGTACACCGCGATCTTGAGATAGCGCGTGCCCGAATCCGGCAGCGTCGGCATGCCTTCGCGGAAGCGGCGCAGCTCGGTCTCGGTCCACTGCTTCACGTTCGCCTCGACGTCGAACATCGAGCCAGCGTAGGCCTGGTGCCGGCGCACCGCTTGCTGGGGCAGGCGCAGGATGTATTGCAGCAGCCCCTTGAGGCGGCCGTCGGCACAGGCACTCACGTCCACTTCGTGAAAGCCGCATTCGATGAAGAAGCGCGTCATCGCTTCCGCTTCCTCGACACCGTTAAGCATGTGCGCGGCGGCATCCCGCGCCAGATCGCGGAACGCATGCAGCACGCTGTAGCCATACAGCTTGCGCATGTCGAGCGTGGTGATCCAGGCATCGGACAGCACCGCCGCAGGCAATTCGAATCCCAGCCGGTCGCGTGCGATCGCCTGCGCCTGCGCCTCGAACCCGGCTTCATGCTGTAGCGCCGCAACCTGTTTCAGCGTCGGCACGATGGCGTCGAAGCGCGCCCACACCCTGCGCTCGTAGTCGGCCAGTCGCGTGTTCCGGGCCTGGTCGGCGAGCGGGTGGGCGCGCGGGACGCACTGCGCGCCCACGCACTCGCCGCCGCTGTCCGCCCGGGTACCCGGCGGGCAGAAGCTGTGGCGCTGCGGCCAGCTTGGCATCGCCATGCCCACCGGGGCAGAGTGGCCGCTGCCGCGCATGCCTTCCAGGCGGTTGCGGGTGTCCATCGTCGGGCTTCCGTTGTCTCGTCCGGGTTAGCCGCGGGCGCCGCCGGACAGGGTCACCGTCGCACCGCTCGCGCTGTTGCCGCTGCCGCCGGTAATGCGGCTCGCGGTCGGCACCGGGTGTTCCATTTCACGGAAGGCGCGTGCATTCGCGCCATTGCCGCGCGACTCGCCACGCAGGGTCGGATTGCGCCGTGCCACGGAGCGCCCTTCGGTCCCGGTCACCCGGTCGCCGCGATCCCAGGCATCCCCCGTGACGAGGCGCTCCCGACCTTCTCCGGTGATGCGCTCCGGGCCCGGTTCGGCTGCAATCGCGACCGGCATCACCGCGCTCACGGCCTCTTCGCGGTAGCGGAATTCGGGCGTGCCCGAAACCAGGCCGGTGGCGCGCGCCAGCGAGCCGGTGATGCGGCCGGTGCCGCCGTAGGCGCTGCCGGTGATGCGCCGGGTTTCACTGTCGCGGGCCGAACGCGCGGGGGAGGCCACCGAGAAATCGCCCGGCTGACGTCCGCCCTGCAGTTCCATGGCATTGCCGGTGATGCCGGCGCCGGGTGTCGCGCCTTCCGGACCGCGGGCACGGTAATGCGTCGCCGGCGGCGGGCCGCCGCACGCGGCGGCCCGCTGGTCTTCGCCAAGGTAGGGCGTACCGCTCACGGTCTGGCATTCGCCACGTTCGTTGCCGGTCATCCTGGCATCCGGCCCCGGCTGCATGCCGCTCAGCGCAGGGCTGCGTCCGAGACGGGCACGGTTGATCGCCTCGGCCGCGGCACGCGCGGCACAGAAATCGGCGTACTGGTCGGCACCGATATAAGACGTCCCGGTCACCGGCTTGCAGGCGCCGTATTCGTCGCCCGTCACCCGGGATGAGCGTCCGATCCGGGTACCCGAAACGTCCTGGCCCTTCAGGGTGCGCGACACGCCGACCTTGGCTGGCGGCTGAAACGGCTCCGCACGGCAGAAGGAGGCGAATTCCTCGGCGCTGATGTAGTCGGAACCCGTCACACGCTTGCAGCCGCCGGGCTCATCGCCGGTCACTTTCGACGAACGACCCACCAGAGTGCCGCTCACCGCGCTGCCCGCGTTCGTGTGACGGGTTTCCACCTTTTTTGGCGCTTCTCCCGCTGCGCTGCGCAAGCGACTCGCATCGGCATAGGCGCTGCCCGTGATCGCCCTGTTCGCACCGGATTCGCCACCGGTCACGCTCACCTTGCGCGTGAGATCGCTGCCGCTGACCAGGTTCTGCCTGGCGGTCATGCCGAGGCCGGCCTTTTCCGGATGCGGTTCGGGCGACGTGCCGCAGAATTCGGCTTCCTGCTCGGCGGCGAGATATTCGGTGCCGGTCACGCGCCTGCAGGTACCGGCCTCGTGGCCGGTGACCTTGCCGCTGCGCCCCACTTCCGTGCCCGTCACCCGGCGCCCGCGGCTGGTGGTGCTGGCTCCCACCTTGGCCGGTGCGGGTGCGGGCGCGGAGCCGCAAAACTGTCCGTATTGTTCGGCCCCGATATATTCGGTGCCGGTAATCGCGCGACAACCGCCCGACTCGTTGCCCGTCACGTGCGCGGTGCGCTCCACCTGGTTGCCGGTCACCGGCGTGCCTGCCAGCGTGGTGCCCAGTTCGACCTTTTGCGGTTCGGGGCGCACCCGACCGCAGGGGCGGCAAGGCGGTGCATCACCACGCCCTTTCAGCGATTGTTCGACACGACGCTGGCGCGCAGCCGAAATGGGCTCCGGGGTAAAGACGGGGCGTGCGTACTCGACACGGGTCAAAGAGGGCTCGACGTGCTGACAGCCGCAGCCGGGAATTTCCGTGCTCGCCATGGCCTGGGTCTGGGCGGCAGCTGACGCCGGCGAAGCGTTCCCGCCGCGCGCAGCGAGGCGCGCTTCGGTGGCGCTGGCGCTCGACCGCGTGGGGCCGCCGCTTTCCGCTTTCTTCCCATACCGGGAGCGTGCCTGACGGCGGGCGATCGCCGCTTCAATGCCTGTCAGGTGCTCTTCTTTGGTGCTTGTGGTCGCTTGGCTCATGGATATATTCCTTGCTTCAGCAGTTAATCGTTGGATCAGGCGCGTCGGGCTTCCGCCGATCCCACCCTTGTTGCCAAATATACGGAGCGACATTCATAATTAATAATGAATAAATATTATTATTACCATTCCATTATTTGTATGGGTTTAAAATCTGGCCCTGAAGGAAAACAGCCATGAACATGACCTTTCGCCAGTTGCGGCTGCTGGAGGCGGTGGCGCGCAATTCCAGCTTTACCCGCGCCTCCGAGGAACTGCACCTGACCCAGCCCGCGGTGTCCACCCAGATCAAGCAACTGGAGCAGGAAGTGGGCATGCCGTTGTTCGAACAGATGGGGAAAAAGATCTTTCTGACCGAAGCGGGCAAGGAGATGGTCGCCTTCAGTCGCGCCATCGCGCAGCAGTTCCGCGACATCGAATCGGTGATGGATGACATGAAAGGCGTAAAGCGGGGAACCCTCTCGCTCGCCGTTACCAGCACCGGCAAATATTTCGCGCCCTATCTACTGGCCGAATTCATCAAGCATCACCCTGGGACGCAGGTTCATCTCGATGTGACCAACCGTGAGGAACTGGTAGCCCAGTTGCAGGAAAACATCCCGGACATGGCCATCATGGGAACACCACCGGACAACCTGGAATTGAATGCCCAGGCCTTCATGCAGAACCCCCTGGTCATCATTGCACGCCCGGATCATCCCCTTGCACAGACAAGCCGCATCCCGCTCGGCCGCCTGGTGGCTGAGAACTTCATCCTGCGCGAGCGCGGCTCGGGAACGCGAAACGCCGTGGAGCGTTTCTTTGACCAGCGCAACGTGAAGCTCAACACTTCGATGGAAATGAGCCGCAACGAGGCAGTCAAGCATGCGGTGATGGCCGGCCTGGGACTGGGCATCGTTTCCATGCACACCCTGGAATTCGAGCTGGCACTGGGGCGGATCGCCATCCTGAGCGTGGAAGGCTTTCCGATCATGAAGGAGTGGTATCTGGTCCATCGCAGCGGCAAGCGCATGACGCCCATTGTGCAGGCGTTCCACGACTTCGTGCTGAACGAGGCCGGCCGTGTGGTGACCCTGCCGCAGCCACGACCGGCAAGCCGGACGCGGCGCCGCGTCACCCGATCATGAGTCGTGGATCACCCACATCGCGTCCGACACCAGGCAGACGCCGCCATAGCGTTTGAGGATGGGCCGGATAGTCTCGATCACCTGTGCGGCCTGCCGCTCGTCGCACGCGATCGTCAGCAGCACGTTGCCGAGGCCTTGCACGCTTTCGTAGCGCACACCGCGCTCGCCCCGGCCACCGGCACGGGGCACGATGGTGTAGCCGACGACGCCGATACGATCAAGCTCCTCGATGACGTTCTCGATCTCGATTTCCTCGATTATGATTTCGATGCGTTTGACGGGTTTCATGACGTTCCTTACCGGTTAGCGCGAGATCCACTGGGCGGCGCTGAAGTATAGCGGGATGCCCACAATGACATTAAAGGGGAAGGTGACCCCTAGAGACAGCGTCAGAAACAGTGCCGGGCTGGCCTCGGGAATCGCCAGACGCATGGCGGGCGGCACTGCAATATAGGAGGCGCTCGCCGCCAGAACCGAGACCAGCAGCGTGCCGCCAACGCCGAATCCAAGCACCCAGTGTCCGACGGAAAGGCCAACTGCGGCGCCGATCAGCGGCATGGCGATGCCGAAGGCCAGCAGCGACGGGCCGACTCGCTTGAAGTCGCCGATGCGGCGCGAGGCTTCCATGCCCATGTCGAGCAGGAACAGGCTTAGCACGCCCATGAACATGGTGTCGTAGAAGGGCAGAATCTTGTTCAACCCGGCCGGTTGCGCGATCACGCCGATCAGCATACTGCCCAGCAAAAGCACGACGCTGCCGTTGGTAAAGGCGTCATGCACCAATTCACGGCTCACCCGCTTCTCGTGGCCATCGCCCTGCCCCTTGCGCGCCATGTTCGCGCTTTCGTAGCGCACACCGCGCTCGCCCCGGCCACCGGCACGGGGCACGATGGTGTAGCCGACGACGCCGATACGATCAAGCTCCTCGATGACGTTCTCGATCTCGATTTCCTCGATTATGATTTCGATGCGTTTGACGGGTTTCATGACGTTCCTTACCGGTTAGCGCGAGATCCACTGGGCGGCGCTGAAGTATAGCGGGATGCCCACAATGACATTAAAGGGGAAGGTGACCCCTAGAGACAGCGTCAGAAACAGTGCCGGGCTGGCCTCGGGAATCGCCAGACGCATGGCGGGCGGCACTGCAATATAGGAGGCGCTCGCCGCCAGAACCGAGACCAGCAGCGTGCCGCCAACGCCGAATCCAAGCACCCAGTGTCCGACGGAAAGGCCAACTGCGGCGCCGATCAGCGGCATGGCGATGCCGAAGGCCAGCAGCGACGGGCCGACTCGCTTGAAGTCGCCGATGCGGCGCGAGGCTTCCATGCCCATGTCGAGCAGGAACAGGCTTAGCACGCCCATGAACATGGTGTCGTAGAAGGGCAGAATCTTGTTCAACCCGGCCGGTTGCGCGATCACGCCGATCAGCATACTGCCCAGCAAAAGCACGACGCTGCCGTTGGTAAAGGCGTCATGCACCAATTCACGGCTCACCCGCTTCTCGTGGCCATCGCCCTGCCCCTTGCGCGCCATGTTCGCGAGGGCAAGACCAATGATGATGGCGGGCGACTCCATGATGGCCAGCATGATCACAGGGTAACTTTCGTAAGGAACCTTCATGGCGTCGAGGAAGGCAATCGCGGTGACAAACGTTCCGGCGCTGACGGAACCATAGTGCGCCGCGATGGCTGCCGCGTTCAGCCGGTCGATGCGAACCGCCCTCAAAAGAATGGCATAGGCGACGACGGGCAACCCGAAGCCGAGACCCAACGCCGCGACCATCGCGGCGATGGCGCTGGCGAGGTCGGCCTTGGCCAGCTCAATCCCGCCATGGAGCCCGATCCCGACCAGCAGATAGATCGAAAGCACCTTGGCGAGATCTGCGGGAAATTTCAGATCCGAGCGGATCAACTGTGCAATGAAGCCCAGTGCAAAAAACAGGATCGCAGGGATCAGCATATTGGACAGACTGAACATGGTTGGCCTCTGCTAAGAACACCCGATTGGGACTACCAACCCATCCTAAGAGAGATAATCCATAACTGATAATATCGTTTTCTAATAGATTACATTAATTATCATGAATGGTTATTCACGCTGTTTTTAGTGTTCCGGCAGAGCAGGCGGGCACACCATCCGAATTCCAAAGCCATACCCACCCCGCCGTCAGACGCGCGGCCTCCCCCTTTGCCCAATGAAGCACGCGCATTGCGGCACTGCGCGGCAATACGCTAAAATCGCACAGTCGGGGTACCAGAGCCCCCGGCGTCGGGGTGAACATTTCACCTGCAAGACGGCGTCCCGTCCAAGCCTGGTTTTATCCACCCACGTTTGGAGCATGATTCTTGGACGCCGCACACCCCACCGCACCCGCGCCCGTCACCCTGGGCGTATCCTTCAAATACTGGCTCAAGCTCGGCTTCGTCAGCTTCGGCGGCCCCGCCGGCCAGATTTCGATGATGCACCAGGAGCTGGTGGAGAAGCGCCGCTGGATTTCCGAGCACCGCTACCTGCATGCGCTCAACTACTGCATGCTGCTGCCCGGCCCCGAGGCGACCCAGCTGGCGATCTACATCAGCTGGCTGATGCACGGCATACGCGGCGGGATCATCGCCGGCGTGCTGTTCTTCCTGCCGTCCTTCCTGCTGCTGTCGCTGCTGGCGGGCCTCTATCTCGCGTATGGCGACCTGCCGCTGGTGCAGGGCATCTTCTACGGCATCCGGCCGGCGGTGGTCGCGGTGGTGCTGTTCGCGGCATGGCGCATCGGCAGCCGGGCCTTGAAGAACGAGGTGCTGTGGGGGATGGCGGCGCTGGCCTTCATCGGCATTTTCGTTTTTGATATCGCCTTTCCGTGGATCGTGCTGGCCGCGGGGCTCCTCGGCGCGATCGGCGGCAAGTTCGCGCCGCACAAGTTCAAGAGCGGCGGCGGCCACGGTGCCAGCGCCAAGGAGTACGGCCCGGCCATCATCGACGACGATACCCCGCCGCCGGCTCACGCGCGCTTCACCTGGCGCAAGATTGCGCTCAAGCTCGGTGCCTTCGTGCTGATCTGGCTGGGGGCGATGGCAGCGATTCAGGGCGCCCCCGACCTCTACCACATGGGCGATTTCTTCACCAAGGCGGCCTTCCTCACCATCGGCGGCGCCTATGCCGTGCTGCCCTACGTCTACCAGGGCGGGGTCGAGCATTACCAGTGGCTGACCGGCCCGCAGATGATGGACGGCCTGGCGCTGGGCGAAGCCACCCCGGGGCCGCTGATCATGATCGTCACCTGGATCGGCTACCTCGGCGGCGTCTCCAAGGAAGTCTTCGCCAACCCGGTGGCGGCCGGCCTCGCCGGCGCCGCCGTTGCAACCTTCTTCACCTTCCTGCCGTCCTTCCTGTTCATTCTCGTCGGCGGCCCGCTGGTCGAGGCGACGCGCGGCGAAATCCGCTTCACCGCGCCGCTCACCGGCATCACCGCGGCGGTGGTCGGCGTGATCCTCAATCTGGCGGTATTCTTCGCCTGGCACACCTTCTGGCCGCAGGGCACGTCCGACGCGCCGTTCGCCGGCGTCTTCGACGGGTTCCCGGTCATCGTCGCCGTCGCCGCCTTCGTCGCCCTGTGGAAATACAAGGCCGACATCATGAAGGTCATCGGCGTGTGCGCCCTGCTCGGGCTGGCTTATTCGTTATTGATGTGAGGACGGCATGGAACCCGGAACCCGACCCCTGAAGCGCTGCGGCTGCGCCAATCCGACCGAAAAGTGTCCGGACGCGCCGCGCACCCTCCAACCCGCCGACCTCGACCCCGACAGCATGCTGGTGTTCGACGTGCGGCGCGAAGCCGATTACGCCGCGTCCGGCGAAACCATCCCCGGCGCGCTGTGGAAAAATCCCGAAAAAATCGATGCCTGGATCGATGCCGTCCCGCGCACCCTCGACGTGGTGATCTACTGCGTGCGCGGCGGCGGCGTGTCGAACAGCGTGGTCGACCGCCTGCAGGCCGCAGGCGTCAAGGCGCGCTTCATCGAGGGCGGCATCGAGGCGTACAAGGCGGCGGGCGGGAAAATCGCCCGCAAATAAACCGGCACCTACCCATTGGGAGTGGTTGACTAAATTACTTGGTTATTCTATGGTGCGTCATCGCAATTTTTATTGAACGCAAGGACTGCACCATGGAACGTGAAATCAACGGCAAAATCGTCGAAACCGACCCCGAAGGCTATCTGGTCAATCTGGAAGACTGGTCCGAGGAACTGGCCGTCGAACTGGCCAGGGAAGACAATCTGGAACTGGGCGAAAACCACTGGAAGATCATCCACTACATGCGCGACTTCTTCGCGCAGAACGGCACCGCTCCCAATCTGCGCTTTCTGCAGAAGGGGCTGAAGGAAGAATTCGGCCCGGAATGGGGCGAGAAGAAATTCCTGTTCGACCTGTTCCCGTTCGGCCCCGCCAAGCAGGCAGGCCGCTACGCCGGCACCCCGAAGCCGACCGGCTGCGTGTGAGCCGAACCGGCATCGTCAAAAGCCCCGCCCAAGCGGGGCTTTTTTCATGTGCGCCCGGCACGGGCGCACTCTTGTGGGTGGAAGTCCCACCGTAAGTTGATCACGACGAACGAAGCGAAGCGCAACTGCATGAGGGTGACCGGGTGTGGGGAGGAA
>JAMCVR010000101.1 GCA_023475455.1 Thermoplasmatota archaeon | reverse complement strand
GGCCGGCACCATGCCGGGCACGCGCTGGCCGTTGGCGAAGAACAGCGTGGGCGTGCCGGACACCTTCAGCTTGCTGCCCAGCGCGATGGTGGCGTCGACCGGATTGGCGCACTTGCCGTCGTTGTTCGGCACGATATTTTTCGCGGTGTAGTCCTCCCACGCCTTGTTGCGGTCGGGCGCGCACCAGATCTGCTTCGAGGTCTGCACCGCCTTGGGGTGCAGACCTTCGATCGGGTAGAGGAAGGTGTAGACGGTGATGTTGTCGACCTTGGCGAGCTCGGCCTCGAACTTGCGGCAGTAGGGACAATCGACGTCGGAGAACACCGCCAGCTTGCGCGCGCCGTTGCCCTTGACGGTCTTCAGCGCGTTGCCGAGCGGCAGACTGTCCCACTTGATCGCCTGCAACTGGTTCAGGCGCGCCTGGCTCAGGTTGGCGCGGTTTTTCAGGTCGATCACGTCGCCGGCGAACACGTATTGCGCCTTGGCGTCGACGTAGATGAGCTGACCGTCGAGATAGACCTCGAACAGGCCGCTATAGGGCGTTTTCGTCACCGAGCTGATTTGCGCGCCGGGAAACTGCTGCGTCAGCGCCTTGCGGATGACGGACTCGTTGGCCTGCGCGGTCGCGGCAAACACCAGGGTAGCGGCCAGCGCCAGGGAAGTGAATTTCATTCGGGACTCCAGAAAAATCAAAAAAACGTCAGGACATCGCTTCGCGCACCAGGGCCGCTTTCAACGGCGGCAGCTGGTTGACGATCGTCATGCCGGCATTGCGCAGCCAGGCGGCACGGCTGTCGGCAAACAGATGATGCAGGCCGTGGGTGAGCACCTGCATGCGCTGCACCGGCTCGGCGCGCGCACGCGCATAGCGTTGTAACACACGCACATCACCGCAATAAGCTCGCCGATGCTGCGCCAGCACGCCGACCAGCGTTTCGGCGTCGCCGAAACCGAGGTTCACGCCCTGCCCCGCCAGCGGATGCACGCCATGTGCCGCGTCGCCGATCAGCGCCACGCCCGGCGCCGCAACCGAATCCACCCGGATCAGGCGCAGCGGAAACGCCGCCGCCGGCGTCAGCATGCGCAAGGCGCCGAGCCGGTCGTGGCCCGCCGCCTGCACCTGTGCGGCCAGCGCCGCCGCATCCAGCGCGAGCAGATCGTCCGCATGCGCCGACTGGGTTGACCAGACCATCGACAGGCGGTTCCCCGTCAAAGGCAACCACGCAAGAATGTCGCCGTCGAAGAACCACTGGAACGCGGTGCCGCGGTGCGGACGCTCGCATTCGAAATTGGCCACCACGCCGCTCTGGCCGTAGGGCGTCAGCGTCGAGGCCAGCCCCGCCCACTCGCGGATGCGCGAGGCGGCGCCGTCGGCGCCGACGACCAGTTCGGCTTCGAGCAGCGAACCCCCGTCCAGCGCGATTCGCGTATAGGGCTCGCCGTGTTCGAGCGACGCGATCGAAGCCGGACAATGCAGCGCCACGTTGCCGTCGGCCTCGATCGCCTGCCACAAGGCGTATTGCAGGCGTCCGCTTTCGAGGATGGCGGCGAGATGCGACACGCCCGCCTCGCAGGCGTCGAGGCGGATCGCGCCGGACGTGTCGCCCGCCACGTCCATGCGGAACACCGGCTGGACGCGGCCGGCGTCCAGCCGCTGCCACGCGCCGAGACGTTCCAGGAAATGCTGGCTGGCAGGGCTGATGGCATAGATGCGGGTGTCCCAGGTTTCGTCCGGAACCGATGGCGGCTGACGCTCGATCAAGGCGACGCGCAATCCCTGCCGGCCGAGCGCCAGCGCCGCCGCGGTCCCGACCAGACCGGCGCCGACGACGACGACCTGATAACGTTCCGGATTCATGCTTCGCCCCTCTCCCCAACCCTGATGGAACTACTAAGCAATCGACTAAGCCCGCGAGCGGGCAAGTCGCTGCTTATCTCCCGCAAGCGGGGGAGGGGGCAAACGTGATGCCCAAACCGATTCAACCGCGCGCCCCGAAAATCATCCGCCGCGCGACGAAGCTTTTCAGCGGCGGGAACACCTCCAGCGCCAGCAGGCCGAGCCCGCGCGCGTGGCGCAGCGGCGCGAAGTCGTTGGAGAACACGCGCACCAGAAAATCGGTGAATCCCACGCCGCCGAGCACGTCCAGGCGCCGCCCACGCGCATAAGCGGCCAGCATGGCGCCGCTTCCCAACGCTTCCGGAGCCGTATCGCCGCACAGGTTCGCCAGTTCCCAGGCGTCGCGCAGGCCGATGTTGAAGCCCTGGCCCGCCACCGGGTGCAGCGTCTGCGCGGCGTTGCCGATGCGCACCACGCGGTCGGCGGCCTCGCTGCCGGTCCAGGCAAGCTTCAGGGGAAAGGTCCTGCGCGGGCTGGCGTGCAGGAAAAAGCCCTGGCGGCCACCGAAGTGTCGATAGAGCGCAGCGAGAAATGCGTCATCCGGCAACGCCGCAATGCGCCGGGCGTCGGCGTTGCTCGCGGTCCACACCAGCGCGTAGCGGTCGCCTTTCGGCAGCAGGGCCGCCGGGCCCTCCGGGGTGAAGCGCTCGAACGCCTGGTTGGCGTGCGGCAGCTCGGTCCGCACGTCGCACACCACGGCCATCTGGTCGTAGTCGCGCTCGAATTTGGGTTCGGGGGCTGCGTCGCCGCGTCCGCCGTCGGCCACCACCACCAGCGGCGCGGCATGGACGCTGCCGTCGGCCGCATGCAGCATCGCCACGTCGGCGCCGGATTCGATGCGCTCCACCGCCACGCCGTAATCGACCGCGATGCCGGCATCGGCCAGCGCCCGTTTCAGCGCCGCGGTGAGCGCGCCGTAGGGCAGCACATAGCCCAATGCCGGCACGGCGACGTCCTCCGCGGCCAGCCGCGCCACGCCGAGCGCGCCGCGCTGCGAAATATGGATGCGGGTGATCGGGGTCACGTCGTCGAGCCCGTCCCATGCGCCGAGGCGGTCGAGGATCAGCCTTGAACCGTGCGACAAAGCCAGGGTACGGGTGTCGGCGCGGGCGCCGGCCGGCTGCGCTTCGAGCACGCGCGCAGCGATGCCCTGCTGCCGCAGCGCCAGCGCGCAGACCGCGCCGACCGGGCCGGCGCCGACGATCAGCACGCCGCTCACGCGCTCATCCACGCTTCGATCTCGGCCACGGTTTTCGGCGGCGAGGTCAGCACCTCGCACCCGCCTGCGGTCACCGCCACGTCGTCCTCGATGCGGATGCCGATGTTCCACAGCGCTTCAGGCACGTCGTCCGCCGGCCGGATGTACAAGCCCGGTTCGACCGTCAGCGTCATGCCCGGGACAAACGGGCGCCATTCGCCCTTGATCTTGTATTCGCCGGCGTCGTGCACGTCCAGCCCCAGCCAGTGGCCGGTGCGGTGCATGTAGAACCGGCTGTAGGCATTCGACTCGATCAGGCCGTCGACCTCGCCCGACAGCAGCTTGAGATCGACCATCCCTTGCGTCAGCACCCGCACCGCCGCGTCGTGCGGCGCGATCCAGGGCGCCCCGGGCTTGATCGCCGCCATTGCCGCCGCCTGCGCCGCCAGCACGATTTCGTAGACGTCCTTCTGTACCGGCGAGAAGCGGCCGTTGACCGGGAAGGTGCGGGTGAGGTCGGAGGCATAGCCGTTCAGCTCGCAGCCGGCATCGATCAGCAGCAGGTCGCCGTCCTGGAGTACGGCGCGGTTTTCCACGTAGTGCAGCACGCAGGCATTGGCGCCGCCGGCGACGATGGACGGGTAGGCCGGCGCCTGCGCGCCGCCCGCGTAGAAGGTGTGCAGCAGCTCGGCCTCGATCTCGAATTCGTGGCGCCCCGGGCGGGCGGCGCGCATCGCGCGGCGGTGCGCATCCGAGGCGATATTGGCCGAGCGGCGCATGGTTTCAAGCTCGGACGCATCCTTGAACAGGCGCATCTCGTCGAGCGTACTGCGCACGTCGAGGATTTCGCCGGGTGCCGTGACGCCCTGCCGCGTTTTCGCGCGCACCGCGTTGAGCCAGCCGATCACCCGCGCATCCCACGCCGGCTCCAGGCCGACCGCATAGGCCAGCCGCGCGCGGTTGCCCATCAACTCGGGCAGCCTGGCGTCGAGTTCGCTGATCGAATAGGTAGTGTCGAAGCCGAATTGCGCCTGCGCCGCCGCTGGGCCGTAACGGAAGCCGTCCCAGATTTCGCGCGTCTCGTCCTTGTCGCGGCAGAACAGGATGGTCTGCGGCGCCGCGCCGCCGACCACGACCGCCACGGCCTCGGGCTCGGTGAAGCCGGTCAGGTGATAGAAGTAGCTGTCGAAACGATACGGGTAGTGCGTATCGCGGTTGCGCGTCGCCTCCGGCGCGGTGGCGACGATGGCGATGCCGTCGCCAAGGGTGGCGGCGAGGCGGGCGCGGCGTTGCGAATGGAGGCTGGCGTCAAACATGGGTGCGCAGACTTTCGTCGAGTTGTTGCAAACGTTCGGGCGTCCCCACATCGACCCAGCGGCCGCCGAAATGTTCGCCGCTCGCGCGTCCGGCGTCGATCGCCAGCCGCAACAGCGGCGCGAGCGGGGCTTTTTCGCCCGGCGGGGTGTGGGCGAACATCGCGCGGTGGTAGACGCCGATGCCGGAGAAGGTGAGGCGTGAGGGGTGTCCGCAAGGGATACCGTCCTTGGCACCAGCGGTGCCAAGGACGTAAGGCGTGAGGGGAATGTCGGCGTTGGTCACCCGGCTGCCGTCGAGCACGAAATCACCCTTCGGATGGTGCGGCGGGTTATCGATCAGCACCAGATGTGCCTGATCCTGCCCGGCGGCGAGCCGCGCCATCGGCTCGGCCAACCGGCTGAAATCGAATTCGCTGTAGATATCGCCATTCACCACGGGAAAGACCTCGGCATCGATCAGCGGCAACGCGGTGGCAATGCCGCCCGCGGTTTCCAGCGCGCTGGCCTCGCGCGAATACTCGATCGACACGCCGAGTTCGGCGCCGCTGCCCAGCGCCGCTTCGATCTGCTGCCCGAGGTGCGCGTGGTTGATGACGATATGCGTGAAGCCCGCCGCGCGCAGGCGCTCGATATGCCAGACGATGAGCGGCTTGCCGCCGACAACCAGCAAGGGCTTCGGCGTGCGGTCGGTGAGCGGGCGCATGCGCTCACCCCGCCCCGCCGCCAGAATCATCGCAGTCGTCCTGTTCGTCACGCTCTCCACTCTTTGCCCAAACGTATACCCCACCTGCAAACGCTTAACCGGCTTCGCTCTGCGTCAAATCGTCAAGATCAACCTTGAGCGCGCGCGCGATGGACGCCAGCGTATCCACCGTCCCACGCCGATCGCCGCGCTCGATCATCGCCACCATGCTTTGCGCCACGCCTGCAGCCTCGCCAAGCTGCGCCTGCGTGAGCCCGCGATGTTCGCGCCAAACCCGCACGGGGGATTCACCACCAAGCAGGCGATCTACCATCGCTGCGGGAAGGGTCTCCTCTTCGCCAAGCGCCAGCCGCTCGGCAAAACCCGTCAGCGCCACAGCGTCGGCGCGATCTTCCAGCGCTTCCAGCATGGTCTGATATTCATCCCAAGGCAGCACCACATATTCCGGTTTGCCGTTCTTGACGATCATCTGCACGTTCATTTGTAAACTCCTCCGCGCGCGCCGATTTCGGCCACGTAAGCAATCAATCTACCGTTATCCAGTAAATACAACACCCGCCAGTCGCCCACCCGCAGCCGATAGCCTGGCTGCCCGGTCAGT
Source organism: Thermoplasmatota archaeon (assembly GCA_023475455.1). The sequence goes on along the minus strand of JAMCVR010000101.1, from coordinate 4,369 downwards.
TTCTTCACGTTGCGCGCAGCCAGTGGGTCTTGTGCCGGTTCCTGCAACTTGATCCGGATGGTGGTCGCTGTGGTCGCGGGCATCCGTGTTAACGCCCGCACTGCCTGCTTGCTGTATTCGAGCGTGTACATGGCTTAATGATATATAACATTAAGTGATAATTGCAAGCCGATCTTGTGATAAACAACCTTGTGTCGGCCGCTGGGGTAGCCAGCTGCAACCGCGTGGGCTGCCCACCCTACCCGCTCGTCGCTCTCCACTGACTCAAAACGTATACCCCGCCTGCGGCGCCCGATCCTGCAGCCCATCCAGCAAAAACAGCAGCGGCTTCAGCTCGTCGTAGCGCTCGCACACGCGGCGCAGGTAGTGCATCACCCGCGGCATGTCCTTGAGATACCCGTCCTTGCCGTCGCGGTGGTACAGCCGCGCAAAGATGCCGAGCACCTTGATCTGGCGCTGCGCGCCCATCCATTCGAAGTCGCGCCAGAATTCGGCGAAGTCCTCGCGCACCGGCAGGCGGGCGGCGCGCGCCTTTTCCCAGTAGCGGATCACCCAGTCGAGCTGCTGCTCCTCATCCCACCGGATGTAGGCGTCGCGGTAGATCGAGGCGAGGTCGTAGGTGATGGGGCCGTAGACCGCGTCCTGGAAGTCGAGGATGCCGGGGTTGGGGTCGCTCACCATCAGGTTGCGCGAATGCCAGTCGCGGTGCACGTAGACCTGCGGCTGCGCCAGGTTGTTGGCGAGGATGCGCCAGAACACGGCGTCGAGGATGGCTTTCTGCTCGTCCTTCATGGCGACGCCGAGGTGCTTCGAGACGTACCAGTCGGGGAACAGCATCAGTTCGCGGGTGAGCAGCGCGCGGTCGTAGTCCGGCAGCACGCCGGGGCGGCTCGCCTGCTGGATGCGGATCAGCGCGTCGTTCGACGCCAGATAGAGCTCGCGCGCCGCGCCTTGATCGAGTGCGGCTTCGTTGAGCGCCGACAGGTAGGTGGTATTGCCCAGATCGGTCAGCAGCAGGAAGCCCTGCTCCAGGTCCTGCGCCAGCACCTGCGGCACGTGCACGCCGGCGGCGCCGAACAGCCGGGCGACGGCGATGAAGGGGCGGCAATCCTCGTGCGCCGGCGGCGCGTCCATCACGATATAATCGCGGCCTTTGGCAGTGACGCGAAAATAACGGCGAAAGCTGGCGTCCGCCGACGCCGGGGCGATGTCGAGCGAATCGCCCCCCAGCCGTCGCGCGGCCCAGCCCTGTAATGCTTGCAAACGTTCCACTGCCATGCTGCTCCGAATAACGCTGTTCCAAATAACCTTGGCCCGGATTTTACATCGCTTGTCCACCTTGCCCGGCTTTGCGCTCGTCATGTTGTTGCTGGCCGTCCGTTCCGCCGGCGCGGACGGGCTCGCGCTGAAAAAGGACGTCGAGCTGGGCGGGTCGGCCGTGGCGGGCAAGGAAGGGCCGCTGTTCCTGACCGCCGACCGCATCGAGTCGACGGCACCCAACGTCATCGAAGCCAGCGGCAACGTGGAAGCCCGCCAGGCCGGGCAGAACTTCTTCGCCAACTGGCTGCGCTACGACACCACCCTCAATTCCGTCGAGGCGCGCGGCCAGGTGCGGCTGGAACAGCCCGCGCTGCTGGTGAGCGGCGATTCGCTCAAACTCGATCTCGACGACTACAGCGGCGAGCTCACCCGGCCGGTGTACCGTTTTACGGCGCAGCCAGGGCGCGGAGACGCCGAACGCATCGACTTCATCGACGAAAACCGTTTCAAGCTTCAGGACGCCACCTACACCACCTGCCCGGTCGACAACGACGACTGGTTCCTCAAGGTGGCCGACCTCGACATCGACAAGACCCGCAATGTCGGCACTGCGCGCAACGCCTCGCTGAATTTCCTCGGCGTGCCCATCCTGTATGCGCCGTGGATGGACTTTTCACTCAACAACGAACGCAAGACCGGCGTGCTGGCACCCACCATCGGCACCACCGAGCGCAGCGGCCTCGACATCCTGGTGCCCTACTACCTCAATCTCGCGCCCAATTACGACGCCACGCTGTACCCGCGCCTGCTGTCCAAGCGCGGCGTTCAGCTGGGCGGAGAATTCCGCTATCTGCTGGACGACGCCCGCGGCGAGAACCGTCTCGAATACCTGCCCAACGACAACGAAGCCGGCCGCTCGCGCTGGAGCGTCGCGCTCAACAACACCTACCGCGTGAACGCGAACACCCAGGCCGGCATGCAGTTCAACCGCGTGTCCGACGACGATTATTTCCGCGACCTCTCCAACCTGATTTCCGTCACATCGCTCAGCCACCTCAACCGCGAGGCATGGGTGACCACGCAGCGCGCCAACTGGAGCGCCGAGCTGCGCGCGCAAAGCTTCCAGACCTTGCAGGACTCCACCGCCGCCCCCATTGTCGAGCCGTACGCGCGGCTGCCGCACGCCCGCCTGGGCATGACGAAGACCCTGGGCAACGGCCTGGAATTCAAGCTGGACAGCGAAGCCACCCGCTTTGCCCATCCCACCAGGACCGAAGGCACCCGGGTGCTGGCCTATCCCACGCTGCGCCTGCCGCTCGCCAATTCGTTCGGCTTCCTCACCCCGCAGCTCGGCTGGCACAGCAGCTATTACGCGCTGGACGACAGCGTCCCCGAACAGCGCATCACGCGCAACCTGCCGATCTTCAGCCTCGACAGCGGCGTCACCTTCGACCGCCCGTTCCGCTTCGCGGGCCAGGATTACGAACAGACGCTGGAGCCGCGCGCCTATTATGTGCTCGCGCCGTTCCGCGACCAGGACGCGATCCCGGTGTTCGACACCTCGCCGCTGGACTTCAGCTACGCGCAGATGTTCACCGAAAACCAGTTCATCGGCGGCGACCGCATCAACGACGCCAACCAGATGACGCTCGCCGTCACCAGCCGCTTCGTCGAGGCGGACAGCGGACTGGAACGCCTGCAGCTCACTCTCGGCCAACGCTATTACTTCAGCGCGCAGCAGGTCACCCTGCCCGGCGTGGCGCCACGCACGAGCAATGCCACCGACCTGCTCGCCGCCGTCAGCGGGCAGATCACGCGCGACTGGCGCATCGACACCGCGTGGCAGTTCGACACCCAGAACGGCACCACCATCCGCCAGAACCTGGGCGCCTCCTACCGTCCCGGGCCCGGCCGCGCGTTGAACTTCAACTACCGCTTCATTGACCAAACCACCGAGCAGATCGATTTGTCGGGGCAATGGCCGCTGGGCGATCGCTGGTACGGCATGTTCCGCTACAACTATTCGTTCCAGGACGACAAACTGGTCGAAGGCCTGGCGGGGGTTGAATACAATGGCGGTTGCTGGGCGGTGCGCGCAGTGTTCCAGCGCCTGGCCACCAAGGTGGACCAGTCGACCGATGCGCTGTTCTTCCAGCTCGAGTTGAACGGCATGGGGCGCCTGGGCGCCAACCCGCTCGACGTGTTGAAACAAAGTGTTCCCGGATACAGGCCTAGCCATGACATTCTTCAAACGCCCTGAATGGCGCCGCCCTCGCTGGTTGCTGGCGCTGCTGATTGCCGCATCGACCGTTTTGCCGGCCCATGCGGCCGTGCAACCGCTCGACCACATCGTTGCCGTCGTCAACGACGAAATCATCACCCGCCAGGAGCTTGCCCGGCGTTATGACGAAGTCGTGAAGAACCTGTCGCGGCAGAACACCCCGCTGCCGCCGCGCGAGGTGCTGGAGAAACAGCTGCTCGAACGCATGGTCACCGAGCTGGCCCTGCAGCAGCACGCCCGCGACACCGGAATTCGCGTCGACCCGACCCAGGTCGAGCGCGCGCTGCAGCGCATCGCCGCGCAGAACAAGCTCGACCTGGCCGGCCTTGCGGCAGCACTGGAGCGGGAAGGCCAAAGCCTCGACGGCATGCGCACCACCATCCGCAATGAAATCCTCATTGCGCGCGCCCGCGAGCGCGACGTCGACAACCGTATTTCGGTCAGCGATGCCGAAATCGAGGGCTATCTGCAAACGCAGGCGCAGCAGGGCGCGGAGACCGAATACAACTTCGCCCACATCCTCGTCACCGTGCCGGAAAACGCCTCGCCCGAGCAGATCCAGGCGCGCCGCGCGCGTGCCGAGGACATCCTCGCCCAGCTGGCCGCGGGCGCCGATTTCGCCCAGCTGTCGGCCAGTTATTCCGACGCCCCCAACGCGCTGCAGGGCGGCGCTTTCGGCTGGCGCGCCAGCGGCAAGATGCCGGCGCTGTTCGCCGATGCGCTGAAGCCGCTGCAGCCGGGCCAGGTCAGTCCGCTCCTGAAAAGCAGCAACGGCTTCCACATCCTCAAGCTCGTCGACAAGCGTGGGCTCGACGCCACCCTCCGCGT
>JAMCVR010000247.1 GCA_023475455.1 Thermoplasmatota archaeon | reverse complement strand
TCAAGGCCGGGCTGACGCAGGCCGGCTACGCGGTCGACTGGCTGCGCGACGGCGAGGCCGCGGTGGCCGCGCTGTCGACCGAAACTTTCGCCGCCATGGTGCTCGATCTGGGACTGCCGAAGCGCGACGGGCTGTCGGTCCTGCAATGGCTGCGCGGTCGTCACGACGCGACGCCGGTGCTCATCCTCACCGCGCGCGACCAGCTGGAAGACAAGGTGCGCGGCCTCGATCTGGGCGCCGACGACTACGTGCTGAAGCCCTTCGATCTGGACGAGATCGCCGCCCGCCTGCGCGCCCTGGTGCGCCGTGCGCACGGCCGCCCGGAGCCGGTGCTGACGCTGGGCGAGATCGAACTCAACCCGGCGGCGCGCACGGTGACGCGCGCCGGCCAACCCGTTGAACTGACGCCGCGCGAATTCGATCTGCTGCATCTGCTGCTGCAAAACGCCGGCCGCGTGCTGACCCGGCGCGCACTGGAAGAGCAGCTCTATACCTGGAACGACGCGGTCGACAGCAACGCGATCGAGGTCCATATCCACCATCTGCGCCGCAAGCTCGGCAACGAACTGATCCGCACCATGCGGGGGGTCGGTTACATGGCCTCCGCGGCATGAACGGCGCCGCCGACTACTCGCTGCGCCGCCGGCTGGTCTGGCTGCTGACCAGCTCGGTGGCGGCGATCTGGCTGCTGTCGACGCTGGTGGTCTACCAGCGCGCCCACCATGAAGCGGACGAGCTGCTCGACAACCAGCTGACGCAGGTGGGGGAGACGCTGCTGGCGATCGTGGCGGGCGGCGAGGTCGAGCATTTCGTGAAGGAACTGCACGAGCACGCCCGGCGCTACCCGGTGCCGATCGCCTTCGAGGTATGGATCAGCAAGGATGGAGAGGCCCGGCGCCTGGTGACCTCGCCGGGCCACGCCGGATTTGAGGTCGGGGCGGCACCCGGCTTCAGCGAGCGCCCGCACCAGGGGGAACGCTGGCGCTTTTATGCGGCACAGGATGAGGACGCGGAATACCGCGTGGTGGTCGGTCAGTCCTATGCCGCGCGTGAGCGCCTGGCGCGCGAGATCGGGCTGTCGCTGCTGCTGCCTGCCGCGCTGGCGCTGCCGCTGATGGCGCTCGCCGTATGGTGGGTCGTCAGCCGCGCGCTGCGGCCGGTGGACGCGGTGGCGCGGCAGGTCGGCGCGCTCGATGCGCAGGCGCTGGCGCCGCTCGACGAATCGGCCCCGCTGCCAAGCGAAATCGCCCCGCTGCGCAGTGCGCTCAACGCGCTGATCCGGCGCGTCACCGAGGCCTTCGACAACGAGCGCCGCTTCACCGCGGATGCGGCGCACGAACTGCGCACGCCGCTGGCGGCCCTGAAAGTGCAGGCTCAGGTCGCGCTGCGCGCGCAAGCGGACGACAGCCGGCAGCACGCGCTGGTTCAGGTGATCGCCGGCGTCGACCGCATGACCCACCTGGTCGAGCAGTTGCTGACCCTGGCGCGCGTCGACCCAGCCAGCCAGGGCGCCGCACCGCAGCCGCTGGATCCGGCGGAAATCCTCGCCGAGGTGGCTGCCGAACTGGCGCCGCAGGCCCGGCGGCAGGCGCAAACCCTGGTGCTCGATGCAACGGCGGGATGCCGCATCGTGGTGGCGCCGGCCTGGTTGCGGATTGCGGTGCGCAACCTGGTGGACAACGCGCTGCGCTATGCGGGCGAAGGCGCGCGCATCGAGGTGCGCCAGAGGTGCGGCGAAACGGGCTGTGCGATCAGCGTGGCCGACAACGGCCCGGGCGTCGCGCCGGCCCTGCGCTCGCAGTTGAGCGCGCGCTTTGTGCGCGGCAAGGTCGAAGGCGAGGGCTGCGGGCTGGGGCTGTCCATCGTCGCCCGCATCACCGCGCTATCGCATGCGCAACTCGAACTGGGCGACGGACTGCAGCGCGCGGACGGCGGCCACGGGCTCGCCGCCACGCTGCGCTTCAGCCGCGCATCAGGCCAGGGCTGAACCGGCCCCGCGGGGCGAGTGCCAGCCGCCCGGCGGCTTCAGTACCCCTTGGGTCCCATGCCCGGCCCCATGCCCTTGCCGTCGCCCGGGCCCATCATGCCGGGGCCCATGCCGGGGCCCATGCCGGGAGGCATGTCGGGCAGGGTCTTGCCTTGGGCCTTGGCGCGCTCCTGCATCTTCTTGTGTTGCTCCAGGCGGAAGGCCTCGCGCTCCGGCTCGGTTTTCAGGGCGCGCATGCGGGCCTGATATTCGCTGCGTTCCTGCGGCGTCATCAGTTCCGATCCATAGATGCGCTCGCCATCCTGCATCTGCATCGGGTCACGGCTCTGCATCTGGGCCGCGGCAGGCGCTGCGACGCCCATCGCCATGCAAAGGGCAAGGGCCAACATTGAAACGCGTTTCATCATGATCTCCTGTGCGAACGAGAAAATACTGCTCCCATGCCGCGCTCTTGCCGACGCTCGGCTTAAATTTAGCACACGCCGCCTTTTTGCCCTGGCGGTGCCCTGAAGATTGAAAATTCCTGGGCCGGGCCGGCTAGGGCGCGGCCTGGATCGCCGTCACGGTGAACACGCCGTTGACCGAGGCGATCTGCGAACGCGCGTCGGCCAGCAGTTCGAACACGCCGATCAGCATGCCGTTGTAGCGCAGCTGGTTTTCCTCGGAAATGCGCTGCTTCAGCGACACCACCGAACTGTTGCTGATGACGCCGAGTTCCAGCACGTTGATGAAGCGGGTGCCGCGGGTCAGCCCCAGGTTTTTCGCCAGCGCCTCGGTCTGCAGCCGGGTCATCTGCAGATCGATCCGCGAATCCATCGCCTGCTGTTCGACGTCCGGCAACCACGGCAAGGACGCGGGCAGGTCGGGCAATTGCAGCGTGTCCGCATTGGGCAGCCCCGGCAGCCGGGCCAGGCGCTCGCGCGCTTGCAGCTTCACCTGCCCGGCGCGCGCCACCGCCAGCGCAGCATCGGCGTAGAACGCCTGCTCGCGGGCCTGCTTCAGCGTTCCTGCGGCGTCATCAGTTCCGATCCATAGATGCGCTCGCCATCCTGCATCTGCATCGGGTCACGGCTCTGCATCTGGGCCGCGGCAGGCGCTGCGACGCCCATCGCCATGCAAAGGGCAAGGGCCAACATTGAAACGCGTTTCATCATGATCTCCTGTGCGAACGAGAAAATACTGCTCCCATGCCGCGCTCTTGCCGACGCTCGGCTTAAATTTAGCACACGCCGCCTTTTTGCCCTGGCGGTGCCCTGAAGATTGAAAATTCCTGGGCCGGGCCGGCTAGGGCGCGGCCTGGATCGCCGTCACGGTGAACACGCCGTTGACCGAGGCGATCTGCGAACGCGCGTCGGCCAGCAGTTCGAACACGCCGATCAGCATGCCGTTGTAGCGCAGCTGGTTTTCCTCGGAAATGCGCTGCTTCAGCGACACCACCGAACTGTTGCTGATGACGCCGAGTTCCAGCACGTTGATGAAGCGGGTGCCGCGGGTCAGCCCCAGGTTTTTCGCCAGCGCCTCGGTCTGCAGCCGGGTCATCTGCAGATCGATCCGCGAATCCATCGCCTGCTGTTCGACGTCCGGCAACCACGGCAAGGACGCGGGCAGGTCGGGCAATTGCAGCGTGTCCGCATTGGGCAGCCCCGGCAGCCGGGCCAGGCGCTCGCGCGCTTGCAGCTTCACCTGCCCGGCGCGCGCCACCGCCAGCGCAGCATCGGCGTAGAACGCCTGCTCGCGGGCCTGCTTCAGCTTGCTCCAGTTGCCCACCTGCGCCATGCGGCGCGCGACTTCGGCGCCGGCTTCGGCAGCGTCCATTGCCTGCTGCTGGTATTGCGCAGCCTGGCCGGCGGCCACGGCGGCGACCCAGGACTTTCTCGTGTCGGCGGCCAGCCGCGGCACCTCCAACACCAGCGCGCGCCGGGTCTGCTCGAACAGGCGCTGCTCGATGTCGGCGCGCATCGGCATGGTCAGGAGCCGCGCCAGATTGAGTTGCAGGCTGCGTTCCCATTTCACTTCGGAACCCCGGGTCAACCGGCCGATGGAAAAGCCCGGGTTCGGCAGGCGCTGCGCCGCCACCCAGTCGGCCTCGGCGATGCCCAGCGTGTTGAAGGCTGCCTGCAGGCCGGGGTTATTCAAAAGGGCGATCTGCACCGCATCGTCGGCGGAAAGCGGTTTCGCCAGCAGGGCGTCGATGCGCGCCTGCGTCTGGCTGCGGGCGGCGGCGTCGCGCGACCAGACCACGTCCTTCTGGATGTGCGAGCGGGTGGCGGAATGGTGAACCTCGCAAATCACGCGGCGAACGCGCCGCGGCCAAAATCGGGTTGACGCGCCGTCTGACGGCGCGGGATTCAGGCGAGGCCGGGCCGCGGCGGCCCGGCCATGTCGATCACGAGCGCCGCTTGCGCGGTTCGTAACGCACCACGGCGCGCATGATTTCGGAATAAGGGAAGGCATCGCAGCCACCGAAGCGTTCGCGGCCCTGCAACACGGTGGCGGCGATGTCGGCGGCTTCATCCGCCGCGCCCTCCATGGCCGCCGCCAGCCCACGTACGCCGCCGCACTGCGCGCGGATTTCCTTGCCGAACGGCCACGGCGCATCGGGATTGATCTTCAGCGCGAACTGCGCGTTCTCGTGCAGCGCCTGATAAAAGGTCAGGCGAACGCGCCGCGGCCAAAATCGGGTTGACGCGCCGTCTGACGGCGCGGGATTCAGGCGAGGCCGGGCCGCGGCGGCCCGGCCATGTCGATCACGAGCGCCGCTTGCGCGGTTCGTAACGCACCACGGCGCGCATGATTTCGGAATAAGGGAAGGCATCGCAGCCACCGAAGCGTTCGCGGCCCTGCAACACGGTGGCGGCGATGTCGGCGGCTTCATCCGCCGCGCCCTCCATGGCCGCCGCCAGCCCACGTACGCCGCCGCACTGCGCGCGGATTTCCTTGCCGAACGGCCACGGCGCATCGGGATTGATCTTCAGCGCGAACTGCGCGTTCTCGTGCAGCGCCTGATAAAAGGTCAGGCAGTGCTCGCGCACCGCCGGGTCGCCGCAGGCGATCGCCTCGCGCTCGGCCAGGTTGAGCTTGCGCGAGCGGTCGCAGCCCACGCAACGCGACAGCAAGGCCCGCTCGAACGGACAGCCGTGTTCGATATAGGCCTTGCGGGCCAGCTTATAAGCGTCTTCGTTGTACTCGGCCATCGGCCACCCTCACCCTTTCAGGCGAATAACCAAACAACCAACCGTTTACCAGTCGTCGCCGGACAGGGTCTTATCGAGTTCGCGCTCGGCGGTGAGCGTCTCCTGCGCGGCGATCTCGTTCTCGGCGAAGACCATCTTGTATTTGTCGCCGGATTTTGGGTCGAGCGTCTTGCGCAGTTCGTTGGTATGCGCCTTCGCTTCCTTGAAGCTCGCCCACTCGCCCTGCTTTTCCAGCACCTTGAACATTCCAAGACGGAAAACGTAGTAAGGCATGGTCCTCGATCCTCAATTCAGCTTGCCGTGGCAATGCTTGTATTTCTTGCCCGATCCGCACGGGCAGGGATCGTTGCGGCCGACCTTGGGATAGGCATCGGCCGGTGATGCCCCGGCGGCTGCGGCCTCGGCAAAGTCTTTCCCCTCGTCGTAGCCGGCATGCTGGTATTCGACGCGGGACGGTTCCTCGTACAGCTCGACCGCCTGCACCTCCTCGGGCGCGCGAATCTGCACGGTGGTGGTGATCTGGGTGACCTCGGTCTTGATCGCGGTCAGCATGGCGGAGAACAGTTCGAACGCCTCGCGCTTGTATTCCTGCTTGGGCTGCTTCTGCGCGTAACCGCGCAGATGGATACCCTGACGCAGGTGATCCAGCGCCGACAGGTGCTCGCGCCAGTGGGTGTCGAGGCTTTGCAGCATCACCGCGCGCTCGAACTGGCGCAGGCCCTCGGCGCCGACCAGCGCCTCCTTCTCCCGGTAAGCCGCGTCGGCGGCTTCCATGATCTTCCTGCGCAGCCCCTCCTCGTTCAACGCCTTGTCTTCGTCCAGCCACTGCTGCAGCGGCAGATGGAGCGAGAACTGCGCGGCCAGCGTTTTTTCCAGGCCCGCCACGTCCCACTGCTCGTCCATGCTGCCCGGCGCGATGTGCTGGTCGATGGTTTCATTCAGCACGTCGTCGCGCATGGCGCGGATGGTGTCGCCGATGTCGGCGCTCGCCAGGATTTCGTTGCGCTGCTCGTAGATGACCTTGCGCTGGTCGTTGGAGACGTCGTCGTATTCCAGCAGCTGCTTGCGGATGTCGAAGTTGCGCTGTTCGACCTTGCGCTGCGCGTTCTCGATCGCGCGCGTCACCCACGGATGCTCGATCGCCTCGCCCTCGGGCATCTTCAGGCGGTTCATGATGGCGGCGACGCGGTCGGAGGCGAAGATGCGCAGCAGCGGATCTTCCAGCGACAGGAAAAAGCGGCTGGAGCCGGGGTCGCCCTGGCGTCCGGAACGGCCGCGCAGCTGGTTGTCGACGCGGCGCGATTCGTGGCGTTCGGTGCCGATGATGTGCAGGCCGCCGGCCGCCAGCACGGCGTCGTGGCGCACCTGCCAGTCGGCCTTGAGCGCGGCGAGGCGGCTGGCCTTCTCGCTGTCGGAAAGCGTATCGTCATGCCGGATCGCGTCGATTTCCTTCTGGATGCTGCCGCCCAGCACGATGTCGGTGCCGCGGCCCGCCATGTTGGTGGCGATGGTGATGGCGCCCGGCAGGCCCGCCTGAGCGATCACCTCGGCCTCGCGCGCGTGCTGCTTGGCGTTCAGCACGTTGTGCGGCAACCCGGCTTTTTTAAGCTCGGCGGAGAGGTGTTCGTTGGCTTCGATCGAGGTGGTGCCCACCAGTACCGGCTGGCCGCGCTCGTGACAGGCGCGAACCTCGTTGATCACCGCCTGGTCGCGTTCCTTTGCGGTGCGGTAGACCTGATCGTGCTCGTCCTTGCGGATCATCGGCCGGTGGGTCGGGATGACCACGGTTTCCAGGCCGTAGATGCTCTGGAATTCGAAGGCTTCGGTGTCCGCCGTGCCGGTCATGCCCGACAGCTTCTGGTACATGCGGAAATAGTTCTGGAAGGTGATCGAGGCGAGCGTCTGGTTTTCCTTCTGGATCGCCACGCCTTCCTTGGCTTCCACCGCCTGGTGCAGACCTTCCGACCAGCGCCGCCCGCTCATCAGGCGGCCGGTGAATTCGTCGACGATGACGACCTCGCCCCGCCCATCCGGACCCGGCTGTACCACGTAGTGCTGGTCCCTGAAGAACAGCGCGTGCGCGCGCAGCGCGGCGTACACGTGGTGCATCAGCATGATGTTGGAGGCGTCATACAGGCTGCCGCCGGGCTGCAGGAGGCCCATCTCGGTGAGGATGGCCTCGACCTTTTCGTGTCCCGCCTCGGACAGCAGCACCTGGCGCGATTTCTCGTCGACCGAGTAGTCGCCCTCGGGCATCTTCAGGCGGTTCATGATGGCGGCGACGCGGTCGGAGGCGAAGATGCGCAGCAGCGGATCTTCCAGCGACAGGAAAAAGCGGCTGGAGCCGGGGTCGCCCTGGCGTCCGGAACGGCCGCGCAGCTGGTTGTCGACGCGGCGCGATTCGTGGCGTTCGGTGCCGATGATGTGCAGGCCGCCGGCCGCCAGCACGGCGTCGTGGCGCACCTGCCAGTCGGCCTTGAGCGCGGCGAGGCGGCTGGCCTTCTCGCTGTCGGAAAGCGTATCGTCATGCCGGATCGCGTCGATTTCCTTCTGGATGCTGCCGCCCAGCACGATGTCGGTGCCGCGGCCCGCCATGTTGGTGGCGATGGTGATGGCGCCCGGCAGGCCCGCCTGAGCGATCACCTCGGCCTCGCGCGCGTGCTGCTTGGCGTTCAGCACGTTGTGCGGCAACCCGGCTTTTTTAAGCTCGGCGGAGAGGTGTTCGTTGGCTTCGATCGAGGTGGTGCCCACCAGTACCGGCTGGCCGCGCTCGTGACAGGCGCGAACCTCGTTGATCACCGCCTGGTCGCGTTCCTTTGCGGTGCGGTAGACCTGATCGTGCTCGTCCTTGCGGATCATCGGCCGGTGGGTCGGGATGACCACGGTTTCCAGGCCGTAGATGCTCTGGAATTCGAAGGCTTCGGTGTCCGCCGTGCCGGTCATGCCCGACAGCTTCTGGTACATGCGGAAATAGTTCTGGAAGGTGATCGAGGCGAGCGTCTGGTTTTCCTTCTGGATCGCCACGCCTTCCTTGGCTTCCACCGCCTGGTGCAGACCTTCCGACCAGCGCCGCCCGCTCATCAGGCGGCCGGTGAATTCGTCGACGATGACGACCTCGCCCCGCCCATCCGGACCCGGCTGTACCACGTAGTGCTGGTCCCTGAAGAACAGCGCGTGCGCGCGCAGCGCGGCGTACACGTGGTGCATCAGCATGATGTTGGAGGCGTCATACAGGCTGCCGCCGGGCTGCAGGAGGCCCATCTCGGTGAGGATGGCCTCGACCTTTTCGTGTCCCGCCTCGGACAGCAGCACCTGGCGCGATTTCTCGTCGACCGAGTAGTCGCCCTCGGATTCCTCGTCCTTCTGCCGCGTCAGGCGCGGCGGCACCAGGTTGACCTGCTGGTACAGCGCGGTGTTTTCTTCCGACTGGCCGGAGATGATCAGCGGGGTGCGCGCCTCGTCGATCAGGATGGAGTCGACTTCGTCGATGATGCCGAAGGCCAGCGGGCGCTGCACCTTCTCGCTCACCTGGAAGACCATGTTGTCGCGCAGGTAGTCGAAGCCGTATTCGTTGTTGGTGCCGTAGGTGATGTCGGCGGCGTACGCGGCCTGCTTGGCGTCGTGCGGCATCTGCGACAGGTTGACCCCGGTGGTCAACCCGAGGAAGCCGTACAGCCGCCCCATCCATTCGGCGTCGCGGCTGGCGAGGTAGTCGTTCACCGTCACCACGTGCACGCCCTTGCCGGCCAGCGCGTTCAGATAGGCAGGCAGCGTCGCCATCAGCGTCTTGCCCTCGCCGGTGCGCATCTCGGCGATCTTGCCGTTGTGCAACACCATGCCGCCGACCATCTGCACGTCGAAATGGCGCATCCCGAGCACCCGGCGGGAGGCTTCGCGCACCACGGCAAAGGCTTCAGGCAGCAGCGCGTCGAGCGTCTCGCCGTTTTCCAGCCGCGATTTGAATTCCGCGGTCCTGCCGGCGAGCTCGGCGTCGGACAATTTTTCCATCTCCGGTTCCAGCGCGTTGATCGCTTTCACCTTTTGCAGGTATTGTTTGACCAGCCGCTCGTTGCGGCTGCCGAAGACTTTCTTGAACAGGGATTGCAGCATGGGGAATCCGAAATATGCCCGCGGGACGCGGTAAACCGTTGAATCTTAACATAGCGTCACGGGCTTCCCATGACGCTGTCGTGTCGCACGCATGAGCGCTTCCAGTCTCGCCGACCTGCTCGCCCGCCAGTTGCCGAACGGTCTCGCCGTGCGCGCCCACGTCCTGCTCGAGACCCAGGCGGCGCTCGACCGTTCCCTGCCCGCAGCGCTGGCGGGGCACGTCCGCGTCGCGCTGCTGGAAAACGGCGTGCTGAGCCTCGCCTGCGACAGCGGCGCCGTGGCCAGCCGCCTGCGCCAGCAGAGCGGCGCGCTCCTCGACAATCTGGGCAAACGGGGTGTCGCCGCGACGTCCCTGCGCATCGGCGTCAACCCCGAACTGCTGGCGCGCTACGTCCACCCGGTCGAAAAGACCGGATTGCCACCCGCCGCGCTGGACGGGCTGGCGCATCTGAACGCGGAAATCGAGGACGGGCCGCTGAAAGAGGCCCTCGGCCGGCTGCTGCGTCACCACGGCCGGGGCTGAACGCCGCCGCAATGAGGGCGGCGTGGCAAGCGGGCGACGATCGCTAGACCGCGACCAGTTCCACGCTGTCCTTTCTGATCAGGAAGGTTTTCAGCGTATAGAGCCCGGCCTGCGGCTGGCGGACGGTGGTGACTGCCTTCATGGTGCAGGTCTCGCCGTGCGCGCCCACGTCCTGCTCGAGACCCAGGCGGCGCTCGACCGTTCCCTGCCCGCAGCGCTGGCGGGGCACGTCCGCGTCGCGCTGCTGGAAAACGGCGTGCTGAGCCTCGCCTGCG
>JAMCVR010000256.1 GCA_023475455.1 Thermoplasmatota archaeon | reverse complement strand
CACGGCGCAGCGGCAGCCGGCCCCGCCCCTGCCATGGCAGGACAATCCGGCAACGACATGTTCAAGCTGTTCGAGCAACTGGCGCATGGCAGCGGGACGGGCGGTGGCGCGCCGGCAGGGCTGGCCGGATTCAGCCTGCTCGATTCGCTCGGTCAGTTGCAATCCGGCGCCATGATGCTGCCTGGCGGCGTGCGCTTCGAACTCCCCCTGCTGGAAGCCGCGACTGTCCACAATGTGTTGCGCAGCCTTCAACAGAGCCCGGTGATGCAGGCAGCCAGTCCGCTCGACGCGGTTCTGGTGGACGCGGTCGCCATGCTGTTCGACGTGGTGTTCGACGAGGCGGGCATCCCCGATCGACTCAAGGCACAAATCGCACGCCTGCAGATCCCGGTATTGAAAGCCGCGATGCTGGACCGCAACTTCTTCTCGCAATCGAACCACCCGGTCCGCCGCATGCTGGATGCGATCGCCACGCTGTCCGTCCATCTGCCCGACAACGAGGCGGGCAACGCCCGGTTGGAGACGATTTCGCAGATAGTCAGCCGGGTGCTCGACAGTTTCGAGAAGGACATCGCCGTATTCGATTCCGCCGCCGCGGAGTTGGAGTCGATGGGCGCCATCCTGGAAGAAACGCTGGAGGAGACGGTAGTCGCCAGCCTGCAACGGGACATCGCCCAGATCAAACAGGCCGAGCGTGCCGAGCTCGCGCCGGTGATCGTGCATGACTTCATCAATCGCGCGCTCAAGGATCAGCCGGTAGAGGGCACCGTCCGCGAGTTTCTGCGGCGCGACTGGGCCCAGTTGCTCACCCTGGACTATGCCAATGAAGGCGAACAGGGCGCGCATTTCAACAGCCATGTCGAAACCATGCGCGAACTGGTCTGGAGCGTGCAGCCCAAGGCCGACATGGACGCGCGGCTGATGCTGGTGCGCATCCTGCCCGGATTGCTGAAGCGGCTGCGCGAAGGCGTGGCCGAAATCGATCTGCCGCAAAAGCTCTCCGACCGTTTCTTTGCCACCCTGGTCATTCTGCACGCCAACGCGGTGCGCCCCAACGCCCAACCGGTACCGCTGCCCGATATCTCGCCCGAAGAAATCGAGGAATGCGCGGCCGCTCCGGCAGCCGAGACTGCCGAGGCGACCGCATCCGCAGCCGGCCCCACCGTCCCCGAAGTCGAAGACGAGTTCACCCAGCGCGCCCGCGCCCTGAACAAGGGCGACTGGGTGGAATTCCACTACGACGACGGCACCTTCCGCTGGGCACGGCTGGGCTGGGCCAGCAACATCAAGAATACCTACCTGTTCTCGGACCAGGACGGCATGAACAGCTTCTCCATCGGCCTGAATCGCCTGGCCGACAAGCTGCGCCGCGGCGAAGCGGTCCTGGTCGAACGCAAATCCATTACCGAGTCGGCATTCGGCAAGCTGATGAACCTGTTCCGCCAGAAACTCGCCCACGCCTGAGAGCGTGGTTGTTGACGCTTCAGCGTCTTACAACCACGGCCTACCTCTTGCGGGTGGAGCGTGGTTGTTGACGCATACGATTCCCCACGCGTTTCAGCGCGTAGTGGATCGGAGTCCTTTAGGGCTTCAGCGTCGTACAACCACGGCCTACCTCTTGCGGGCAATCCACGCTCTCCCATTGCCTCATCCCTTCACCCCGGCTACCCTGCCGGGGTGAAATCCTTCGCTTCCCGCGTCATCCACTGGCAACAGCGCCACGGCCGCCATAGCCTGCCGTGGCAAGCCACGCGCGACCCTTACCGAATCTGGCTGTCGGAAATCATGCTGCAGCAGACCCAGGTCACCACGGTCGTTCCCTACTTCGTGCGCTTCATCGCGCGCTTCCCCGATCTGCCCGCTCTGGCCGCCGCGCATGAGGACGAAGTGCTCGCGCTGTGGAGCGGACTCGGCTATTACAGCCGCGCGCGCAACCTGCATGCCGCCGCGCACGCCATGGTTTCCCGCCACGGCGGAACATTTCCGGCCAGCCCCGATGCCATCGCGCAGCTGCCGGGGATCGGGCGATCCACGGCCGCAGCCATTGCCGCTCTGGCGTTCGGCCGACCGTGCGCCATTCTCGACGGCAACGTCAAGCGGGTGCTGGCGCGCCACGGCGGGATTGCCGGCTGGCCCGGCGACAAGAAAGTCGAAACCGCGCTGTGGCAGCTGGCCGAATCGCAACTGCCGCGCAGCGCCATCGAGACCTATACCCAGGGCATGATGGACCTCGGCGCCCTCGTGTGCACCCGCAGCCAGCCGGCCTGCAAAGCCTGCCCGGTCAACGTCGACTGCATCGCGTACACGCAGCATCGAACCGGCGAATTGCCCGCGCCGCGCCCCAGAAAAGTGCTGCCCGAAAAGCAGGTGCAGATGCTGCTGCTGCTCGATCGCGGCGAACTGATGCTGGAAAAGCGCCCGGCTCGGGGCATCTGGGGGGGACTGTGGAGCCTGCCCGAACTCGCGCCCGATGCCGACCCGGCCAGCCATTGCCGCGACCGTTTCGGCCACGTCGGGCTCGTCCGGCAGCACCTGCCGCAACTCACGCACAGCTTCACCCATTTCAGGCTGCATATCCGGCCGGTGCGGCTCCAGCTCGTCGCGCCGCGCCGCGCCACGCCGGCCGGGCAGATATGGCTGCCCCTTGCCGACGCAGTCGATGCGGCCCTGCCCGCCCCCATCCGCAAATTGCTCAGCCAACTCGATCGTCCCTGAGTCAAAGCCGGCCGAAGTCGTTCTCGCATCCGGGCCTGGCTGAGCGCGGACAGGGTGCTATACCTATCCTAGGAGCCCAACCGTATCAGGAGCTTGTCATGAATACGCGCCTCGATGCCCCCAGCGCCGCCGTCTTCGACCCTGATGGTTTTTTGATTGATCCGGCCATGTGGAGCGAAAGCCTGGCCGACCGCGTCGCCCAGGCCGACGGGCTGGGCGAGTTGAGCGATTTGCAGCTCGGCCTGCTGCACGCCTTGCGACGTGAATTTGCCAAGCACGGCACCGTGACCGCGCTCAGTCATGTATGCCATCTCACCGGGCAAAGCGCCGACTGCATGCAGCACCTGTTCCCCAGTCCGCGCGAAGCGTGGCGGGTCGCCGGGCTGCCCAATCCGGGCGAGGAAGCCAAAGCCTACCTGTAGGACGTCTTGCCCGAGGATTGCCTTCCCGACCACGCGCGCAGCGACGCACCGCTAATCCAGCGGCGTATCGATGTACGCCCGACCCTGCGGACACCCCGAGTTGTAGTGCCTGACGCCGGCGCGGGTGTAGGCAAGCGGGTGCCCAGGCGTCCTGCGTACCGGATCGCGCTCGAAGTAGACCCGCACCTCGCGCAGCATGGAAAAGCGCTTGGCCGGATCCGGCGTGCGCGGCGTCCGGCAGTCGAAGGTGACGGCATCCTTCAGCGCCGGATCGGCCCTGGCCAGCGCTTCGCGCAGCGAGTCCAGGCCGACTTCTCGCCCCATCCGGCGCGCGATCACGCCGCCGATCGCGCGGTTGACGCGCTCGGTCAACGCGGCCGCAGCGGCGAAATACTCCCCTTCGGCAAGCCCCGAGCAGCTTCCGTGCTTGGCCCACTGGTAGCGGTCCAGGCAATCCGCCGCCGCCGGCATCGCCCGGTCCAGCCGCGCGCGCGTGTCCGCCGGCAGCCGCAGCGGCGGCAGGCGGCAGAATGCGCCGCCGGTTTCGCCGTCGCCGCAGTACGCCGGATGCTTGCGATCGGCGCGATTCGGCCACAAGCCGTGCAGCGTCAGTGGCATCGCCTTGAAGCCGGCCTCGGACAGCGCCCGGCATTGCGCGAATTCCCGCTTGCGCTGCGGCTCGTCCTCGCAGAACGCCGGCGCCACGCTCAGCGCAAGCAGGTAGTAGTCGAAACGCGCCGCCTCGGCGCAACCGGCAAGCGGCGCCAGCAGCAGCGCGAGCAGCATTCCTTTCCATCGCATGTCGTGCCTCCCGTGCGGCACCATCGTGCCACAATCCGGTAAAATCACGGTTTTCCATTCGTTAAGAGAATTTCACCATGTCCATGGCCGACCGCGATGGCGTCATCTGGTACGACGGCAAGCTCGTTCCCTGGCGCGACGCCACCACCCACGTCCTCACCCACACCCTGCACTACGGCATGGGCGTCTTCGAGGGGGTGCGCGCCTACAAGGCCGAACAGGGCACGGCGATCTTCCGCCTCAAGGAACACACCGACCGGCTGTTCCGCTCCGCCCACATCCTCGGCATGAAGCTGCCGTTCGACAAGGCGACGATTTCCGAAGCGCAGCGCACCGTGGTGCGCGAGAACAAGCTCGAATCCGGCTACCTGCGGCCGATGGCGTTTTTCGGTTCGGAAGCCATGGGCATCTCGGCGAAGAACCTGTCGGTGCACGTCATCGTCGCCGCCTGGCCGTGGGGTGCGTATCTGGGGCAGGAAGCCCTGGAAAACGGCATCCGCGTGAAGACCAGCTCGTTCGCGCGCCACCACGTCAACATCACCATGTGCAAGGCCAAGGCCAACGGCAACTACATGAACTCCATCCTGGCGCACAAGGAAGCCGAGATGGACGGCTACGACGAGGCGCTGCTGCTCGACGTCGACGGCTTCGTCGCCGAAGGCTCGGGCGAAAACGTCTTCATCATCAGGAACGGCAAGCTCTACACGCCGGACCTCACCAGCGCGCTGGAAGGCATCACCCGCGACACCATCGTGCAGCTGGCCGCCGAAATCGGCCTGCCGGTGATCGAAAAGCGCATCACCCGCGACGAGGTGTATACCGCCGACGAGGCCTTCTTCACCGGCACCGCCGCCGAAGTCACGCCGATCCGCGAGCTCGA
Source organism: Thermoplasmatota archaeon (assembly GCA_023475455.1). Next base: position 5,550 of record JAMCVR010000256.1, on the reverse strand, counting down.
CAACCGCGCCATCGGCGAAGGCACGCGCGGACCGATCACGGCCAGGCTGCAGGCGATGTATTTCGACTGCGTGCACGGCCGCGCCGCGGCCCACACCGGCTGGCTCGCCCCGGTCAAGTAAGCGAGGGCGGCATGAGCGAGCGGTACGACAACACCCAGCGCGTCATCGAGGTCACCGAGAGCGACCTGCCCCTGCATTGCCCGATGCCGCAGCACGCCGACTGGAATGCCCACCCGCGCGTCTATCTGCCCATCGAGTCGCGCGGCGATGCGCTGTGCCCGTATTGCGGCACACTCTATCGTTTGAAAGGCAAGCCCAGCGGCGCCCATCACTGATGCCGCAGCCCCGGCCGGGCTGATTTCATTGACCACGCCGCCCGCCCCGCTGGCCAGAACGCGGCGGGTTCACGCAATCCGAGAATCATGTCCGAACACGCTTTTCCCACCCCCGAAGCCGCCGAAGCGGCGTTTTACGCCGCCTTCGAGGCGCGCTCGCTCGACGCCATGATGACGGTCTGGGCCGGCGACGATCGCATCGCCTGCATCCATCCGCTGGCCGCGCCGCTGAACGGACGCGCTGCCGTGGCAGCCGGTTGGCGCAGCATATTCGAGGCCGCGGGGCAATTCCGCGTGCAGGTGGAATCCGCGCACGAAATCCGCGAGGCCGATCAGGTCATCCGCATCGTGCGCGAGTACCTCGTCATCGGCCAGGAAACCGGGCCGCGCCCGCCGATCCTGGCCACCAATGTGTATCGCAAGGAAGTCGACGGCTGGCGCATGGTGCTGCATCATGCCTCGCCGCTCCAGGCGGGCGGCGTGCCGCCCGCGCGCACCCCGCCCGTCGTGCTGCATTGAACGGCCGTTGAAGCGCGCCGCGGACACCGCCCTTTACCGCGCCCCGGCCTGGCTGCCCGGCGGCCACCTGCAAACCATCTACCCCGGCCTGTTCATCCGCGTCCCGCCGGTCGCCTACCGGCGCGAGCGGCTGGAAGTGCCGGATGGCGATTTTTTCGATTTCGACTGGGTCGATGGCACCGCCGGCGCGCCGGTGGTGGTCCTGTTTCACGGCCTGGAGGGCAGCGCCGACAGTCACTATGCGCGCGACCTCATGATCCATGCCCGGGCGCGCGGCTGGCATGGCGTGGTGGCGCATTTTCGTGGCTGCTCGGGCGAGGACAATCGGCTGCCGCGCGCCTATTTCGCCGGCGACAGCGAAGACATCGAACAGATGTTGCTTCATATCCAATCGCAGCAGTCCGATGCGCCGATTTACGCCGTCGGCGTCTCGCTCGGCGGCAACGCGCTGCTGAAATGGCTGGGCGAGGCCGGCGAGGCGGCGCGCACGCTGGTCGAACGCGCTGCGGGCGTGTCCGCGCCGCTCGATTTGAGCGCGGCCGGACACGCGCTCGATCGCGGCTTCAACCGCCGCGTCTACACCGCGCGCTTTCTGGTCACTTTGAAGCAAAAAGCGCTGAAGAAGGCGCAGCAATTTCCCGGCATGCTGGATGCGAAAGCGATTGCCGCCGCCTCCACTTTCCACGAATTCGACACCCTGGTCACCGCACGCCTGCATGGATTCCGCGATGCCGACGATTACTGGCTCCGGGCATCGTCCAAGCCCCTGCTCCAATCCATCGCCGTTCCCACCCTGATACTCAACGCGAAAAACGATCCTTTCCTGCCGGCGTGGGCGTTGCCGACGGCGGCCGACGTCTCGCCCGCCGTCGTCCTGGAGCAGCCCGCTGGCGGCGGCCACGCCGCCTTCCCGTCCGGCCCCTTTCCCGGCAAGCTCGACTGGCTGCCGCGGCGCCTGATGCAGCATTTCGACACACAGCGCAGGTAGAATCGGCCCATTAGCCAACCAGGGAGCGCGTTGTGGAATACCCCAAGGAAATCTTCAAGGCCTACGACATCCGCGGCATCGTCGGCAAGAGCTTCACGCCGGAGATCGTCGAGGCCATCGGCCAAGCCATCGGCTCCGAGGCCGTGGCGCGCGGCCAGAGAGAAATCTGCATCGGCCGCGACGGCCGCCTGTCCGGCCCCGATCTGGCGGCCGCGCTGGCGCGCGGCATCCGCAAGGCCGGCGTCGGCGTGGTGGATCTGGGCATGGTCGCCACGCCGATGACGTATTTCGCGGCGTACCAGCTCGGCACCCACAGCGCGGTGATGGTGACCGGCAGCCACAACCCGCCCGACTACAACGGCCTGAAAATGGTGCTCGGCGGCGAAACCCTGTCGGGCGACGCCATCCAGAAGCTGCGCGAACGGCTGGTCAACAACGACCTCGCGCACGGCGACGGCGGCTACCGCCAGCACGACATCGCCGGCGAATACCTCGCGCGCATCGTCTCCGACGTGAAGCTCGCGCGCCCGATGAAAATCATCGTCGACTGCGGCAACGGCGTGCCAGGCGCGTACGCCCCCAGGCTGTATCGCGACATGGGCTGCCGGGTGGAAGAACTGTTCTGCGACGTCGACGGCAATTTTCCCAACCACCATCCCGATCCCTCGCAGCCGAAAAACCTGCAGGACCTGATCGCCGCGCTGAAATCCGGCGACGCCGAAATCGGCCTCGCTTTCGACGGCGACGGCGACCGCCTGGGCGTGGTCACCAAGGACGGCAGCATCATCTTCCCCGACCGCCAGCTGATGCTGTTCGCCGACGACGTGCTCAGCCGCAACCCCGGTGCCGAAATCATTTTCGACGTGAAATCGACGCGCAACCTGTTCAGATGGATCCGCGAACGCGGCGGCCGGCCGCTGCTATGGAAAACCGGCCATAGCTTCATCAAGGCCAAGATGAAGGAAACCGGCGCACTGCTGGCGGGCGAAATGTCCGGCCACGTGTTCTTCAAGGAGCGCTGGTTCGGTTTCGACGACGGCCTGTACGCCGGTGCGCGACTGCTCGAATACCTCTCCCGGCAGCCGGACATCGACGCCACCCTGCACGGCCTGCCCGACTCGGTGAACACCCCCGAACTCAACATCAAGATGGCCGAGGGCGAGCATTACGCGCTGATGGAGCGGCTGCAGAAAACCGCGCACTTCCCCGACGCCCAGGAAGTCATTACGCTGGATGGCTTGAGAGTCGAATATGCCGACGGCTTCGGCCTTGCGCGTCCGTCCAACACCACGCCGGTGATCGTGCTGCGTTTCGAGGCCGACAATGCCGCGGCGCTGGAACGGATCCAGGCCGACTTCCGCCGCGTGATTCATCAGGCCGCACCCACGCTCGATCTGCCCTTCTGAGCGACCGCGTGCATGCAGGCACAGCCCGATTCGCCTCCTCATGTCGTCTCCGCGTAATTTGTTGCAAGAGAGCAATGGGTTTTGTGCCGCGAGTGCGCCTTGCGGCCCCGAAATTTCCCGAGTAGCGGGGGCTGAACCCCGCCAGCCCCTCCTCTCCGTTCCCGCACGGCGCTGTTTCCGCAAACCGGGAAGCGCTTCGATTACGGGCTAGAATTCACGCTCACACACATTGCCGCCAGGTGCCATCATCGACTGCCTGCTCTTCCACGATTCCCAAAGCCAGGCGATTGCATTCGACGACATCAGCGACCATGTCGGCCAGCCGGATCGCTTCATCTGGGTCGAGCTCAAATCGCCCGACAGCCAGACCATTACCCGTCTGGGCGACGAACTTGGCCTGCACGCGCTGGCGCTGGAGGATGCGATTTCCACCCACCAGCGCCCCAAGCTCGAGGAATACGAAGGGCACGTATTCATCGCCACGCGCACCGCCCAACTCTGGGAATCGAACCTGGAACTCGGCGAAACACATTTGTTTGTCGGCAGCAACTACGTCGTCGCCATCCGTCACGACAGCGGCATCGGCTACCAGCGGGTGATCGACCGTCTGCAACGCCGCCCCAACGGCATCAAGGCGGCCACGCCCTACGCGCTGTATCTGGTGCTCGACCTCATCGTCGACCAGTTCAGGCCGGTGATCGAAAGCATGCAGGATCGGTTTCAGTCACTCGAAAGCCTGCTGATGAGCGGCGCCAAGCCGGGGCGCGACATGCTGGAGCGGCTCTACGAGATGAAACGCGACCTGACCGCATTGCGCGACGCCGCCGAACCAATGCAGGAAATCACGCAGAACCTGATTCGCCTGCACCCGGAGTTGTCCACCAAGGAACTCAAGGCGTACTACCGCGATATCCACGACCATGCGGTGCGCGTATCGGCCGCCATCGACCACCTGCGTGCCTCGACCTCGGACGCGATGCAGTTCCATCTCGCCACGCTGTCGGTGAAGCAGAACGAATCGGTGCAGAAGCTGGCGGGCTGGGGCGCGCTGCTGGCGCTGCCCACGGTGGTGTTCAGCCTCTACGGCATGAACTTCGAATTCATGCCGGAACTGAAGTGGCCGTGGGCCTACCCGGCACTGCTGCTGGCGACCGGCGCGGCGGTCGTCGTGCTGTACCGGCGCCTGAGGCGGCGCGGCTGGATCTGATTCGAAACCTTCACTTGCGCGCGGCGCGCGCATAGCGGATGCGCGTGCCGGCCGCCTGCCGATCCAGCCACACCACATGCAGCGATCCGGCGGCATCCATCGCCGCCGCGGGGTCGGACTGCTCACCCCGCCCGGCAGCCCCCGGAATGGCCACGTCGCCGCCGAAGGCCTCGCCCTCCCAGTCGGACAGCCACACGTCCGGGGTGCCGTCGCGGGCGTCGTCCCACAGCGCCACCAGCCGGCCGTCGGCATCGCCGACGACCAGCGCATGCCATTGCGCCATGTTGTCGCCGAAGCTGTCCTGCACCCGGATGTTCCTGCCGAAGCGGCGGGTTCCCGTATCGAACGCGGCATAGACGTCATAGCCGGAAAGGAAGTCGCGCTTGTCGAGCCACACCGCCGCCACGCTCTGCTTTCCCCAGGCCGCGAGCGTGGGGCGCATCGCGCCGGTGCCGGCGCCCAGCCCCCCTGGCGCGCTGCCGCTCTTGCGGTCGGTGAGGCTGGCGGGCGGCGCAAAGCTGCGGCCATCGCGGCTGTGGCTCACCATCGGCACCGTGTGACGTGCTCGCCGGTCTTCCCACGCCACCGTCACGCTGCCGTCGCCCGCCACCGCCAGCGCGGGCCAGCCCTGCTCGTCGGCCGGCATCGCCGCTTCGACCGGCTGCGCCGACTTCACGACGAGCGCATCCGCCTTCAACGCCAGTCGGGCGACGACGATGCGGCGGAACCGCCCCGCCTGCTCGGCCCAGGCCGCGTAGAGTGCGTTCCCGCGCATGGCCAGCGTCACCTGCGCCGCTTCAGTGTCCGACAGTTTCAACACCTTGCCGCCGGGCAGCACCCGGGCATGCGCCTTGCCGGCCTCTTCCCACGCCGCCACAAAACGGCCTCTCCCCAGGGCCATCACCACCGGTTCGTAGCATTCGCCCTGGCTCAATTGAATCTCCCGCTGGAAGTTTGCCGCGGCCGCGGGCCTGATCGCCAGATAGCACTGCGGGCGGCCGCTGCGGTTGTCCTCCCAGACCACGCCCACGGTGTCGCCCGACACCGCGACGCCCCGGCGGTTGGCCGATTCCAGATGCGGGAAAATCGCCACG
>JAMCVR010000112.1 GCA_023475455.1 Thermoplasmatota archaeon | reverse complement strand
GGGGCACCCAGGTCATCTTCGGCGCGGCCGGATCGGGGACGTCGGGGTCGTCGACGATCAGCGCCAGGCTCTTCGTTCCGGCGGGCACGCCGGACCACGCCAGCGGCGGGGACTGGTCGCGGCCTTCGCAGGTGTACAGGGTGGGGATGTCGGCATTCGGGGCGAATGCGCTCGAGCTCAGTTCCATGGTCGTGTTCCTTTCCGTGGCGCAGGCGATCTCATCCATCGGAGCGAGCGCGATGCCGGGCCGGTCAGACTGCGTGTCGAATCCCCTTATGGGCAATCCATGTATTCAGTCTGGAATATAGGCAGTCATAACGCCAGCCGCCGGCCGCTTTGCAGCAGAGCCCCAAAGTCGTGTGCCGTCACCGGCTTGCTGAAATGGAAGCCCTGGATCTCGTCGCACTGGTTCGAGCGCAGGAACTGGCATTGTTCGGCTGTTTCGACGCCCTCCGCCACGGCAGACATTCTCAGGTTGTGAGCAAGCGCGCGCACTGCAAGCACAATGGTCGCATCGTCCGGATCGGTGAGCATGCTGCGGATGAATGACTGGTCGATTTTCAGGGTGTCCACCCTGAAGCGTTTGAGATAGCTCAGGCTGGAATAACCCGTGCCGAAGTCGTCGATGGATAGCCTCACGCCCGCTGCCTTGAGCTGATTCACGGTGGCGATGGCCTTTTCGGTGTCCTGTGCGATCAGGCTTTCGGTGAGTTCGAGTTCGAGCATCTCCGGCGCCAGCGCTGTGTCCTCCAGAACATTCAGCACCCAGGCAACGACGTCCTGCTGCATGAACTGGCGCGCCGAAAGATTCACCGACACGGGAATCGGCGGCAATCCGGCCTCCTGCCAGGCCTTGTTCTGGGCGCAGGCGGTGCGCAGGACCCAGTTGCCGATGGGAACGATCAGCCCGGATTCCTCTGCGATGGGAATGAAGTGCGCGGGCGAGATCGGCCCAAGCGTTGGGTGATTCCAGCGCAACAGCGCTTCGCAGCCCGTGATGCGGCCGCTTGCAAGGCTGACCTTGGGCTGGTACACAAGATGCAGCTGGTTCAGCTGCAGCGCCAGTCGCAGCTGGGTCTCGAGCTCGACCAGGCGCCGGCTTTCCTCGCTCATCTCGGCCGTGAAGAACTGGTGGGTGTTGCGGCCCAGTTCTTTCGCGCGATACATCGCGACATTCGCATTGCGAATCAGCATGTCGGCATCCCCGCCATCCTGGGGATAGAGGCTCACGCCAATGCTGGTGGTGACGTAGAGTTCGCGCCCCTCCATATGGAACGGGTCTTCCAAAGCCTTTTGCACCCTTTCCACGGCGATGAATGCGTCGGCAGGCTTGCTCAGGTTGGTCATCAGCAAGAGGAACTCGTCGCCGCCCTGGCGCGCGACGGTATCGCCCTCCTGTACCCCGCTTGCCAGCCTTTTGGCAACGGCCTTGAGCAAATCGTCGCCAAAGGGATGGCCGAAGCCGTCGTTGATCACCTTGAAACGGTCGAGGTCCAGATGCATCAGGGCAAACTGACTGTCGCCGCGCCTGGCATAGCCAATGGCTTGCGTGATGCGATCGTGGATCAGGTTGCGGTTCGGCAGGCCCGTCAGGCCGTCATGCGTGGCGAGATACTCGATGTGGGCTTCGTAGCGTTTGCGTTCGGTGATGTCGCTGAGAATCTCCAACTGGCAGGGCTGGCCGAGAAAGTCGATCAGTTCGGCGCTGAGCAGGCCATCTCGTGTCTCTCCTGTGCTCACCCGGAATTTCAGTTCGCACTCGGCCACGCGTTTTTCCGCGTGCAGGCGGCGAGCCAGGGCTTCTCGCTCCGACGGGTCGGCCCAGGCCTCGATTTCGGCCACCTTCCGCCCGACCAGTTCCTCGCGGCCGTAGCCGTAGAGTCTGCAGTAGGCGTCGTTGACGGCGAGGATCAGGCCCTCCCCGAGCGTGACGATACTGGTTGCGGCCGGCGAGGCGTCGAAGATTTTCTCGAAGCGCTCGTATCCGGCCTGCGCCTGGCGCATGGCTTCCGCACGGGCTGTTTCGGAGGCTGCCTGGCGGCGCCCGGCTCGGATCATGCCGCTGCAGATCAGCGCCAGCAGCGCGGCAGAGGAGATCAGCATGATCTGGAATACCTGCCGCTGCTGGGCGTGGATGGCCAGAAGCCGCTTTCTGGCCTCTGCATCGACACGCTTCGCCATGACGTCGAGCTGGTGAACCGCGGTTCGCAGCTCAACCGCATGCCGGGCGCCGCTGCCTCGCTGTTTTCCCTTGCCGGCCAGCAGGGATCTGAAGGCGTGCAGTTGTCCGGTGAATTTTGTGGCGCTTTCGGTGTTCGACGGCAGGCGAGCCAGCGACCGCTCGAAAGCGGTCAGCGCCTGCGCGAGAAGGGCCATGCCCTGTTCCTGTTGCCACGGCGAATCCGCCGTGCCGCTCAGCGTTACATGCAGAACCCCCTCGAACAGGTCGATACGTGCTTGGCGAAAGTCCCGAATAATTTCCGTGGAATGAACGAGTGCCCGCTCCTGCATGAGATGCAGCGTGGTCAGGGCCGTACAGATCAGGACCGACGTGCCGATGGCGATCCAGATCCATGCGCGGATCGAGCGGTCTCGCGGGGCGCTCCGGTCGGGTATGGGATTCATTGGGCGACTATCCTCGCCAGCGTCATGTTGCCGGGCAGTTGTCCGGTGAATTTTGTGGCGCTTTCGGTGTTCGACGGCAGGCGAGCCAGCGACCGCTCGAAAGCGGTCAGCGCCTGCGCGAGAAGGGCCATGCCCTGTTCCTGTTGCCACGGCGAATCCGCCGTGCCGCTCAGCGTTACATGCAGAACCCCCTCGAACAGGTCGATACGTGCTTGGCGAAAGTCCCGAATAATTTCCGTGGAATGAACGAGTGCCCGCTCCTGCATGAGATGCAGCGTGGTCAGGGCCGTACAGATCAGGACCGACGTGCCGATGGCGATCCAGATCCATGCGCGGATCGAGCGGTCTCGCGGGGCGCTCCGGTCGGGTATGGGATTCATTGGGCGACTATCCTCGCCAGCGTCATGTTGCCGGGCAGGCTGGAGGCGTCAAATCCAAAAGGCGCAATGGCTTGCAGGTGTGCCGGACTGCCGATGATTTCCGCTTGTGCGGCATTCCAGGCCCGGCGCAATTTGTCGTGTTTGGGCGAAAAGGCGAAGGCGACGTAGAAGCCCGTTTCAGGGTGGTTGCCGGATGGACCGGTCTCTACCGGCAAGGCATCGAGCGTTCCCGGACGCGCCCGCGCCATTGCCCGAATGGTTGGCAGAGACAGCGCGAGCGCATCGGCGGCGCCGGATTCCACCGCCGAGCGGCCGGCGACGGCATCCGGCACGCTAAGCAGCCTGGCGGCGGGTAATCCGCCTGCAAGCAGTTGACGTTCCTCGACTGATCCTGCGAGTGCGGCAATGCGAACGTTCGGTGCCGAAATGATCGTGTCATAGGCGCGGGGCATTCCCGGATTGTCTGCCCGAACCAGCAGTCCGGGCGTCACCCGCAGGCTCGGCTCGGAAAAGATGACGGCGTTCGTCCGTTCCGGGGTAATGAACATGCCGGCGGCGATCAGGTCGAATCTGCCCTCCTCCAGGTCGGCGATCAGCGCATCGAAGCTGGTTTGTATCCACTCGATCCGTTTGATCCCCATGCGCGCGGCGACGAGACGGGCAAGCTCCGGCGATTCGCCTGTTATCCTTCCTTCCGTCGAAATCATCGCGTAAGGCGGCTCGACCGCGTAACCAATGCGCACGATGCCGGTCGTACGCACCCGGTCGAGCGCCCCGTCTCCGGCGAGGCTTAGCCAGGCAAGCCCACCGAGCGCCGCCAGCCCCAGCGATACCAATGCAACCCAGCGCGTGAGTCTTGCATTCATAGTGTTGTCCGCGATTGCGGCTATCGTCTGCGACCGTTGATGCAAACCCGCTCCCAAGGGGTATTGCGGACGCCGGAGCGTGGAACTTGATGGGTTTTGTTTTCCCTGGTGCGCACTTCTCTCTACCTTGTGTGGTCTTTCCATCGCTGTGCGGAAGCAGCGCACGCGGCCGCCTCGGGCCCGGCTGACGGGCCAGGTCTGGCGAAGAAGTGCAAAAGCCTGTCGTGCGGCGAGGCAGGTCCTGTCTGGATCGTTCCATTGTTCAGGCAAGATGCTTTCCACCCTGATGGGCACGTAATCATTACAGGAAATATTTGCGTGAAGTACATATAAACCTGAATTCCTCACCACAGAGGCACAGAGACACAGAGGAAAAACAAGGACTTACGTCGCGATGCCCAGTCACCTATCGGGTGAGTGGGCAAGTGTGGGTAACCTATTGATTTCTTGTCTTTCTCTGTGCCTCTGTGCCTCTGTGCCTCTGTGGTTCAAATGCGGTTTTAAGGATAAATCGTGCTCAGCCTGACCCTGCCAATGTCCGATGCGCAGACATGGGCGAACCTGCACGGTGACGCGATGAAGGATGAAGAAGGTGTGCCTACGCTCGACAGCGATGGTCTGGGCGGTCGCGGCCGGCTATGCGGCGAGCGGCGCCCAGCGCCTGACAGAACGCGTTTACGTCTGTAAGTGAACGATCACTTCGAGTTGGCCCGGATTTACAATGAAGCTTGCGGCCCGGTGCCGACAAAGATTTAGCCGTTCGGGGCCTGCCTGCCTCGACGGGGTTCCGACGCTTGCGAGATGGACGGCATGTTGAAAAAGACGATTCTGGGCGGCGCGCTGGCTGCGGCGCTGATCCTTCCCGCATTGGCCGACAAGCCGTCGAACAGCCGGCAGACGGCGAAGGCGCAGCTGGGTCGGGCCCTGTTCTTCGACCCCGGCCTGTCCTCGCCGCCGGGCCAGTCCTGCGCCACCTGTCATGACGCGAATGCGGCCATGACCGATCCCGACCGCCGGCTGCCGGTGTCGAAGGGCGTCCTGCCCGGCCGCGTCGGCAACCGCAACACGCCCACCGCCCTGTATGCCGCCTTCAGCCCGGCCTTCCATTTCGACAAGAAAGAAGGCCTGTACATCGGCGGCCAGTTTCTCGACGGCCGTGCCGCCGCCCTCGAGGAGCAGGCCAAGGAGCCGTTCCTGAATCCGCTGGAAATGGCCAACCCGGACAAGCGGAACGTGGTGGAGAAGGCGCGCCGCGCAGCCTACAGCCATGAATTCGACAGCGTGTTCGGCAAGGGCGCGCTCGACGACACCGAGCAGGCCTACGCGCGCATCGCCGAGGCGCTGGCCGCGTTCGAGCGCACCCCGCGGTTCAGCCCCTTCTCGTCCAGATACGACGCCTGGCTCGCCGGCAAGGCGAAGTTGTCGAAACAGGAGCTGCGCGGCCTGCGGCTGTTCGAAGCGGAAGACAAGGGCAACTGCGCGGCCTGCCATCCCAGCAAGCCGGGCCCCAGGGGCGAGCCGCCGCTGTTCACCGATTTCACTTACGACAACCTGGGGGTGCCGCGCAATCCCGACAATCCCTTCTACCGGCTGCCGGCCCAGCTTAATCCGGCCGGCGCGCGGTGGGTCGACCGCGGCCTGGGGGCCACCGTCAACAAGCGCTCCGAGGACGGCAAATTCAAGGTGCCGACCCTGCGCAACATCGAACTGACCGGTCCGTACATGCACAACGGCTACTTCAAGACCCTGCGCGGCACGGTGGTGTTCTACAACGACCGCGACAAGAAGCCGCTGTGCGGCAAGCGCCTGGTCACCGAAGAAACCGCGCTGAAGCAGAAATGCTGGCCGGCGCCGGAGGTGATCGCCAACGTCAATCGCGACGAACTGGGCGATCTGGGGCTCACGGCGCGCGAAATCGACGACATCGTCGCCTTCATGAAGACCCTCACCGACGGCTGGCAACCTAAAGGCAAGCGGTAAGGCGATTCACCGGCTCCCCCTCCGCCTTGCGACGGCCCCCGAGCCTGCTGCGGACGGTTTCTCAACCCCGCGACGATCGCCTGATTTCGGCCAGCATTTCGGCAAGCTGTCTGGTGTCCACCGGCGGGTGCGCATGGCCGCGCACCTCGAACCGGATGTGATCTTCATCGATGCCCTGGAAGTGCACGCCTGTCTCGCCCAGTTTGCCACGCAGCCGTTCAAGCGCCTCATCCGCGGCGGCCTGGGGGCCACCGTCAACAAGCGCTCCGAGGACGGCAAATTCAAGGTGCCGACCCTGCGCAACATCGAACTGACCGGTCCGTACATGCACAACGGCTACTTCAAGACCCTGCGCGGCACGGTGGTGTTCTACAACGACCGCGACAAGAAGCCGCTGTGCGGCAAGCGCCTGGTCACCGAAGAAACCGCGCTGAAGCAGAAATGCTGGCCGGCGCCGGAGGTGATCGCCAACGTCAATCGCGACGAACTGGGCGATCTGGGGCTCACGGCGCGCGAAATCGACGACATCGTCGCCTTCATGAAGACCCTCACCGACGGCTGGCAACCTAAAGGCAAGCGGTAAGGCGATTCACCGGCTCCCCCTCCGCCTTGCGACGGCCCCCGAGCCTGCTGCGGACGGTTTCTCAACCCCGCGACGATCGCCTGATTTCGGCCAGCATTTCGGCAAGCTGTCTGGTGTCCACCGGCGGGTGCGCATGGCCGCGCACCTCGAACCGGATGTGATCTTCATCGATGCCCTGGAAGTGCACGCCTGTCTCGCCCAGTTTGCCACGCAGCCGTTCAAGCGCCTCATCCGCGGCTTGGGCGCCCACGGGCAGTGAAGCCAGCAGGCCGATCACGCCTGTCATCGCTCTGAGATCACAGCGCCGGGTTTGCGCCGCGATGCAGGCCAGCGCTTTCAATAGTGCAGGCCGTGAGTCGTGGGGATGCACATGCAGCGCTTCGCCGCTGCCGCGCAGGGCGGCCGCAACCCCCTCGGCGTAGCGCGTCCCTGCGGTGGGCGACTCGAATAACATCATGGGCTCGTGGGCGAGCCTTATTCCTTCCGCATTGCCGCGCTCGATCTCGGCCAGCACCAGTAGCGCAAACGCCTGCGGCGCTTTCCGGCCATGCGGCAACCCATCCAGTCGCCCATCGCCTGCCGCAAACAAATCCGCCAGCAGGTCCGCGCATGGCGGGGTGGTCGACCACAGCGCATGCGCCAGCGGGGTGGCCGGCTCCGGCCCGCGAATTTCCAGCCAGTGCGTTTCACACAAATCGATCAGCGCTTGCTGGCGTGCGCGCCGCCTGGCCTCGGGTATGCGGCCCACCAGCCGCGCGGCTTCGGATTCGATGAGGGAAAGCTTGGGCATGGTTGGTTTAAGACGGCCTTTCGGAGGTCGTTTTCTCCTTTGCACAGGGAGAGAAACGCTTTTACTGTAGGCCGGCATCTGCGCTGAGCAAGCCAGGGGTTTGGCTGGCGAGAGATGCGAGCGGCGGACCGTTGATTGCTTTTCCAAGATAGACGATTGATCCACGGCCCCCTCCGCCCGGCAACAATCCCGCTTGTAATCTGCGAAGAACCTTTTTAATTGCATGGCTTTTCGGTGATCTTCATCGATGCCCTGGAAGTGCACGCCTGTCTCGCCCAGTTTGCCACGCAGCCGTTCAAGCGCCTCATCCGCGGCTTGGGCGCCCACGGGCAGTGAAGCCAGCAGGCCGATCACGCCTGTCATCGCTCTGAGATCACAGCGCCGGGTTTGCGCCGCGATGCAGGCCAGCGCTTTCAATAGTGCAGGCCGTGAGTCGTGGGGATGCACATGCAGCGCTTCGCCGCTGCCGCGCAGGGCGGCCGCAACCCCCTCGGCGTAGCGCGTCCCTGCGGTGGGCGACTCGAATAACATCATGGGCTCGTGGGCGAGCCTTATTCCTTCCGCATTGCCGCGCTCGATCTCGGCCAGCACCAGTAGCGCAAACGCCTGCGGCGCTTTCCGGCCATGCGGCAACCCATCCAGTCGCCCATCGCCTGCCGCAAACAAATCCGCCAGCAGGTCCGCGCATGGCGGGGTGGTCGACCACAGCGCATGCGCCAGCGGGGTGGCCGGCTCCGGCCCGCGAATTTCCAGCCAGTGCGTTTCACACAAATCGATCAGCGCTTGCTGGCGTGCGCGCCGCCTGGCCTCGGGTATGCGGCCCACCAGCCGCGCGGCTTCGGATTCGATGAGGGAAAGCTTGGGCATGGTTGGTTTAAGACGGCCTTTCGGAGGTCGTTTTCTCCTTTGCACAGGGAGAGAAACGCTTTTACTGTAGGCCGGCATCTGCGCTGAGCAAGCCAGGGGTTTGGCTGGCGAGAGATGCGAGCGGCGGACCGTTGATTGCTTTTCCAAGATAGACGATTGATCCACGGCCCCCTCCGCCCGGCAACGATCCCGCTTGTAATCTGCGAAGAACCTTTTTAATTGCATGGCTTTTCGGTAGGCTTCGCGCTAATCATCCGAAAATCGACCCCATGCATTTCACCCCCGAATCCTTCCGCGCCTGGCCGACCAAGCGCATTACCCTGCTCGGCATGTCAGGCGTCGGTAAGACGCACATCTCCTCCATGCTGCGCGGCCACGACTGGTTCCATTTTTCCGGCGACTACCGCATCGGCACGCGCTACCTGGATGAACCCATCCTCGACCTGATCAAGCAGCAGGCGATGCAGGTGCCCTTCCTGCGCGACCTGTTGCGGCGCGACTGGATCGACATCAAGAACAACATCAAGATCCACGACCTCGGCCCGGTCCTCACCTTCGTCGGCAAGCTGGGCGGGCCGGAGTGGGGCGGATTGAGCCTGGACGAGTTCTCACGCCGCCAGGCGGCGTATCGCGACGCCGAAATCGCCGCCATGAAGGACGTGCCCGAGTTCATCCGCAAGGGCCAGGAAATCTACGGCTATCCGCACTTCGTCAACGACGTCGGCGGCAGCCTGTGCGAACTGGACGAACCCGGCCTGGTCGAGCTCCTGGCCGAGCACACGCTGATCCTCTACATCCAGACCACCACCCGCGAGGAGGAGGACACGCTGATCCGCCGCGCGCAGTCCGACCCCAAGCCGCTGTATTTCCGTCCGGCCTTCCTCGCCGAGCAGCTGCCGGTCTATCTGCAGGAAAAGGGCGTCGAATTCGTGGCGCAGATCGAGCCCGACGATTTCGCGCGCTGGGTGTTCCCGCGCCTGTTCCATTCGCGCATCCCGCGCTACGAGGCGATCGCCAAACCGCACGGCTACACCGTGACCTCGCAGGAAGTGGCGCGGGTGCGCGACGAGCGCGATTTTCTGGCGCTGCTGGAAACGGCGATTGCGCGGAAGGCGTGAAGGATGTCTACAAAGAGGACACAGAGGACACAGAGGACGCAGAGTAAAAACAAGGAGAGTCTCCCCCGTGCCCTCCGCGTCCTCCTTGTGAAATCTGAACCGATGGAGAGCCGCCATGCCGCTGGTCGCGCATAACGCCCTGCCCACCTTCGACCGCCTGCGCCGCGACGGTATCACGGTGCTGTCGACCGACCGCGCCGCGCAGCAGGAAATCCGCGAGCTGCACGTCGGCCTCTTGAACATGATGCCGGACGCGGCGCTGGAGGCGACCGAGCGGCAGTTCTACCGGCTGGTCGGCGAATCCAACCCGATCGCGCAGTTCTACATGCACCCCTTCACCCTGCCGACGCTGCCGCGCAATGAAACGGCGCGGGCGCACATCGCGCAGTATTACGAACCCTTCGATGCCATCCGCGCGGCGGGGCTCGACGCGCTCATCATCACCGGCGCCAACGTCAGCCACGCCAATCTCGCCGACGAGCCGTTCTGGCAACCGCTGATCGAGGTGATCGACTGGGCCTGGGACCATGTCACCTCGACGCTGTGCTCGTGCCTCGCCACCCATGCGGTGATGCAGTTCCGCCACGGCCAGACGCGGGTGAAGCAGCCGCAGAAAATCTGGGGCGTGTTCGAACACCGCGTCACCGACGCGCGCCACCCGCTGGTGGCCGACGTCAACACCCGCTTCGATGTGCCGCATTCGCGCTGGAACGACGTGTCGCGCGCGCAGTTCGAGGCGGCCGGGGTCAAGGTACTGGTCGAAAGCGCGGAGGCCGGCGTGCATCTGGCGGTGAGCCGCGACGGTCTGCGCACGGTGTTCTTCCAGGGCCATCCCGAATACGACACGGTGTCGCTCCTGAAGGAATACAAGCGCGACCTGCTGCTGGCCGCCGCCGGCAAGCTGTCCGCGTTCCCGCCCTTCCCGGCGCGCTATTTCAACCGCCAGGCGCAGGCGCTGCTGGCCGAGTTCGGCAGCCGCATGCAGGCGGGCGAGGCGCTGGCCTTCCCCGAGGCGCTCCTGCTGCCGCTGCTCGACAACACCTGGCACGACACCGCCGAGGCGGTGGTCGGCAACTGGATCGGCTGCGTCTATCAGGTCACCCACCGCGAGCGCGGCCTGCCCTTCATGCCCGGCATCGATCCCGACAATCCTTTAGGGCTGGCATGACGGAAGCGCGCGCG
>JAMCVR010000087.1 GCA_023475455.1 Thermoplasmatota archaeon | reverse complement strand
GCGCGTCGTCGTGCTCGCCGCCAACGCCGACGCCTACCGCGCGCTGACGGATTTCGCCGACGCCGGCATCGAGGTGGCGGCAGTGGTCGACCTGCGCAGCGAGGTGCCGGACACCCAGCAATGGCTGCTGGCCGCCCGCGGCATCCCGCTCTATGCCGGGCATGGCATCGTCGAGGCGCTGCCGGCCGCCGGCGGCACGCACGTCGCCGGTGTATGCATCGCGTCGGAGGATGGAGCGGACGCGGTCACCGAAATCGCCTGCGACGGCGTTTTCATGAGCGTCGGCTGGGCGCCCGCTGCGGCGCTGCTCTACCAGGCCGGGACGAAGATGCGCTACGACACGGGCGTGCACCAGTTCGTCCCCGACACGCTGCCCGAAGGAGTTTTCGCCTGCGGTCGCGTCAACGGCGTGCATGCCCTCGAATCCCGCCTGCTCGATGGCGAACGCGCCGGCAGCGCGGCGGCGGCGCACTGCGGATTCGGTGAGGCAAAACCCGTCCAGGTGCCGGCCGAGACTACTTCGCCGACCCATCCCTGGCCCATCGTGCCGCATCCCCAGGGCAAGAACTTCATCGACTTCGACGAGGACCTGCAGCTTGCCGACTTCGAGAACGCCATCCAGGAAGGCTTCGACAACATCGAACTGATGAAGCGCTACTCGACCGTCGGCATGGGGCCGAGCCAGGGCAAGCACTCGAACATGAATGCGCTGCGCGTGCTGGCGCGCGCCACCGGTTCGACCCCAGGCGAGGTCGGTACGACCACGGCGCGGCCGTTCTTCCATCCGGTTCCGATGTCGCATCTCGCCGGACGCGGCTTCATGCCCGAGCGGCGCACGCCGATGCACCCCCTTCACGCCGCGGCGGGCGCGGTGTGGATGCCCGCCGGCGCGTGGCAGCGGCCCGAGTACTACGAAATCGAGGGGCAGTCGCGCGAGGCCTGCATCGAAGGCGAGGCGCTGGCGGTGCGGAACGGGGTCGGGCTCATCGATGTCGGGACGCTGGGCAAGCTGGAGGTCCGCGGCCCGCAGGCGGCCGAGTTCCTCGAACGCGTGTACATCTCGAAATACGCCGGGCTCAAGGTCGGCATGACGCGCTACGCCGTGATGTGCGACGAGGCCGGCGTGGTGATTGACGACGGCGTGGTGGCGCGGCTCGCCGACGACCACTTCTACTTCACCACCACGACCTCGGGCGCGGCGCAGGTCTATCGTGAACTGTCGCGCTGGAACACGCTGTGGAAGCTCGACTGCGGCATCGTCAATCTGACCGGCGCGATGGCCGCGATGAATCTCGCCGGGCCGAAGGCGAAGCAAGTGCTCGCCGGCCTCACCGACGTCGACCTGTCGCTGCCCTTCCTCGCGGTGCGCGAGGGCACGGTCGCCGGCGTGCTGGCGCGTCTGATGCGGGTCGGTTTCGTCGGCGAATGGGGCATCGAGATCCACGTGCCCGCCGAGCATGGCGCGGCCGTGTGGGAGGCGCTGATGGACGCCGGTCAAGCTCACGGCATCCGCCCCTTCGGTGTCGAGGCGCAGCGCCTGCTGCGGCTGGAGAAGGGCCACATCATCATCGGCCAGGACACCGACGGGCTGACCACGCCGGGCGAGGCCGGGCTCGACTGGACGGTGAAGCTCGACAAGCCCTTCTTCGTCGGCCAGCGCAGCCTCAAGGCCATCGCCGGCAAGCCGCGCCGCCGGCAGTTGGTCGGTTTCCTGCTGCTGGCGAATCACGCCGGCGCAGTGCCGAAGGAATGCCACCTGGTGATCGAACACGGCGAGATCGCCGGGCGCGTCACCAGCATCGCCTGGTCGCCTGCATTGTCCAGGCGAATCGGCCTCGCCTACGTGCGTCCCGACATGGCGGCGGAGGGCCGGGCGCTCTCGATCCGCCTGTCGGACGGCTCGCTGGTTACGGCCGTTGTCGCGAAGACGACTTTCTACGATCCCGACAACCTGCGCCAGAAGGAGGCGGCATGAGCGCGATCGCTTTCGACGACATGTCGCGCACACCGCGCGCCGGGGTGAAGGGCCCGGGCGCTGCCGCCTGGTTGGCGGCGCTCGGCCTGCCCGTGCCGGAAAAACCGAACAGCTGGCTGCCGCTGCCCGGGGGGCTCATCGCTCGCCTGGGGATGACCGAATTCCTCGTCGAGGGACCGGAGTCGGCGAAGCTCGCCGCACCGCTCGCCCACGGCGTCTACCCGGTGCTGCGCCAGGACACGGCGTTGCGGCTGCGCGGCGAACGCCTCGACGAACTGCTGCTGGAAATCTGCAGCGTCGATTTTCGCGCGCTCGATCCCGTCGCGCATCCGGTGGTGCTGACCTCGATGGCCGGCGTCGGCGTCACGGCCATTCCATCCGAAGAGAACGGCACGCCTTGCATCCGCCTGTGGTGCGACAGCACCTGGGGCATCTGGTTTTTCGAAACGCTGGCCGGCGTCGCCGGCGAACTCGCGCAACCCATCCCAACACGCCATCAGGGGGCCACCTCATGAATCTCGCAGAAGCCAGGAAGTTTCTCGCCAAGCACAACGTCAAGTCGGTGCTGGCCCAGTTCGTCGATATCCACGGCGCGTCCAAGGCCAAGTCGGTGCCGGTCGCGCATTTCGACGACATCCTCAATGCGGGCGCCGGCTTCGCCGGTTTCGCGGTGTGGGGTCTCGGCATCGAGCCGCACGGCCCCGACTACATGGCGGTCGGTGACCTTGAGACGCTGTCGCTGGTGCCGTGGCAGCCCGGCTACGCGCGCATCGTGTGCGACGGACACGTGCACGGCAAGCCCTGGGACTATGACGCGCGCGTCACGCTGAAGAAGCAGATCGCCCGCCTGGAAAAAATGGGCATGACGTTCATGACCGGGCTCGAACCCGAGTTCTCGCTCCTGAAACGCAGCGTTTCCGGCCGGATCGAGCCGTGCGAGGCCAGCGACACGCTCGCCAAGCCCTGCTACGACTACAAGGGCCTGTCGCGCTCGCGCGCCTTCCTCGACCGCCTGGTGGAGAGCCTAGTCGCGGTCGGCATCGACGTCTACCAAGTCGACCACGAGGACGCCAACGGCCAGTTCGAGATCAACTACACCTATGCGGATTGTCTGACCTCGTGCGACCACTACGTCTTCTTCAAAATGGCGGCCGCCGAGATCGCCAGCGAAATGGGACTGATCTGTTCCTTCATGCCCAAGCCCTTCGCCAACCGCCCGGGCAACGGCATGCACATGCACATGAGCCTGTCGGACGGCAAGAAGAACCTCTTTCTCGACAGGAAGGACAAGCGCGGCCTCGACCTTTCGCCGCTCGCCTACCACTTCCTCGGCGGCCTGCTGAAGCACGGACCGGCGCTGGCGGCGATCTGCGCGCCGACGGTGAATTCCTACAAACGCCTGGTGGTGGGCCGCTCGCTCACCGGCGCGACCTGGGCGCCGGCCTACATCAGCTACGGCGACAACAACCGCTCGTCGATGGTGCGCGTGCCGGGCGGCCGGCTGGAGCTGCGCCTGCCCGACGGCGCCTGCAATCCCTACCTCGCCACCGCCGCGGTGATTGCCGCCGGCATGGACGGCATCGAGCGCAAGCTCGACCCGGGCGAGCCGCACAACGTCAACCTCTACGAGCTCACGGACGCCGAGCTGAAGAAGGAAAAGATTTCCATCCTGCCGCAGAACCTGCACGAGGCGCTCACCGCGCTGGAGCAGGACAAGACGATCCGAGACGCGCTGGGCCCGGTGGCCGACGAGTTCCTCAAGCTCAAGCACATGGAATGGATCGAGTACATGCGCCATGTCTCCGAGTGGGAAGTCGACAGCTATCTGGAATTTTTCTGAAAGGACCGTGCCATGTGTGGAATTGTCGGACTGCTGGTGAAGAAGCCGGCGCTGAGACCCCGCCTCGGCGGCCTGCTGAAGCACGGACCGGCGCTGGCGGCGATCTGCGCGCCGACGGTGAATTCCTACAAACGCCTGGTGGTGGGCCGCTCGCTCACCGGCGCGACCTGGGCGCCGGCCTACATCAGCTACGGCGACAACAACCGCTCGTCGATGGTGCGCGTGCCGGGCGGCCGGCTGGAGCTGCGCCTGCCCGACGGCGCCTGCAATCCCTACCTCGCCACCGCCGCGGTGATTGCCGCCGGCATGGACGGCATCGAGCGCAAGCTCGACCCGGGCGAGCCGCACAACGTCAACCTCTACGAGCTCACGGACGCCGAGCTGAAGAAGGAAAAGATTTCCATCCTGCCGCAGAACCTGCACGAGGCGCTCACCGCGCTGGAGCAGGACAAGACGATCCGAGACGCGCTGGGCCCGGTGGCCGACGAGTTCCTCAAGCTCAAGCACATGGAATGGATCGAGTACATGCGCCATGTCTCCGAGTGGGAAGTCGACAGCTATCTGGAATTTTTCTGAAAGGACCGTGCCATGTGTGGAATTGTCGGACTGCTGGTGAAGAAGCCGGCGCTGAGACCCCGCCTCGGCGAACTGATGGTGCCGATGCTGATCGGCATGACCGAGCGTGGGCCGGATTCGGCCGGCCTTGCCGTGTTCGCCGATCCGCTGGCAGAAGGCGAACGCAAGATCAGCCTCTATTCGGGGCTGACCGAGGACGGTGCGGATTTCAACTGGCTCGGCCTCGGCCACGAGTTGAAGGCGCATCTGGGTATTGATGCCACGCTCGCGGCGCAGGGCAACCACGCCATTCTCACCGTTGCCATCGCGCCGGAGCCGGTCAAGCGCTGGATCAAGGAGCGTTACCCGAAGCTGCACATCCTTTCCACCGGGCGTGCGATC
Organism: Thermoplasmatota archaeon; assembly: GCA_023475455.1. Next base: position 5,745 of record JAMCVR010000087.1, on the reverse strand, counting down.
GATCTCTACAAGGACATCGGCACGCCGGCCGAGGTGGCTGCGCGCTACGGCTTCCAAGGATTGACCGGCAGCCATCTGGTCGGACACACGCGCATGGCGACCGAATCCGCGGTGACGCCCGACCGCGCCCATCCCTTCACCGCCGGCGAGGACTTCTGCCTGGTGCACAACGGCTCGCTGTCCAACCCTTACGGCGTGCGCCGCATGCTGGAACCGCGCGGCATCCGCTTCGAGACCGACAACGACACCGAGGCCTCCTGCCGCTTTCTCGAATGGCGGCTGCGCGAGGGCGACGACCTGGAAACCGCGATGCAGAAAGGCTTCGAGGCGCTCGACGGCTTCTACACCTTCCTCATGGGCACGGCCGACAAGCTCGCCCTGATCCGCGATCCCTTCGCCTGCAAGCCTGCGGTGGTGGCGGAGACCGACGACTACGTGGCGATCGCTTCCGAGTTCCGCTCGCTGGCGCATCTGCCCGACATCAAGAATGCCAGGGTATTCGAACCCGCACCCGAGGAGATGTACGTATGGAACGCATGAGCTTCGACCTCGCGCAAACGCCGCTGCGCGCGGTGAATGCCTTCCTCCACAGGGAGGCGACGGCCAAGGGCGTGCGCCAGGTCGTGGTGACCAACCCGGACGGCGCCCACAACCTCGCCGTCGGCCTCGATTGCCCGGTCGAGGTGGAGATCACCGGCCATGCCGGCTACTACGCCGGCGGCATGAACAAGCTGGCCTCGATCACCGTGACCGGCAGCGCCGGCACCGGCGTGGCCGAGAACATGATGTCGGGCCGCGTGCACGTGAAGGGTTTCGCCTCCAACAGCGCCGGCGCCTCGATGCACGGCGGCCTGCTGGTCATCGACGGCGACGCCGGCCTGCGCTGCGGCATTTCGCTGAAGGGCGGCGACATCGTCGTCGGCGGTTCGGTCGGCAGCTTTTCCGCCTTCATGGCGCAGGCCGGGCGCATGGTGATCTGCGGCGACGCCGGCGATGCGTTCGGCGACTCGCTGTACGAGGCGGTGCTTTATGTGAAGGGCAGCATCAAGTCGCTCGGCGCCGACGCGCGGATCGAACCGATGAGCGAGGCCGACTACGCCTCCGTCAAGGAACTGCTGGCCGCGGCAGGCATGCAGCACGACCCGCACGACTTCAAACGCGTGGCCTCGGCCCGCAGCCTTTATCACTGGAACGCCGACGCGGATCAGGAGTACTGACATGAGCAGCAACGATCATCAAAAAACCATCGCCCGCGAGGAATCCTTCGGCTACGACCGCAAGACCATCGACTACATCCGCAACGCGGCGGCGCACGGTCTGTACGAAATTCGCGGCATGGGCGCCAAGCGCCAACTGCCGAATTTCGACGATCTGGTTTTCCTCGGCGCCTCGCTGTCGCGCTATCCGCTCGAAGGCTACCGCGAGAAGTGCTCGACCAAAACCGTGCTCGGCACCCGCTTCGCGAAGAAGCCGATCGAGATCGAGATCCCGATCACCATCGCCGGCATGAGCTTCGGCTCGCTGTCCGCCAACATCAAGGAAGCATTGGGGCGCGCCGCGACCGAAGTCGGCACCTCGACCACCACCGGCGACGGCGGCATGACGCCGGAGGAACGGCAGTCGTCGAAGACCCTGGTCTACCAGTGCCTGCCTTCGCGCTACGGTTTCAACCCGGACGACGTGCGCCGCGCCGACGCCATCGAGATGGTGATCGGCCAGGGCGCCAAGCCGGGCGGCGGCGGCATGCTGCTCGGCCAGAAGGTGTCGCCCCGCGTCGCCGGGATGCGCACGCTGCCGGCCGGTATCGATCAGCGCTCGGCCTGCCGCCATCCGGACTGGACCGGCCCCGACGACCTCGCGATCAAGATTCAGGAGTTGCGCGAACTGACCGACTGGGAGAGGCCGATCTACGTCAAGGTCGGCGCCACCCGCACCTTCAACGACGTCAAGCTCGCCGTCCACTCCGGCGCCGACGTGGTGGTGGTCGACGGCATGCAGGGCGGCACCGCGGCAACCCAGACCTGCTTCATCGAGCACGTCGGCATCCCCACGCTGGCGGCAGTGCGTCAGGCGGTGGATGCGCTGGAAGATCTTGACATGAAGGGCAAGGTACAGCTCATCGTCTCCGGCGGCATCCGCACCGGCCCCGACGTCGCCAAGGCGCTGGCGATGGGCGCCGACGCCGTGTCGATCGGCCAGGGCGTGCTGATCGCGCTGGGCTGCAACCACGACAGCTGGTTCCAGAACGGCGCGCACCACGATGCCACAGCGGATTACGCCGCGCTCGGCACCGCGCCCGGATACTGCCATCACTGCCATACCGGCAAGTGCCCGGTCGGGATCACCACGCAGGACGCCGTGCTGGAACAACGGCTGACCCCCGAGGTCGGCGCCCGCCATCTGAAGAATTATCTGAAGACGCTGAACATGGAACTGACCACCATCGCCCGCGCCTGCGGCAAGCAGAACGTGCATCACCTCGAGCGCGAGGATCTGGTGGCACTAACCCTGGAAGCGGCGGCGATGGCGCGGGTGCCGCTGGCTGGCACCAGCTGGATTCCGGGCGTTTCCAGCTTTTAATCGAACCAAAGTCAACGCCCCGGCTGGGCAATTCATCGCCCCACGTCTGCTGTCCCCTCCCCCCGGAATCGCACGCGCCTGGGTTTTCACGCCCGCAGAACGCGGAAAACGGCGCCGTGCGCCAGTTCCAAACCAAAGTGTTTACCTAACAGACTCATGCCCAAGCGGATTCGCAGGATGCATCGAATGCAGTAGGGCAATCGGCAAGGGGATAGCCACACCGCCTTCCGTTACAGGCAACCTGGCCGGTGAATGTCCCCAGAACAGCTCTTGCCCACGCAAGCGCATTGCAAATACATGGCAAAAAAAGGGGCGCCCTGCAGAGCGCCCCAGTTTCCTCGGAGAAAGGACTTCGTATTACATCGTGTAGGCTCGCTCGCCGTGGGACGCTGTGTCCAGACCTTCGCGTTCCTGTTCTTCCGGCACGCGCAGCCCCATGGTGAGGTCGACCAGCTTGAAGAGCACGAAGCTCACCACGCCCGACCACACGATCACGGTACCGACACCCCACAGCTGGCTGATGATCTGGCCGCTGGCGTTGAACTCGGCCACCGCGCCGGCAGCGTAGTCGTACACGCCGGAACCGCCCAGAGCCGGGTTGGCGACGATGCCGGTGCCGATGGCGCCGATGATGCCACCGATGCCGTGCACGCCGAACACGTCGAGCGAGTCGTCATAGCCCAACGCCTTCTTCAGGCCGGTCACACCCCACAGGCAAGCCACACCTGCCACCGCGCCCAGGACGATCGCGGCCATCGGGCCGGAGAAACCGGCGGCCGGAGTCACCGCAACGAGACCGGAAACAGCGCCCGAAGCAGCACCCAGCATGGAGGGCTTGCCGCGGATCATCCACTCGGTGGCCATCCAGGCGAGCGCTGCCGCAGCCGCAGCCAGCACGGTATTCAGCAGAGCCAGTACGGTGGTGCCGTTGGCTTCCAGGTTGGAGCCCGCATTAAAGCCGAACCAGCCAAACCACAGCATGCCGGCGCCGACCATGGTGAAAGTCAGGTTATGCGGTGCCATCGCTTCCTTGCCGTAACCGATGCGCTTGCCGATCACGAACGCCCCCACCAGCGCTGCCATGGCTGCGTTGATGTGCACCACGGTGCCGCCAGCGAAGTCGAGCGCGCCCTTGGCGAACAGGAACCCGGCCGGTGCGTCGAAAGCCGACGGACCGCCCCAGAACCACACCATGTGGGCTACCGGCAGATAGGAGAAGGTAAACCACAGCGCCGAGAACACCAGCAAAGCGGAAAACTTGACGCGCTCTGCCAGGCCGCCGACGATCAGGGCGGTGGTAATCGCAGCAAAGGTCAGCTGGAACACCATGAACAGCATTTCGGGAATGACCACCCCCTTGGAGAAGGTTTCCACCACGACGCTGGTATCCACGCCGGCCAGGAACATCTTGGAAAGTCCGCCGATGTAGCTGTTCATGCCGCCGCCGTCGGTGAAGGCCAGGCTGTAGCCGTAGACCACCCACAGGATGGCGATCAGGCAGAACACCGCGAACACCTGCGTAAGCACCGACAGCATGTTCTTGGTACGCACCAAGCCACCGTAGAATAAAGCGAGACCCGGGACCGTCATCAGAACCACCACCATGGTCGCAATCAGCATCCAGGTGACATCGCCCTTGTCCGGCATCGGTGCGGGCGCAGCTTCAGCGGGCGCAGCCTCGGCGGTATCCGCAGCGGGCGTTTCGACAGAAACGGCGGTTTCGGTCGCCTCCACAGCGACCGCCTCAGGCGCAGCAACCGGATCCTCAGCCAGCACAAGGGTGGGAGACAACAGGGCAAGCATCAGACCCAGCGAAGCAAATAGTTTTTTCATGTTCTGCTCCTTAGAGGGCGTCGGGGCCGGATTCGCCCGTGCGGATGCGCACGACCTGCTCCAGGCTGGTGACAAAAATCTTGCCGTCGCCGATCTTGCCGGTGTTGGCGGCTTTTTCGATCGCCTCGATCACGCGCTCCAGCAGCTCGGCCTTGATGGCCACTTCGATCTTCACTTTGGGCAGGAAATCGACCACGTATTCCGCGCCGCGATACAGCTCGGTATGGCCCTTCTGCCGCCCAAACCCCTTCACTTCCGTAACCGTCAGGCCGGTGACGCCGATGGCGGACAACGCCTCGCGCACTTCGTCCAGCTTGAACGGCTTGATGATTGCCGTTACGAATTTCATGTCGTCTCCCAGATTTTGGACAAGGGGAAATGGAGCGGGCGCTTGCACCGCTCCGGTTGGGTCAACTAGTTAAAAAGCCTTGGAAATCCATACGGTGGTCGTATCTTTGCCAAGAAATTCACCATTGAGGTCAGTCCACTTGGTGCGGTCGGCATCGGTGTCGGTGTACATCACGCCAACGGTCACGCCAGACGTGACGTTGCTGAGCTTGCCCATGTCGTAGGCCAGGCTGACTTTCCAGTCGTCGTAATCCTGGGCGCCGTTGTTCTCGAACTTGAACGTTCCCCAGTGCGCACCCGCGGTCAGGCCGGTTTCGCCGATCGGCACGCTCGCGGAAATATCCAGATAGTCGGAACCGTCGGCATCGGCGAAGCCGAAGACTTCATCACTGACGTAGTAGGAATACTTGACCGTGAACCATTTCCAGCCGAGCGCGCCATACACCTCGGTGGTATCCGCTTTGGTGACGCCCGGATTGTCTCCCGGATAGATGTACTGGATCGCGCCCACGTCGAAAGTCAGGCCGGTCTTGCCGAGACCACCGCGGAAACCGCCGTAGACGTCGATCTCCATGTTGCCCTTGGTATACCCCTGGTAGTCTTCAAGCCAGCCCACGTTGGAAGCCCAGGTGCCGAGGTAAAAGCCGCTGCTGTGCGTGTAGTCCAGGCCGCCCTGAATCGCGGGGTCGCCGCCGGTCTGGGAGATGCCGCGGAAAACGTAGTTGCTGTAAAGCCCGACGTTGGCGCTCAGGCTGTGGGGGCTTTCCTCGGCAGCCATCGCAACGGTGGACACGCCCACCAGACCGGTCAGAACCAAAGCGTGTACGAGTTTATTCATAAATGTCTCCGAAAGTGAAGGCATCGGTGTCGGTGTACATCACGCCAACGGTCACGCCAGACGTGACGTTGCTGAGCTTGCCCATGTCGTAGGCCAGGCTGACTTTCCAGTCGTCGTAATCCTGGGCGCCGTTGTTCTCGAACTTG
>JAMCVR010000010.1:6848-10590 GCA_023475455.1 Thermoplasmatota archaeon | reverse complement strand
TTTTTCAAAAGAAGTGCCTGGGTCGCTTGTGGCGATAGTTGACGATTGATGCGCTGGAGTAGCCGCCCATCAAACCGAGTCCATCTTCCGCGCTAGCAAATGCGTTCGTTTTTTGACGGTAAGAGTGACGGTAAAGTGCGATGGCCAAAACAACAAAAGCCAGGTTCCATGAGGGTTTCGGCATTCGGAAACAATTGAGTGGGAATAAAATTATCATTAATGGATATGGGTTTGCCGACGCTGCGTAAAGGACGCCGATGCGCAATGAAATGAAAGGCTGGCTCAATTGCGACCTGTTCCGGCTGAAGCAGTTGAGCACAGTTTGAGTGTGCCCAGCCTATGAGAATCCTCGAATACATCGGCCTCGACACCTCGCGTGCCGCCAAGACTTACCGCAAGGTGGTGGATGCCATTGCCGCCGAAGACTTCAAGGCCGCGCAGGTCAAAAAGCTCTCCAGCCTCAGTCGCGGCAAGTTCTACCGGGCGCGGCTGGACGACGCCAACCGGCTGCTGTTCTCCTTGGTGCGCCATGGCGACGAGGTTTGCGCCCTGATCCTGGAAGTTATCGCCAACCACGACTACGACAAGTCACGGTTTCTGCGCGGCGCGGCCATCGACGAAGCGAAAATTCCCGACTGCGATGCCGCCGAGGCCAGGCGCGAGGCCCAGCCGCTGCGTTATCTCCACCCCGAGCATGCCCAGGTGCATCTGCTCGACAAGCCGATCTCCTTTGACGACGCCCAGGAATCCATCTACCGCCTGCCGCCGCCGCTCGTGCTGGTCGGCAGCGCCGGCAGCGGCAAGACCGCGCTGACGCTGGAAAAGCTGAAACATGCCGAAGGCGAGGTGCTCTACGTCACCCATTCCGCCTACCTGGCGCAAAGCGCCCGCGACCTTTACTACGCCAATGGTTTCGAACACGCCGGCCAGGAGGCCGTGTTCCTCTCCTACCGCGAATTCGTCGAGTCGATTCATGTGCCGCCGGGGAGGGAGGCGCACTGGCGCGATTTCGCCGGGTGGTTCGGGCGCATGCGCCAGGCGTTTCGCGATATCGATGCCCACCAGGCCTTCGAGGAAATTCGCGGCGTGATCGCGGCCTCCGCCGAGGGCATCCTGTCGCGCGAGGCCTACCGGGCGCTTGGTGTGCGCCAGTCAATTTTCCCGGAGGCTCAGCGCGACACTGTCTATGACCTGTTCGAGAAATACCGCGCCTGGCTCGCCGAAGCGAAGCTGTTCGACCTCAGTCTCGTCGCCCAGGACTGGCTCGCCCATGCCAGCGCACGCTACGACTTCATCGTTATCGATGAAGTGCAGGACATCACGCCCATCCAGTTGGCCCTGGTGCTCAAGACCCTGAAAAAGCCCGGACATTTCCTGCTCTGCGGCGATTCGAACCAGATCGTGCACCCCAATTTCTTCTCCTGGGCGCAGGTGAAAAGCCTGTTCTGGAAGGCCCCCGGCCTGGCCGAGCGGCAGGAACTGCGGGTGCTGGCCGCCAACTTCCGCAATGGTCTGGAGGCGACCCGCGTCGCCAATCAACTGCTCAAGATCAAGCAACGCCGCTTCGGTTCCATCGACCGCGAAAGCAATTACCTGGTGAAGGCGGTAGGCGGCGATGCCGGCGCCGTCAGTCTGGTTCCCGACAAGGATGCCTTCAAGAAGGACCTCGACCAGCAAATCCGGAAATCCACCCAGTTCGCCGTGCTGGTCATGCGCGACGAGGACAAGGCGGAGGCGAGGAAGCACTTCACCACGCCGCTGCTGTTCTCCATCCATGAAGCCAAGGGCCTGGAATACGAGAACATCGTGCTCTACCGCTTCGTCTCCGACCACCGGGCTGCATTCACCGAGATCGTCGAAGGCGTGCGCAAGGAAGATCTGGCCGGCGACCAGCTCGACTACCGCCGTGCCAGGGACAAGAGCGACAAGTCGCTGGAGGTCTACAAGTTCTTCGTCAATGCGCTCTACGTGGCGCTGACGCGGGCCATCCGCAACCTTTACATCATCGAGTCCGATACCCAGCATCCGCTTTTCGGGCTGCTCGATGTCTCCGTCGCCGGGCAGGTCAAGGTCGAGGCCAGGCAAGCGACGCTCGAAGACTGGCAGAAGGAAGCGTGCAAGCTTGAACTGCAAGGCAAGCAGGAACAGGCAGACGCCATCCGTAAAGACATCCTCAAGCAAACGCCCGTGCCTTGGCCGGTGTTCGACCAGGCGCGCAGCGAGGAACTGCTCGTCAGGGTGTTTCGCGAACAGGTGCCCGGCAACAGGCACCGGCAGCAACTCTACGACATCGCTGCCTGTCACGACCTGCCGGTGCTCGCGGCGTGGCTCGCACAGGAGGCCAAATTCGACGCCGCCCGAGGCTTCCACGAACAACGCGCCGGTCTGGCGCGCAAGACCTACGCTACCTATTTCGCCCACAACTTCAAGGACATCCTGCGCCAGTGCGACCAGCATGGGCTGGAACACCGGCTGCCGATGAACCTGACCCCGCTGATGGCGGCGGCGGCGGCGGGGAATGTGCCCCTGGTCGAGGCCTTGATCGGGCGAGGGGCGGATCGCGATGCCACCGACCACTTTGGCGGCAACGCCCTGCACTGGGCCATGCGCGAGGCCTTCCGCGATCCCGGATTCGCGCATGGTCCGTTTGCGGCGCTGTATGAACTGCTGGCGCCGCCCTCGGTGGACGTCAATACCGGCGAGCGCCTGGTGCGGATCGACCGGCATCTGTCGGAGTATTTCCTGTTCCAGACCCTGTGGACGCTGTTCAGGACGCGATTCACCCACAGACAGCGTCGCCCCCATGCGGCCTTCGAAACGCAGGCGATCCTCGACGTCTGGAAGGAACTGCCGCCCAACGTGGCGCGACCGGAGCGCAACAAGCGCCCGCACCTCTCCAGCGTGCTGTCGCGCAACGAGGTGGAACGCGACTACGCCTACAACCGGGCGCTGTTCCAGCGCGTGGCGCAGGGCTGGTACCAGTTCAATCCCAGGCTGTCGGTACGGCGCAAAGTCGACGGGGTCGAGACTTGGACACCGATCTACCAGGCCTTGAACCTGCCCTTCGTCAATGAGTTCGCCTGGGACTTCGTCTGGTCGCGAATCGATGAATGCCTGGAACTGGCCGGATTGCCCGAGCGCACCGTGCCGATTGCGGCGGAGCGCGCCCTGGCCAGACAGCAGGCCGCCAAGCAGGAGCAGGAGCGCGAAGCGAAGGAGCTTCGGGAAGCCATCGAGCGGCGGCGGGCGGAAGCGCTCGCCCTGCGTCAGCGCCAGGAGGCTGCGCCGCCGAAGTGGGGAACGCGTGCCGCGAAGCAATTGGAGATCGAGCGGATTCGCAAGAAAATCAGGGAGCGACAGGGCAAGTGATGGCCCTTGCCCCTTTTGTCCCTGAAAAAAGCAGTTCCGAAGGAAGGTCGCACGCATGCAAACAAGGTCGCGTAACGGCAAAACAGCCAGGACTGGCAAGCCCGTAAAGGAACCGAAGCTTTCTCGCACTCCGGTGGAATGGCAGCGTGCGCTGCGCCGCCAGTTCGGCCGCGAGCAGGCTTTCGGGCTGGAAAACATCGGCGCGGAGCCGTTCTTTTCCGAGTTCCGCGTCAGCAACCCGCAGTCGAACAGCGCCTATCGCGTGGCCATACGCGGCAAACTGCCGGGCGACAATTATTGCGCCTGCCCCGATTACGCCACCAACGAGCTGGGCACGTGCAAGCATATTGAATTTGTCCTCGCCGAGATCGGA
>JAMCVR010000010.1:0-6838 GCA_023475455.1 Thermoplasmatota archaeon | reverse complement strand
TCATCGCATAGGCCAGAAACGTCCGATACAGATTGTCAATTTTGTCGCCAAGGGCACGATCGAGGAAGGCATGCTTTCGGTGCTGGCCTTCAAACGTTCGTTGTCGGCGGGCATACTGGACCAACGAGCTGGGCACGTGCAAGCATATTGAATTTGTCCTCGCCGCGCTGGAGAAAAAACGCGGCGCCAAGGCCGCTTTTGCGCGCGGCTACCATCCGCCGTTCTCCGAACTCTATTTGCGCAACGACGGCATGCGCACCGTGCATTTCCGCGCCGGCACGGATTGTCCGCCAGCCGTGCGCAAGGCGGACGAACTGGCGGCGCTGTTTGACGGCCTGTTCGAGCAACTGGACGCCAAGGCCGTGGTGTTCAGCCAATGGACGCGCACTCACGACATCGTGATCCGGCGCCTGGAAGCGCGCGGGATTGGCTACGTCAGCTTCCACGGCGGCGTGCCCTCGGAGAAGCGGCCGGCGCTGGTGGAACGCTTCCGCGACGATCCCGGCTGCCGGGTGTTCCTCTCGACTGACGCCGGCAGTACCGGCCTCAATCTGCAACATGCTTCTACGCTGGTCAACATGGATTTGCCCTGGAACCCGGCGATTCTCGAACAGCGCATCGCGCGCATTCATCGCATAGGCCAGAAACGTCCGATACAGATTGTCAATTTTGTCGCCAAGGGCACGATCGAGGAAGGCATGCTTTCGGTGCTGGCCTTCAAACGTTCGTTGTCGGCGGGCATACTGGACGGCGGCACGGGCGAGATATCGCTGGGCGGCTCTCGCCTCAACCGCTTCATGAAGGAGGTCGAGAATGTCGCCGGTCGCATCGGTGAGGGCGAGGCGATGACATCTGCCGAAGAAGCGGCAGGTACGGTGGCCGCAATTGGAGCTGCCCCCGTGCAGGAAGGGATTGTGGATCTCGCGTCAGGAGCGGGCGAGGAAACAGGAATTGGGCCTGGCGTATCGAAGGCTCCAATACACACGGACGCCGATCCCTGGCAAGCCTTGGTTGTGGCCGGCGCTCAACTGGTCTCAGCCTTGACGGCGGCCAGCAATCCCGCAGGGCCGGCCCATCCCTGGATCGAGCGCGATCCCTACACCGGGGTGCGAAATCTCAAGGTGCCGTTGCCTCAACCGGAAACGGCGAGACGCCTTGCCGATGCACTTTCCGTATTGGCGGATACCTTGCGGCGCAGGGGGGCGTGACAGGCCCTTGCCATCCAGCTTCTGGACACGGCAAGCCCGATGCTGCGCCGCATGCTCAAGGGCAAAAGCCCGTTCCACCCCGGTCGAGACCCTCTGCGCCACATCCTGCTGCGGACGGGCTGCACCGACAGCCAGGGGGTGCTGTTTATTCATCCGATTGCCGTGGCACGGGCCTGACCGTGGCCGTCATCGGTGGCGGCCCGGCCGGTTTGATGGCGGCCGAGGTGCTCGCACAAGGCGGCATTCAGGTCGATCTGTACGACGTCATGCCTTCGGTGGGCCGCAAATTCCTGCTGGCGGGGATGGGCGGCATGAACATCACGCATTCCGAACCGTTCGGCGCCTTCGTGTCGCGCTACGGCGCGCGCGCTGCTGCCATCAAGCCGCTGCTCGAAGCTTTTCCCCCCGACGCGCTGCGCGAGTGGAGCCACGGGCTGGGGGTCGAAACCTTCGTCGGCTCGTCGGGGCGAGTGTTTCCCACGGACATGAAGGCGGCGCCGCTGCTGCGTGCGTGGCTGCACCGGCTGCGCGAAGCCGGGGTACGGTTCCATGTGCGGCATCGCTGGCTGGGCTGGAATGATGCGGGGGCGCTGCGCTTTGCTGCGCCCATGGGTGAGCTTGCCGTGAAAGCCGACGCGGTGATGCTGGCGCTGGGCGGCGGCGGCTGGGCGAAACTGGGATCGGACGGTGCGTGGGTGCCGCTGCTGGCGCAGCGCGGAATCGAGGTCGCGCCCTTGCTGCCGTCGAATTGCGGCTTCGACGTGGCGGGCGGCTGGAGCGCGCATCTGCGCAGCCGTTTCGCCGGGCAGCCGCTGAAAACCATGGCGCTGCGATTCACCGACGCTACCGGACAGACGCATGAACGCCGCGGCGAGCTGATGCTGGCCGACGGCGGCATCGAAGGCAGCCTGGTGTATGCCCTGTCGGCGCCGCTGCGCGACACGATTGCCATGCGGGGCGCGGTGACCTTGCAACTGGACCTGGCGCCGGACAAGACCCTGGAACGCGTCATTGCCGAAGTTTCCCACCCGCGCGGCGCGCGTTCGCTGTCCAGCCACCTGCAAAGCCGCGCCGGCATCAAGGGCGCGAAAATGGCGCTGCTGCGCGAAGTGTTGCCGGCGGAGCAATTGAACGACCCGGTGAAGCTCGCGCACGCGATAAAATCGCTGCCGCTCACGCTCGTCGCCGCGCGCCCGCTCGACGAGGCGATCAGCAGCGCCGGCGGGGTGCGCTTCGAGGCGCTCGACGAACAGCTGATGCTGCGATCTTTGCCCGGCGTGTTCTGCGCGGGCGAGATGCTCGACTGGGAAGCGCCCACCGGCGGTTATCTGCTGACGGCCTGTTTTGCCAGCGGACGCGCGGCGGGGCAGGGCGCATTGAATTATTTAGGAAGCGCTGAAAGCGTCACACCGGCGGATGCCGGTGCCCAGTCGGCGGATTCTTCTGGATTCCGGCGTTCGCCGGAATGACGTCTGTATTTCAATCAGCATCACGCTGGCTGACCCAATTAAAAGCACGACACCATGCTGCGACTGACCGAACTCAAACTCCCGCTCGACCATCCGCCCGAGGCCCTGCGCGCGGCGATCCTGAAACGTCTGGAACTGGCGGACGACGCGCTTCTCGACTTCAGCATTTTCAAGCGCAGCCACGATGCGCGCAAAAAGCACGCGCTGCTGCTGATCTACGCGGTCGACGTCGAGGTCAAAAACGAGGCGGCGCTGCTGAAGAAATTCCGCAACGACCGTCACCTCGCGCCGACGCCGGACATGGCCTACCGCTTCGTCGGGCATGCGCCGGAGAACCTGATCGAGCGCCCGCTCGTGGTCGGCTTCGGCCCCTGCGGCATCTTCGCCGCGCTGGTGCTGGCGCAGATGGGCTTCAGGCCCATCGTGCTGGAGCGCGGCAAGGCGGTGCGCGAGCGCACTCGGGACACCTGGGGACTGTGGCGCAAGCACGTGCTCAATCCGGAATCCAACGTGCAGTTCGGCGAGGGCGGCGCCGGCACCTTTTCCGACGGCAAGCTCTACAGCCAGATCAAGGACCCCAGGCACTACGGCCGCAAGGTGCTGACCGAGTTCGTCAAGGCGGGCGCGCCGGAGGAAATTCTGTACGTGTCGAAGCCGCACATCGGCACCTTCCGGCTGGTCGGCATGGTCGAGACCATACGCCACGAGATCGAAAAACTGGGCGGCGAAATCCGCTTCCGGCGGCGCGTCGCCGACGTGCTGATCGAGGACGGGCGCATCCGCGGGGTGACGCTCGCCAGCGGCGAAACATTGCGCAGCGACCACGTCGTCCTCGCGCTCGGCCACAGCGCCAGGGATACGTTTGAGATGCTGCGCGCGCGCGGCGTCTACATGGAGGCCAAGCCCTTTTCCATCGGCTTTCGCATCGAGCACCCGCAGTCGCTGATCGACCGCGCGCGGCTGGGGCCGAACGCCGGTAACCCTTTGCTCGGCGCGGCGGACTACAAGCTGGTGCATCACGCGAAAAACGGCCGCTCGGTGTACAGCTTCTGCATGTGCCCGGGCGGTACGGTGGTGGCGGCGGCCTCCGAGCCGAACTGCGTGGTCACCAACGGCATGAGCCAGTATTCGCGCAACGAGCGCAACGCCAATGCCGGCATCGTGGTGGGCATCACGCCTGAGGACTATCCGGGCGGGCCGCTGGCCGGCATCGAACTGCAGCGAAAACTGGAAGCGCGCGCGTTCGAGCTGGGTGGCGGCAATTACGAGGCGCCGGGCCAGCTGGTCGGCGACTTCATCGAGGGCAAGCCGTCGACTCAACTCGGCAGCGTGGAGCCGTCATACAAGCCCGGCGTGCACCTCACCGACCTCGCCTCGACGCTGCCGGATTACGCCATCGAAGCGATTCGGGAGGCGCTGCCGGCGTTCGACCGGCAGATCAAGGGCTTTGCGATGAAGGACGCGGTGCTGACCGGCGTCGAGACGCGCACCTCGTCGCCGCTGCGCATCACCCGCGGCGACGACTGCCAGAGCCTCAACGTCAAAGGGCTGTATCCCGCAGGCGAGGGCGCGGGCTACGCGGGTGGGATTCTGTCGGCCGGGGTGGACGGCATCAGGATTGCCGAGGCGGTGGCCCTGGACATGCTGGGGAAAACAGGGGGGTAGGTAGGAGGGCCGCCCCCGGCCCGATGCCGTGGTGTGTGCATCGGTGCGTCAATCGCGGCGAGGACGCCGGTGCGTGGTTGTTGCCGATTGATCGGCTTACAACCACGGCCTACCCCTTGCGGGTGCTCCTACTTGGTGGCCAGCTGGGCGTAGGCGGCTTCGGCCAGCTTCTGGATGGCCTGACGCCCGATCTGGCCCGACAGGGCATAGCCGAAATCGCCGTCGATCCAGTAGAACACGTCGACGCCGTTCTCGGTCGCGTGGCGGAAGCTCGTTTCCTTGTTGCCGGCCACCGCGCGGCGCACATAGAGGGTGACGCGGCGCTCGATCCGGTCCTGGTACATGAACTGCGCGACCGGGCCGGTTTCGCCGGCCAGCAGGCGGCCGCCGAGCAGCTCGAAGCCCTGCGCGCTGAAATCCGGCGCCTGCAGTTGGGTGCCGACGCGCTTGGAAAGCCAGGCCACCAGATGGTTCGCGTGGGCGGCGTCCACCTCGACTGGGTGGCGCGCTTCGGGGCTGAACACGGCGTGGGCGATGGCGGCATCGCGGGCGAGATAAGCGGCGGGCGCCGGCTTGGGGGTGCCGAGGCCGATGGCGTAGCCGAGCAGCCCGGTCGCCAGCATGGCCAGCATCGCCGCCATCGCCTTGAATGGCATGGCCATGGACGGGCGGCGCGTGGCGCGCACCAGGTTCAGCGGCAAGGGCTCGTTGAGCACCCTGTCGAAGGCGGCATGCAGGGACTGGTTCTGTGCGGCCCAGGCCTGCGCGCGCGCGGCATCGGCCGGGTGGGCCGCCAGCCAGGCCTCGACCTCGAGGCGGCGGGCCTCGGGCAGGGTGCCATCCACATAGGCGTGGAGTTCGTGTTCGTGCACGGTGTCTGTCATTTCACAAGCTTCAGTTTGATCGCGGGTTCGCCCGCCAGCATGGCCCGCATGCGCTCGCGCGCACGCGAGAGACGCGACATCACGGTGCCGGTCGGCACCCCCAGCACCTGGGCGGCTTCGGCGTAGCCGAATTGCTCCAGCCCCACCAGCAGCAGGACTGCGCGCTGTTCCTCCGGCAGCCGTGCCAGCGCCTCGTGGATGTCGCGCGCGGCCAGCGCTTCCATCTGCCCGCCGCTCACCGGCTCGTCCAGCGCGTCCTCCATCACGGTTTCCTGCGGCCGACGGACGCGGATCTGGTTGACGAACAGATTGTGCATCAGGGTGAACAGCCAGGCGCGCAGGTCGCTGCCGGGCTGCCACAGGTCGAGCTTCGCCAGCGCGCGCTCAAGGGTGTCCTGCACCAGGTCGTCGGCGCGATTGGCGTCCCCCGTCAGCGCCCGGGCATAGCGGCGCAGGCGGGGGAGGTGCTCGATCAGATCGGGACGGGCGCGCACTCAGGGCCTGGCGGTATGCCACACGTTGTTGACGCCGTCGCCGGTCATGTCGCCCGGCTTCTGGTCCTTGAACCACAGGTAGAGCGGCTTGCCCTTGTAGGACCACTGCCTGGAGCCGTCGTCGCGGGTGATGACGGCGTAGTCGCCGCTGGCCTTGTCGGACGCCGCGGCGGCCAGGGGCGGCCATTTCTGGGCGCATTCGCCGTTGCAGGCGCTTTTGCCGGAGCCGGCCACGTCCTTGTCGAAGACGTACAGCGTCATCCCGGCGGGGTTGGTGAGCACGCCCATCTCGGTCTTGATGGGCGGCGCGGCGTAGGGGCTGGCGCAGGCAACCAGCATGCTCAGGGCAGCGAGGGAGGCGGTCAACGAGGTGTTCATGGCGTTTCCTTGTTCAAGGGTTTGAGAAGAATGGGCAAGCCTGGGCTTGCATGGACGTGAACACCCCTATTGCCGAGTTTATTCCCCTTCGGATCGGTATTTTCAGGATTGCCGGTTTGATGGGCCGAGGGCCGATCAAAAATCGGTCTGCGGGGGCGAAGAAAACGCTTGCGAAATTTTAAACGTTTCAATTATCATTGAAGCATGAAAACGAAAGCCGTCGTCACCGCGCTTGCCGCCCTGGCCCAGGATTCCCGCCTGGCCATTTTCCGCGCGCTGGTCCAGGCCGGCCCGGCAGGCCTGGCCGCCGGCCGGATCAGCGAACTCACCGGTATCGCGCCGTCCTCGCTGTCCTTCCACCTGAAGGAGCTGTCGCACGCCGACATGGTGAGCTCGCAGCAGGCGGGGCGCTTCGTCATCTATACCGCGAATTTCGCGACCATGAACGCGCTGCTCGGTTTTCTTACCGAAAACTGCTGCGGCGGCAACCCCTGCTCGCCGGTCTGCACCCCGGCCTGCGTTACCGAAAAGGAGTCAACATGAAACGCCTGCATGTACACGTTGCGGTCGACGATCTGGCCGCCAGCATCAAGTTCTATTCCGCCCTGTTTGCCGCCGAGCCCACTGTGCTCAAGTCCGATTACGCGAAATGGATGCTCGACGATCCGCGCGCCAACTTCGCGATTTCGGCGCGCGGCGCCGCGCCCGGCCTCAACCATCTGGGCGTGCAGGTCGAAAAC
>JAMCVR010000061.1 GCA_023475455.1 Thermoplasmatota archaeon | reverse complement strand
GCCAAGTCGTCGGAAGAGCAATTGTTGTATCGCGACATGGAAGACTCCGCCGTGCTGCGGATCCTGCGCCGCCTGCAAAGCATCAAACCTGGCAACGGAACCGAACCTAAAAACCGCAGTTGACTGCTCACAATTTCATGGAATTCTGTATGAATGCCGGCTTTTCAGCCTTCGCCGTAATTCGTCGCCAGGTTGAATCCGCTACGCACCCGCCGGCACGTCCGGTCGCGCGCCTGTCTTTGTCGCTCGTCGTTGCAGGCATTGGCCTGCCGCCTCCTCGCTTCGCGACAGCCACATGCCCAGACGCACCATCTGGCGCGTCCAACTGCGGTTTCTAGGTTGAACATCCCGGCCGACCGCCTGCCCGACCAGCTTGCGCGCGGTCTCGCCTGGCAACGGAACCGAACCTAAAAACCGCAGTTGACTGCTCACAATTTCATGGAATTCTGTATGAATGCCGGCTTTTCAGCCTTCGCCGTAATTCGTCGCCAGGTTGAATCCGCTACGCACCCGCCGGCACGTCCGGTCGCGCGCCTGTCTTTGTCGCTCGTCGTTGCAGGCATTGGCCTGCCGCCTCCTCGCTTCGCGACAGCCACATGCCCAGACGCACCATCTGGCGCGTCCAACTGCGGTTTCTAGGTTGAACATCCCGGCCGACCGCCTGCCCGACCAGCTTGCGCGCGGTCTCGCCTGGCAACGGAACCGAACCTAAAAACCGCAGTTGACTGCTCACAATTTCATGGAATTCTGTATGAATGCCGGCTTTTCAGCCTTCGCCGTAATTCGTCGCCAGGTTGAATCCGCTACGCACCCGCCGGCACGTCCGGTCGCGCGCCTGTCTTTGTCGCTCGTCGTTGCAGGCATTGGCCTGCCGCCTCCTCGCTTCGCGACAGCCACATGCCCAGACGCACCATCTGGCGCGTCCAACTGCGGTTTCTAGGTTGAACATCCCGGCCGACCGCCTGCCCGACCAGCTTGCGCGCGGTCTCGCCGCGCTCTACGTGGTGGTGGGCGACGAGCCAAGTCGTCGGAAGAGCAATTGTTGTATCGCGACATGGAAGACTCCGCCGTGCTGCGGATCCTGCGCCGCCTGCAAAGCATCAAACCTGGCAACGGAACCGAACCTAAAAACCGCAGTTGACTGCTCACAATTTCATGGAATTCTGTATGAATGCCGGCTTTTCAGCCTTCGCCGTAATTCGTCGCCAGGTTGAATCCGCTACGCACCCGCCGGCACGTCCGGTCGCGCGCCTGTCTTTGTCGCTCGTCGTTGCAGGCATTGGCCTGCCGCCTCCTCGCTTCGCGACAGCCACATGCCCAGACGCACCATCTGGCGCGTCCAACTGCGGTTTCTAGGTTGAACATCCCGGCCGACCGCCTGCCCGACCAGCTTGCGCGCGGTCTCGCCGCGCTCTACGTGGTGGTGGGCGACGAGCCGCTGGCGGCGCAGGAGGCGGCCGATGCCATCCGCGCGGCGGCGCGCGCGGCCGGGCACAGCGAACGTACCGTCTACACCGTGCAGGGGCGCTACAACTGGCAGGGCATCTTCGCCGGCGGCGACAACCTCTCGCTGTTCGCCGAGCGCCGCCTGACCGAGATCCGCATTCCCTCCGGCAAGCCCGGCGTCGACGGCGCCAAGGCGCTGGAGACCTATGCAGCCCGGCTGCCGGCCGACACGCTCACCCTTATCAGCCTGCCGGGGCTGGAGTGGAAAACCATGCAGAGCCGCTGGTTTTCAGCCTTGGCCAAAAGCGGCGTGGTGGTCGAAGCGCGTCCCATCGACCGTGCCGCTTTGCCCGCCTGGATCGAGCGGCGGCTGGCCAGGCAGGGCTTGCGTGCCGACCGCGCCGCGCTGGACTTCCTGGCCGACCGGGTCGAGGGCAACCTGCTCGCCGCGCAGCAGGAAATCGACAAGCTCGCGCAGGGGCGCTACAACTGGCAGGGCATCTTCGCCGGCGGCGACAACCTCTCGCTGTTCGCCGAGCGCCGCCTGACCGAGATCCGCATTCCCTCCGGCAAGCCCGGCGTCGACGGCGCCAAGGCGCTGGAGACCTATGCAGCCCGGCTGCCGGCCGACACGCTCACCCTTATCAGCCTGCCGGGGCTGGAGTGGAAAACCATGCAGAGCCGCTGGTTTTCAGCCTTGGCCAAAAGCGGCGTGGTGGTCGAAGCGCGTCCCATCGACCGTGCCGCTTTGCCCGCCTGGATCGAGCGGCGGCTGGCCAGGCAGGGCTTGCGTGCCGACCGCGCCGCGCTGGACTTCCTGGCCGACCGGGTCGAGGGCAACCTGCTCGCCGCGCAGCAGGAAATCGACAAGCTCGCGCTGCTGCTGCCGCCGGGAACATACGATTCCACAGGCGCTTTAGCGCCTAGTGGATCGGAGTCCTTTAGGGCCGTCACGCCGGCTGACGTCGAACACGCGGTGGTCGACGTCAGCCGGCTGGAAGCCGAAGCATTGCAGGATGCGCTGTATGCGGGCGATGGCGCACGCTTCGCGCAGGGGGTGACCGATCTGCGGGACAGCGGCGAAGCGGTGCCGGCCATCCTGTGGCAGGTGTCGGCGGCGGTGCGGTTGCTGCTCAGGCTAAAATTGGCGGTGGCCCAAGGCGACAGCCTGCCCGCGCTGATGCGGACGCTGTGGGGGCGCGACAAGCAGCGCGCGCCGCAGATCGAGCGGGCGGTGAAACGCCTGAGCCTGGCGCAGGTCGAATCGGCATTGGCCGACCTGGCGCTGATCGACCGCCAGGCCAAGGGGCTGGAACGGGTGGGCGATCCCTGGGACACGCTGCTGCGCGTGGGCATGACGCTGGCCGGACCCGATGGCGGGCGGCCGGGTAACAGGACAAGATGATGGACGTGAAAAACTACATGCAGACGGTGGGAAAACAGGCGCGCGAAGCCTCGCGCGCGATTGCCCGCGCCGACACCAACCAGAAAAACCGCGCGCTCCTGGCGATGGCCGCGGCGATCCGGCGCGACGCCGCCAAACTGCTGGAGGCGAACGCGCGCGACATGGAGCACGCGCGTGCCGGCGGGCTCGACGCCGCGCTGCTCGACCGCCTGCAGCTCAACGACAAGACCGTCGCCGGCATGGCCGAAGGCCTGGAGCAGATCGCCGCCTTGCCCGATCCGGTGGGCGAGATCGACGGCCTGAAATTCCGCCCCTCCGGCATCCAGGTCGGCAAGATGCGGGTGCCGCTCGGGGTCATCGGCATCATTTACGAAGCGCGTCCCAACGTGACGGCGGACGCCGCCGGGCTGTGCCTGAAATCCGGCAACGCGGCGATCCTGCGCGGCGGCTCCGAGGCGCTGCATTCCAACCAGGCGGTCGCCGCCTGCGTGCGCGAGGGGCTGGAAGCCGCCGGCCTGCCCGCCACCGTGGTGCAGGTGATCGCGACTGGAACGGGTGGGCGATCCCTGGGACACGCTGCTGCGCGTGGGCATGACGCTGGCCGGACCCGATGGCGGGCGGCCGGGTAACAGGACAAGATGATGGACGTGAAAAACTACATGCAGACGGTGGGAAAACAGGCGCGCGAAGCCTCGCGCGCGATTGCCCGCGCCGACACCAACCAGAAAAACCGCGCGCTCCTGGCGATGGCCGCGGCGATCCGGCGCGACGCCGCCAAACTGCTGGAGGCGAACGCGCGCGACATGGAGCACGCGCGTGCCGGCGGGCTCGACGCCGCGCTGCTCGACCGCCTGCAGCTCAACGACAAGACCGTCGCCGGCATGGCCGAAGGCCTGGAGCAGATCGCCGCCTTGCCCGATCCGGTGGGCGAGATCGACGGCCTGAAATTCCGCCCCTCCGGCATCCAGGTCGGCAAGATGCGGGTGCCGCTCGGGGTCATCGGCATCATTTACGAAGCGCGTCCCAACGTGACGGCGGACGCCGCCGGGCTGTGCCTGAAATCCGGCAACGCGGCGATCCTGCGCGGCGGCTCCGAGGCGCTGCATTCCAACCAGGCGGTCGCCGCCTGCGTGCGCGAGGGGCTGGAAGCCGCCGGCCTGCCCGCCACCGTGGTGCAGGTGATCGCGACCACCGACCGCGCCGCGGTGGGCGAGCTCATCACCATGAAGGACTACGTCGACGTCATCGTGCCGCGCGGCGGCAAAGGGCTGATCGAGCGCATCACCGGCGAGGCGCGGGTGCCGGTGATCAAGCACCTGCACGGCAACTGCCATGTCTACGTCGACGACCGCGCCGACCTGGCCAAGGCGCTGAAGATCGTCGAGAACGCCAAGACCCAGCGCTACGGCACCTGCAACACCGCCGAGTCGCTGCTGGTGGCGCGCGGCATCGCCGCGGCCGCGCTGCCTGAAATTGGGAAAATGCTCGCCGGCAAAGGCGTGGAAATGCGGTGCTGCCCCGAGGCGCTGGCGATCCTGCGCGGCGGCTCCGAGGCGCTGCATTCCAACCAGGCGGTCGCCGCCTGCGTGCGCGAGGGGCTGGAAGCCGCCGGCCTGCCCGCCACCGTGGTGCAGGTGATCGCGACCACCGACCGCGCCGCGGTGGGCGAGCTCATCACCATGAAGGACTACGTCGACGTCATCGTGCCGCGCGGCGGCAAAGGGCTGATCGAGCGCATCACCGGCGAGGCGCGGGTGCCGGTGATCAAGCACCTGCACGGCAACTGCCATGTCTACGTCGACGACCGCGCCGACCTGGCCAAGGCGCTGAAGATCGTCGAGAACGCCAAGACCCAGCGCTACGGCACCTGCAACACCGCCGAGTCGCTGCTGGTGGCGCGCGGCATCGCCGCGGCCGCGCTGCCTGAAATTGGGAAAATGCTCGCCGGCAAAGGCGTGGAAATGCGGTGCTGCCCCGAGGCGCTGGCGATCCTGCAGGGCGCAGGCATCGCGGCGGACAAGCTGAAAGCCGCGGTGGAGTCCGACTGGACCGAGGAATATCTCGGTCCCATCATCGCGGTCAAGGTGGTCGACGACATCGATGCGGCGATGAACCACATCAATACCCACGGCTCGCAGCACACCGACGCCATCGTCACCGAGGACTACGGCCGCGCGCGCCGCTTCCTGCGCGAGGTCGATTCGGCCAGCGTCGTGGTCAACGCCTCGACGCGCTTTGCCGACGGCTTCGAGTACGGCCTCGGCGCCGAAATCGGCATTTCCACCGACAAAATCCACGCGCGCGGCCCGGTCGGGCTGGAGGGCCTCACCAGCCAGAAATGGGTGGTGCTGGGCGATGGACATGTGCGGGGATAAACCATGAACCACAGAGGCACAGAGGCACAGAGAAAAGCAGATTTCCTATTGAAAGGACTCTGTGTCCCAAGGGCTACCGTCCCTGTGGGACATATCTCTGTGCCTCTGTGGTGAAAAGGTTTTGCACGCAATCGGCATCTTCGGCGGCACCTTCGATCCCATCCACTACGGCCACCTGCGGCTGGCCGAGGAAATGGCCGATGCGATCGGCCTCGGCCGGGTGCTGTTCATTCCCGCCGGGCTGCCGCCGCACCGCGGTGCGCCGCGCACCGCGGCCAGTCACCGGCTGGAGATGGTGCGCCGCGCGATTGCCGGCAACCCGCGCTTTGCGGTGGATGCGCGCGAAGTGACGAGCCCGCGCCCGAGCTACACGGTCGACACGCTCGCCGCCTTGCGCGCCGAACTGGGCAACGAACAACCACTGTGGCTGCTGCTCGGGGCGGATGCGTTTCTGGAGTTGCCGACCTGGCACGAATGGCGGCGGCTGTTCGTGCTGTCGAACATTGCGGTGGCCGCGCGTCCCGGTGCGCGGCTGCTGCAGTCCGACGCCATGACGGATCCGCTGAAAAGCGAAGTGTCGCAACGCCGGGTGGTTGACGGAGCGGCTGCCGGGCCGGCGGGCTCGGTGCTGCTGCGCGCGACGCCGCCGCTGGACATTTCCGCCACCGCCATCCGCGACACCCTGGCACGGCACGGCAGCGTGCGCTACCTGCTGCCCGACGCCGTGCTCGGCTATATTCACGAACATCACCTCTATACCTACCCATGAACATTGAAGACAAAATCAAACTGATCGTCGCTGCGCTCGAGGACGTCAAGGCGCGCGACGTCACCGTGATCGACACCGGCAAGCTCACCTCGCTGTTCGAACGCATGGTGATTGCCAGCGGCGAATCCAACCGCCAGACCAGGGCGCTCGCCAACAACGTGCGCGACAAGGTGAAAGACGCGGGCGAATACGTTGGCGGCATGGAAGGCGAGGACACCGGCGACTGGGTGCTGCTCGATCTCGGTGACGTGGTGGTGCATGTGATGCAGCCTGCCACGCGCGCGCATTACAATCTGGAAGAGCTGTGGGGCGCGGGCGAAGCGGCGCGCGCGCGGAACAAGCTGGCATAGACCTGGAAAAAGCAATTGAACCGCAGAGGACGCGGAGGACACAGAGAAATTCAGATGGCTGGCAGAAAGAAGGTTCTCGCCCGGGGGGTGATGCGCAATATTCGTGCGGCGCCTTTTCCCTCCGAGTCCTCTGCGTCCTCCGCGGTGAAATGCCGTTTACAGGATAAGTCCCGGTGAAGCTGCACCTGATCGCCGTCGGCCACAAAATGCCCGGCTGGATCGATGCGGGCTACGACGGCTATGCGCGCCGGATGCCGCCCGACTTGCCGCTGCTGCTCGCCGAAATCAAGCCGGGTCATCGCGTGGCGGGAGAAGACGGTGCGCGGGCGCGGCAGATGGAAGCCGAGCGCATCCGCGCCGCGTTGCCTGCCGGCAGCGTGCCCGTGGTGCTCGACGAGCGCGGTGCGCAGGTGACCACGCGCGAACTGACGGCGTGGCTGCGGGGCTGGATGGCGGAAGGCGTGTCGCCGGCCTTCGTGATCGGCGGGGCGGACGGGCTGGACGACAGCGTCAAGGCGCGCGCCGGCAAGCTGCTGGGCTTGTCGAAACTGACCTTGCCGCACGCGCTGGCACGGGTGATGCTGGCCGAGCAGCTGTATCGTGCCGTGTGCATAATTAAAGGGCATCCCTATCATCGGGATTGAAGGGACGATCCCGCTTCGCGCTCGCCATCCGTCGAAGCGGAATCCATATAGGCTGAATCACCATGCTGGTTGATAAACGCATTTATCTGGCTTCGCAATCGCCACGACGACGCGAGCTTTTGCGGCAGATCGGCGTCGCGTTCGACATGCTGCCGCTGCGTGCCGTGGCCGGTCGCATGGATGTCATCGAAATGCCGCATCCTGGCGAAGCCGCGCGCGATTTCGCGCAGCGCATGGCGGCCGAAAAGGCGGCCTGCGGCTGGCGCGCCGTGTATATGCGCCACCTGCTGCGTTTTCCGGTGCTGGGCGCGGATACGGTGGTCGAGCTGGACGGCGCCATCCTCGGCAAGCCGACCGACCGTTTTGATGCCGAAGCCATGCTGGCGCGCCTGTCGGGACGCCAGCATCACGTTCATACTGCGGTGGCGGTGCGGCATGAAGACCGGCTGGAAGTGCGTCTGTCGTCCAGCCTGGTCAGACTCGCCGCGCTCGATGCCACCACCATCGCCCGCTATCTGGAAACCGGCGAATACCTCGGCAAGGCCGGTGCCTACGGCATCCAGGGACGCGCCGGCGCATTTGTCGAGCGCATCGAGGGAAGCTACAGCGGCATCATGGGGCTGCCGTTATACGACACAGCCGTTTTATTGAGAGCCTTCGGTCTGGCAGTCTGAATGCTGCCGGCCCCCACCATGAGCGAAGAAATCCTCGTCAACGTCACCCCGCAGGAAACGCGCGTCGCCGTGCTGCACCTGGGCGCGGTGCAGGAACTGCACATCGAGCGCGCGCAGTGCCGCGGGCTGGTCAGCAACATCTACAGGGGGCGCGTGGTGCGCGTGCTGCCGGGGATGCAGTCGGCGTTCATCGACATCGGCCTGGAGCGCGCCGCCTTCCTGCACGTGGCCGACATCTGGGAAGAACGCCACGGCAGCGAGCCCGAGCGGCCGATCGAGCAGATCCTGCACGAAGGCCAGAGCCTGATGGTGCAGGTGATCAAAGACCCGATCGGCACCAAGGGCGCGCGGCTCTCCACCCAGATCAGCTTCGCCGGGCGCTATCTGGTGTATCTGCCGCAGGAATCGCATATCGGCATCTCGCAGAAAATCGAGGGCGAGGAAGAGCGCGAGCAACTGCGCCAGAAGCTGCACCGGCTGATGCCGGAAGACGCCACCGGCGGCTTCATCGTGCGCACCATGGCCGAAACCGCGGAAGACGCCGAAATGCAGGCCGACATCGACTACCTGCGGCGGCTGTGGAGCAGCATCCAGTCGCGCGGCAACTGCGAGGCGCCCTGCCTGCTGTACCAGGACCTCGATCTGTCGCTGCGCGTGCTGCGCGACTTCGTCAACCGCGACACCAGCCGCATCCTCATCGACTCGCGCGAAACCTATCAGCGCATGACCGAGTTCGCGCAGAACTACACCCATGCCGTGCTCGACAAATTGCAGCACTACGGCGCCGACCGCCCGCTGTTCGACCTGCACGCCATCGAGGACGAAATCGCCAAGGCGCTGGGGCGGCGCGTCGACCTGAAGTCCGGCGGCTACCTCATCATCGACCAGACCGAGGCGCTGACGACAGTGGATGTGAACACCGGCGGTTTCGTCGGCGCGCGCAACTTCGACGACACCATCTTCAAGACCAACCTCGAAGCCGCGCAGGCCATCGCGCGCCAGCTGCGCCTGAGGAACCTGGGCGGCATCATCATCATCGACTTCATCGACATGGACAACGCCGAGCACCAGGAGGCGGTGCTGACCGAGCTGAAGAAGGCGCTGGCGCGCGACCCCACCCGCACCACCGTCAGCGGCTTCTCCGCGCTGGGGCTGGTCGAGATGACCCGCAAGCGGACCCGGGAGTCTCTGGCGCACGTGCTGTGCGAGCCTTGCCCCACCTGCGCCGGGCGCGGCGAGATCAAGACCGCGCAGACCGTGTGCTACGACGTGCTGCGCGAAATCCTGCGCGAGGCGCGCCAGTTCGACGCGCGCGAATACCGCATCGTCGCCGCGCAAAGCGTGATCGACCTGTTCCTCGACGAGGAGTCCGGCAGCCTCGCCCAGCTCATCGACTTCATCGGCAAGCCGGTGTCGCTGCAGGTCGAAACCACCTACCCGCAGGAGCAGTACGACATCATTTTGTTGTAAGGCGTGAGGCGTGAGGCGTTACTCCCCTCCACCGCAAGCGGGGGAGGGGAGCTTTTGAATCGCGGTTTGCGCAACCTGTATGCATTGATATGAAACCCCGCGCTCCCGCTTATTGGCACACCGCCTGCGCCGAACTCGCCGCCGCCGACCCGGTGATGGCAGCCCTCATCGCGCGCTATCCCGATTGCGTGCTGGGCAACCGCGGCGACCCGTTCCAGACCCTCGCCCGTGCCATCGTCGGCCAGCAGATTTCGGTCAAGGCCGCCGACAGCGTGTGGGCGCGCTTCGCCGGATTTGCGCAGCACGTCACCCCCGAACACGTCGCCACGCTGGAGCTGGGGTCGCTCGCCGCCTGCGGCCTGTCGCGCCGCAAGGGCGAGTACCTGCGCGACCTCGCCGGCCATTTCGTCGATGGCCGCGTCGAACCGGCGCGCTGGGAAAGAATGGAAGACGAAGCCGTCATCGCCGAACTCGTCGACGTACGCGGCATCGGCCGCTGGACTGCGGAAATGTTCCTGATCTTCAACCTGCGCCGCCCCGACGTCTGGCCGGTCGACGACATCGGTCTGCAGAAGGCCGTCGCCCTGCATTACCTGAGCGGCGAGCGCCCCACCCCAAAAAGCCTGCGCCGGCACGGCGAACGCCATGCGCCCTGGCGCACCGTCGCCACCTGGTATCTGTGGCGCAGTCTGGATCCGGCGGTGGTGCAGTACTGATCGAGGCGTTAATTTGTTGAGCGAACGAATCCAGGCGTTAAAGTACCCACCTTTATGCACTATGGGAGCTCTGAACAAGTCGCCACCCCGGCAAATGCCCGAAGGGCGCAAGAGCCGGGGTCCAGGTTCTTGATTTCACTGGATTCCGGCTTCCGCCGGAATGACAAATGTGGACTTGTTAGGGACTTCCTTAGGCACGACAACACCAAGAAATAAGCTATGGCCCTCAAGAAATCCAAACTCTATTCCTCGCTCTGGTCGAGCTGCGACGAACTGCGCGGCGGCAACGTCGCCGCCCGGCTGAAGGAAATTCAGGCCGAGCAAAAAGCGACTGGCAGGGCTGGCATCTCAGCCGCATCGTCATTCCGGCGAAAGCCGGAATCCAGTGCGGCCACACGATGGCCGTGGACTCTGCCGATGACGCCACTGCCGAAGCGGACGCCCTGCAAGCATGGTTCGACCTCAACAACGAAGAAGCCGACCTCAAAAAGCGCCTCAAGGAGGCCGAGGCCAACCTCGATGCCAAGGCCTGCGCCCACTATCCCAAACTCACCGAGGCCGAGATCAAGACGCTGGTGGTGGATGACAAATGGCTCGCCGCGCTGGATAGAGACATCCACGCACTGCTGTCCGGTTAAATGAATGGTCGAATCGCTGAAATCCATGACTGACGCGGATTTCCGAGCGATGAAGGGTGGTGTCGATTTGAACGGCGATTGCCAGTTCGGGCAGTCTTCTGGGCTTTTGCCCGGAGGCCGCCATGAACACCGGCAAGATGCTGTTCGCCC
>JAMCVR010000221.1 GCA_023475455.1 Thermoplasmatota archaeon | reverse complement strand
CGACCCGCTTCATCGGGCGCAATACCCGGAACGGCGAATCCATCTGCTCGAGCACCGCGTTGCCGCGGCCGCAGGCGGTGGAGCGTCCCGCCAGGCCCTTGTCCTGGAAGCCGGAAATGGCGACGAAACTGTCGCGGATCGACGCCTTCATCGGCAGGTGAGGCTCGGTGGAGAGCGGGCTGTAGGGATTGCCGGCGACGCGCAGCACCTTGCCGCCGGCGCGGTCGATGCGCACCCGCACGCCGCACAAAGTGGTGCAGCCGAGGCACATGGTGTAGCTCACCTGCTGCGCGGGGTTCACCTTCAGCGTCCCGGTTGCCGGATCGATGCTGAATTCGGGTTCGAGGGAGGCGCCGTGATACCGGCTCTTCGACTTGTCGCGGCCCAGCAGGGGCTTGAGCATGCGCTCGGCGGTGGCGCTGAAGCCGGCACCGAAGGCGATCAGGCCGCCGGCGGCGAGAATCTTGCGGCGAGTGTTGGTGGTCATGGCATTCTCCTCAGGCCTGGGCGCGGCGCGGGCCGGCCCAGGGCAGAACCGAGATCAGCAGGATCAGGACGGCGATCCACAGGCCGGCGGTGCCGATGATGCCGAGCACCCCTTCGTGGCCTAGGGGAAGGTGATATACGTAGTAGCCGGCACCGGTTTTGGGGATTTCCTGACCGCCGATGAATATCGTCCAGCGCATCATCCAGGCGCTGTGCAGGGCGATCAGGCCGGCCGTCAGCCGCCACGCCGGATGCCGGGCGGCGATCCCGAGCCAGAACGTGGCCAGCGCGCTGCCGACGGCCCACACCGCGGTGATCCGCCAGGCGGCCGAGGGGGCCACTTGCGCCAGGGCTTCCGCGTGTCGCGGGGACAGGCCGCTTACCCCAAGCAGCAGCCAGGCGGCCCCCACCGCCAGCACCAGCACCTGGGTCGCCGCCAGCAGGCGTGGCAGCCCGGCTTCCGCCGCCGCGCGGCCGTCGCCGACGAAACGATCCAGCACCAACACCAGGCCGATGGCGCCGGCCACGGCGGTGATGAAGAACTGCACCGGCAGGAAAGGCGTGTCCCACAGGGGCCGGGCGCGCACCACCATGACTTCCATGCCGGTATAGAGCGCCACCAGGGCGGCGCCGGACAGGGCAAGCACGGCGGCCATGCGGATCGCGCCCAGGCTGTCGTGGCCGCCGTAGGCAAGCGCCCGATAGGAGCCCGCCCAGCGCCCGCCGGCATCGGCCAGGCGTTTCAGGTCCGGGCGCAGCGCCAGCCAGGCGTAGAGCATCAGCCCGCCCAGGTACAGGGGAATGAAGAAGGCGCCCCAGGCCATCCAGGAACCGGGATTGGGGTGCAGGTAGAAGTTGAGGAAGCGGCCGGGCTGGTGCAGGTCCGCGAGCAGCGCCACGGGTGCGGTCAGGCCGCAGGTCAGCGCGCCCAGCAGGGCGATGCGGCCGGCTCGCTCCCACGAGGGCCGGCGCAGCACGAACCAGGGCGTGGTGAGCAGAAAGCAGCCCACGGACAGGCCGATCAGAAAGAAATATTGAACGGCCCAGGGCAGCCACGCCACTTCGCGGGCCACGTTCACGACTTCGACAATGGATGGGTTCATTTCAGCCTCCGTGCTCGCTCGGCCGCCACAGGGCGGCCTGGCCGTCGACGCGTCCCTGGAAACGGGGGTCGAGGCCGATGTAGAAAACGTTGGGACGGGTGCCCGATTCGGGCTTGAGCACCTTGACCGCATCGGGATCGCTTCGTTTGGCGGCGTCCAGCCTGCGCCGCAACTCGCCCTGGGCATCGTTCAGGTCGCCGAAAATGCGGGCCCCGCCGACGCAGGTTTCGACGCAGGCCGGCAGCAGGCCGGCCTCGACCCGGTGGGCGCAGAAGGTGCACTTGTCGGCCTTGCCGGTATCGTGGTTGATGAAGCGGGCGTCGTACGGGCAGGCCTGGACGCAATAGGCGCAGCCCACGCAGCGGTCGCCGTCCACCAGGACGACGCCGTCGTCGCGCTTGAAGGTGGCGCCCACCGGGCAGACCGGCACGCAGGGCGGATGGTCGCAATGGTTGCACAGGCGCGGCAGCACGTAGGTGGCCGCCGTGGTCTGGCCGTCCGCCTCCTGTTGCACGACGTAGGTGGAAACGATGGTGCGGAAACTGTTCTCCGGCACCGCGTTCTCCATGATGCAACTGACGGTGCAGGCCTGGCAGCCGATGCATTTGCGCACATCCACCAGCATCCCCCAATGGTGCATGCCTTCGGCGGCGCGGGCGCTGCCCATGGGCAGCGCCACCCCGGCGGTGATCGCCGGGAATGCCCGCAGGAAACCGCGGCGGGACTGGAGAAGCGTATCGTCTGGCATGGTCGGACTCCTTGTCGAGCGTGCACTTGTACCTTAAGCGCACCAAAACCATTCCGCCAGTGGGTGGATTCTCTATTCCACTAGGTATTTTTGCTTAGAGGCCTTTGAAACATTCGCGCAGCCGGCCGGCTCTTGCGACGCATCCGGGAACCGTTCAACCTGAAAACGGCACTTCATTTACCACAAAGATGCGTCCCTTCGGGACGCATCTTTGTGGTTCAACTGCTTTTTTAGGTTCAATGCTTCGCCGGGTGCGGCATGAGCTTGTCGATGTAGGCAATCGCCACGGCCGACACGATGAAGGCCATGTGGATGACGGTCTGCCACAGCAGCACCTTGT
This sequence comes from Thermoplasmatota archaeon, assembly GCA_023475455.1. The sequence goes on along the minus strand of JAMCVR010000221.1, from coordinate 8,036 downwards.
CGTCCAGGTTGGCGGCGTTGATGAAGGTCTTGAGCAGGTGAATCGACGAGATGCCGATGATGGCGGTGGCGAGTTTGACCTTCAGCACGTTGGCGTTGACGTGCGACAGCCACTCGGGCTCGTCGGGGTGGCCTTCGAGGTTGAGGCGCGAGACGAAGGTTTCGTAGCCGCCGACGATGACCATGATGAGCAGGTTGGAAATCATGACCACGTCGATCAGGCCCAGCACGATGAGCATGATCGCTTCTTCGGTGAGCGTGAGGGTACCGACAATCAGATGCTCGAGCTCGACCATGAAGTGGACGACGTAGACGAGCTGCGCGGCGATCAGGCCGAGGTAGAGCGGCACCTGCAGCCAGCGGCTGCCGAACAGGATGGAGGAGAGGAACTTGCCGCGGGTTTCGATGGGAACCGTTCAACCTGAAAACGGCACTTCATTTACCACAAAGATGCGTCCCTTCGGGACGCATCTTTGTGGTTCAACTGCTTTTTTAGGTTCAATGCTTCGCCGGGTGCGGCATGAGCTTGTCGATGTAGGCAATCGCCACGGCCGACACGATGAAGGCCATGTGGATGACGGTCTGCCACAGCAGCACCTTGTCGTCCAGGTTGGCGGCGTTGATGAAGGTCTTGAGCAGGTGAATCGACGAGATGCCGATGATGGCGGTGGCGAGTTTGACCTTCAGCACGTTGGCGTTGACGTGCGACAGCCACTCGGGCTCGTCGGGGTGGCCTTCGAGGTTGAGGCGCGAGACGAAGGTTTCGTAGCCGCCGACGATGACCATGATGAGCAGGTTGGAAATCATGACCACGTCGATCAGGCCCAGCACGATGAGCATGATCGCTTCTTCGGTGAGCGTGAGGGTACCGACAATCAGATGCTCGAGCTCGACCATGAAGTGGACGACGTAGACGAGCTGCGCGGCGATCAGGCCGAGGTAGAGCGGCACCTGCAGCCAGCGGCTGCCGAACAGGATGGAGGAGAGGAACTTGCCGCGGGTTTCGATGGGCTGGTTGGTTTCGGGTTTCATACTTAGGGGCTAGGGGCTAGGGGCTAGGGGTCAGGGGCTAGGGGTCAGGGGTCAGGGGTCAGAGGACGTAGCGCGCGAGGTCTTCGCGGGCGGCCAGCGCGGCCAGGCGGCGGGTGACCGCGTCGGCATCGACCACGTGTTCGCCGGTGACGCTGCCGGCGTCGAAGGAGATGTCCTCCAGCAGTTTTTCCATCACCGTGTGCAGGCGGCGCGCGCCGATGTTTTCGGTGCGTTCGTTGACCTCGAAGGCGATTTCTGCAATCCGCCGGATGCCGTCAGAGGTGAACTTGAGCGCCACGCCCTCGGTCGCCAGCAGGGCTTCGTACTGGCGCGTAAGACAGGCATCGGTCGAGGTGAGGATCTGCTCGAAGTCTTCCACCGAGAGCGCCTGCAGTTCGACGCGGATCGGCAGCCGCCCCTGCAGCTCGGGGATGAGGTCGGACGGCTTGGACAGATGGAACGCGCCGCTGGCGATGAACAGGATGTGGTCGGTCTTCACCATGCCGTACTTGGTCGAGACGGTGGTGCCCTCGATCAGCGGCAGCAGGTCGCGCTGCACGCCCTGGCGCGACACGTCGCTGCCGTGGGCGTCGCTGCGGGTGGCGATCTTGTCGATCTCGTCGAGGAACACGATGCCGTTTTGTTCGACCGCTTCCAGCGCCTGCTGTTTGGTGTCCTCCTCGTTGATCAGCCGCCCGGCTTCCTCCTCGGTCAGGAGCTTCATCGCTTCGCGCACTTTCAGCTTGCGCGTCTGCCGGCGGCTTTGCCCGAGGTTGGCGAACATGCCCTGCAACTGCTGCGACAGGTCTTCCATTCCCGGCGGGGTGAAGATTTCCATGCTGGGGCTGACGGCGGCGAGTTCGATCTCGATTTCCTTGTCGTCGAGCTGGCCCTCGCGCAGCATCTTGCGGAAGCGCTGGCGCGCCGCGCCTTCCTCGCGTTGAGGTTCGGCCTCGCCCTCGGTCGCCAGCAGGGCTTCGTACTGGCGCGTAAGACAGGCATCGGTCGAGGTGAGGATCTGCTCGAAGTCTTCCACCGAGAGCGCCTGCAGTTCGACGCGGATCGGCAGCCGCCCCTGCAGCTCGGGGATGAGGTCGGACGGCTTGGACAGATGGAACGCGCCGCTGGCGATGAACAGGATGTGGTCGGTCTTCACCATGCCGTACTTGGTCGAGACGGTGGTGCCCTCGATCAGCGGCAGCAGGTCGCGCTGCACGCCCTGGCGCGACACGTCGCTGCCGTGGGCGTCGCTGCGGGTGGCGATCTTGTCGATCTCGTCGAGGAACACGATGCCGTTTTGTTCGACCGCTTCCAGCGCCTGCTGTTTGGTGTCCTCCTCGTTGATCAGCCGCCCGGCTTCCTCCTCGGTCAGGAGCTTCATCGCTTCGCGCACTTTCAGCTTGCGCGTCTGCCGGCGGCTTTGCCCGAGGTTGGCGAACATGCCCTGCAACTGCTGCGACAGGTCTTCCATTCCCGGCGGGGTGAAGATTTCCATGCTGGGGCTGACGGCGGCGAGTTCGATCTCGATTTCCTTGTCGTCGAGCTGGCCCTCGCGCAGCATCTTGCGGAAGCGCTGGCGCGCCGCGCCTTCCTCGCGTTGAGGTTCGGCCTCGCCGAAGCCGGCGCTGCGCGGCGGCGGCAGCAGCGCGTCGAGGATGCGTTCCTCCGCCGCTTCCCCGGCGCGGAACCGCACTTTGGACGTGGCCTGTTCGCGCATCTGCTTGACCGCGGTTTCCATCAGGTCGCGGATGATGGTGTCGACGTCGCGCCCGACGTAGCCGACCTCGGTGAACTTGGTCGCCTCGATCTTGATGAAGGGGGCGTTGGCGAGCCGCGCCAGGCGGCGCGCGATCTCGGTCTTGCCGACGCCGGTGGGGCCGATCATCAGGATGTTCTTCGGCGTGATTTCCTGGCGCAGCGGCTCGCCCACCTGCTGGCGCCGCCAGCGGTTGCGCAGGGCGACCGCCACCGCGCGCTTGGCGGCCGCCTGGCCGACGATGTGCTTGTCGAGTTCGTGGACGATTTCTTTGGGCGTCATTGCTGGGGGCTGGGAGATAGGAATTAGGAGCTAGGGACTAGGGGAGGTCGCTGCGCGGTTTTTTATGGGGCGCGGCCGTGGGCCGCACATTCCCTAATTCCTAGCCCCTATCTCCTAACACCTCAATCACGTGATTCTGGTTCGAATAAATGCAGATGTCCCCCGCGATGGTGAGGCTCTTTTTGACGATTTCAAGCGGGGGCAGGTCGGTGTTTTCCAGCAGCGCGCGCGCGGCGGACTGGGCGAAGGCGCCGCCGGAGCCGATGGCGGCGATGCCGAGCTCGGGTTCCAGCACGTCGCCGTTGCCGGTGATGATGAGCGAGTGCTCGCGGTCGGCCACCGCCAGCATGGCTTCGAGCCGCCGCAGCATGCGGTCGGTGCGCCAGTCCTTGGCGAGTTCGACCGCGCTGCGCATCAGGTGCCCGGAGTGCTTGTCGAGCTTGGCCTCGAAGCGCTCGAACAGGGTGAACGCGTCGGCGGTGCCGCCGGCAAACCCGGCCAGGACCTTTTCCTGGTACAGCCGCCGCACCTTGCGCGCGGTGGACTTGATGACGACGTTGCCGAGCGTGACCTGGCCGTCGCCGCCGAGGGCGACGTCGGAGCCCCGGCGGACGGAGAGAATGGTGGTGCCGCGATACTGTTCCATGGACGGGATTATCCTTGTTGCTAAAAAGCGCTTTGACCGCGAAGGACGTGAAGCGGTGCGAGGGAAGGCGTCTTGTCCTGCTTCGCGGTTAAATTCGGGCGCCTGAATTATACGTGGCAGGCGATGCCCCCGGCCCGTTCGGGCGGGACGGGCGAAGTCAGTCGGGGTGGTGCGGGATGAGGTGTGCCAGCTGGTCGATTCCCATCACGCGGAAGAGTTCGTGGATGAGCGCATTGTGGCCGCGCAGGGTGATGGCCTTGCCGCTGCCCAGGCATTGCATCAGCACGCTGATGAACTGGCTGACGCTGCCGTAATCGACGCGGGTGACCTGGGTCAGATCGACCAGCACCTCGTTGTGGGTGGCGGCGTAGCTGCCGAACTGCTGCAGGGCGCTGTCGTCGGCGGGGGTGATTTCGCCGAAGAGCATCAGGGCGTCGTCGCATGGCGCGGCAGGAGCGGCCTGCACCACCTCGGCGGCCTGCACCTCGCTCCAGGACGGCGGCGACACTTCGAAGCGAACGGCATAGTCGACGGCCAGGTCTTCGAAATTTTCCTGCTGGCCGAGCGTCTGGTACAGCTCCAGCAGCAGCAGCCAGTGCACCGCGCGGCTGTGGGTGGCGCGGTTGAGATCCTGCAGCAGCGCGATCAGGCGCTCGACGCCGCTGACCTGCAGCTTGCGCTTGGCCTTGCGCGCGGCGGCGAGGATATGGGCGCACTCCTCCGCGCCGGCTTCGTCGACCATGGCGATGCGCGAAAAGTCGATTCGCACCACGGCATTCTTGGCGGTGGCGGCGACGCCCTCGCGCAGGGTGGCGGCCGCGTTCTTGTCGAGCAGCCCGGGCAATTCCAGGCTGGCGGTTTGGTCCTGCTGGGGCTTGGATGCCCCATTCCCCCCCATTTTTTGCCACACCGGGGGCGAGGTCTCGAAGCGCATCGCATACTCCAGCGCCAGTTGGTCGAACTCTTTTTCGCGGTTCTGGATGCTGTACAGGTCGAACAGCATGTGCCAGGCGCGGCGGTTGCCGGTGGCCAGAACGTCCTTCAGCAAACGCTCCGCCATATCGGCCTGGCCGCTGGCATAGAGGACGGCGGCCTCGTCCACCGGCGACTGCGGTGCGCCGCTGGTTTCCTCGACCACGATGCCGCCGGCCCCCGTCTCCATGGTCAACAGGGTTTCGGCGGGTGGAGAATCGGCTGCGGGCGCAGGAGCCGGTGTCGGCCTGTGCGCGGGACTGGGTGTCTTGTCCTTGCCTTTTCTGAAAAACGGGAGGGCCACGGAATATGCGTGCTTTGGTCAGGAGTTCAGTGTTGGATACTAGCGCTGTCCCCTGTTTGCGGCAACCCGCAGCACAGTGCGGGCGAGCGGGGTGGAGAGGGTGAAACCGGCGAGCGCGAGGACAATGGCCGGTCCGGCCGGCCAGTCGAACAGCGCGGACGCGGCCAGCCCTGCCGCATACGCCAGCGCGCCTGCCGTCCATCCCCCCTGCAGTGCAGGACGGACAGCCAGGCTGCGCACCGCCAGCGCAGGCAGAATCAGGCTGGCGAACACCAGATACACCCCCACCAGTTGCACCGACGCGGTAATCGCCAGCGCAAAGACCAGATAGAACCCGAGTCCGCCAAGGCGTTCGCCGCGCCATGCCATGAACGCCAGCAGGACGCCGTAAAGCGCGGCCATCGGGAGGGCCTGGGTGGGTGTGGCCCACAGGATCTGGCCGGTGAGCAGTTCGGCCAGCTGCTCGCCGCCGTGCGGGTCGCCTGCCAGCAGCAGCGCCGCGAGGCTGGCTGCCACCACGAAAGTCGACCCGATCAGCGCTTCCTGGGTGTCGGGCCAGCGGCGCTCGCACCCGGCCAGAAGCGCCGCGCCGGCCAGCGCGGCGGCGGCGGCGGCCAGCTGGGTGGGCCAGCCGTCGGCGGCCAGATCCAGCGTATGCGCCGCGACCACGCCGAGCACGGCCAGCTGCGCCACCGCCAGATCGAGAAAAATGATGCCGCGCGCCAGCACCCGGCGTCCCAGCGGGACGTGGGTGGACAGCACCAGCAGGCCGACGAGGAACGGCCACATCAGCAGCCCGGGGTCGAGCGCGGCAAGAGTCATCCCGTCAAAGTTCATGGCGCGGCTTTCAGCAACTGGTCGATCGTGTCGTCGAACAGCCCGAACAGATCCTGCGCGCGGTCGTTGCCGCCCACGGTATAGGGCAGCGCCAGCGCGGGAATGCCTGCGCGCTGCGCCAGCCAGTCGGCCGGGCGCGGGCTTTGGTAGACCGCTCGCAACACCATCTTCGCCGGGTTCGTCTGCAACTGCGCGGCCACCCGCGCCAGATGCCCGACCGAGGGTGTCTTGTCCTTGCCTTTTCTGAAAAACGGGAGGGCCACGGAATATGCGTGCTTTGGTCAGGAGTTCAGTGTTGGATACTAGCGCTGTCCCCTGTTTGCGGCAACCCGCAGCACAGTGCGGGCGAGCGGGGTGGAGAGGGTGAAACCGGCGAGCGCGAGGACAATGGCCGGTCCGGCCGGCCAGTCGAACAGCGCGGACGCGGCCAGCCCTGCCGCATACGCCAGCGCGCCTGCCGTCCATCCCCCCTGCAGTGCAGGACGGACAGCCAGGCTGCGCACCGCCAGCGCAGGCAGAATCAGGCTGGCGAACACCAGATACACCCCCACCAGTTGCACCGACGCGGTAATCGCCAGCGCAAAGACCAGATAGAACCCGAGTCCGCCAAGGCGTTCGCCGCGCCATGCCATGAACGCCAGCAGGACGCCGTAAAGCGCGGCCATCGGGAGGGCCTGGGTGGGTGTGGCCCACAGGATCTGGCCGGTGAGCAGTTCGGCCAGCTGCTCGCCGCCGTGCGGGTCGCCTGCCAGCAGCAGCGCCGCGAGGCTGGCTGCCACCACGAAAGTCGACCCGATCAGCGCTTCCTGGGTGTCGGGCCAGCGGCGCTCGCACCCGGCCAGAAGCGCCGCGCCGGCCAGCGCGGCGGCGGCGGCGGCCAGCTGGGTGGGCCAGCCGTCGGCGGCCAGATCCAGCGTATGCGCCGCGACCACGCCGAGCACGGCCAGCTGCGCCACCGCCAGATCGAGAAAAATGATGCCGCGCGCCAGCACCCGGCGTCCCAGCGGGACGTGGGTGGACAGCACCAGCAGGCCGACGAGGAACGGCCACATCAGCAGCCCGGGGTCGAGCGCGGCAAGAGTCATCCCGTCAAAGTTCATGGCGCGGCTTTCAGCAACTGGTCGATCGTGTCGTCGAACAGCCCGAACAGATCCTGCGCGCGGTCGTTGCCGCCCACGGTATAGGGCAGCGCCAGCGCGGGAATGCCTGCGCGCTGCGCCAGCCAGTCGGCCGGGCGCGGGCTTTGGTAGACCGCTCGCAACACCATCTTCGCCGGGTTCGTCTGCAACTGCGCGGCCACCCGCGCCAGATGCCCGACCGAGGGCTCGACGCCCGGCCTGGGCTCAAGGACGGCCACCTCACGCAGTCCCAGCCAGGCCAGCAGATAGGGAAACGATTTGTGCTGCGTCACCACGGGCATGCCCTTGAGCGGCGCGGCGCGGGCTTCCCAACGTGCGATCGCGGCCTGCCAGCGCATGGCAAGGGCCTGGCCGCGTGCGCGATGTGCCGCTGCGTTGGCCGGGTCGAGTTCGGCCAGCCGCGCCGTCAGCGCGTCGCTCACGCGCAGGATGTTGCGCGGATCGGTGTGGATGTGCGGATTGCCTGCCGCATGCACGTCGCCGTCGGCGCGGTCGAGCCGCGCGGGTTTGTCCAGCAGCGGAACAAGCCGCGCCGCCTCGAAATACCCGGGCCGCCCCGGCTGCACCGCGGCGTTGCCGGCTTCGCGCAGCAGTACCGGCAGCCAGCCGGTTTCCAGGTCCGCGCCGGTGCAGACCACCAGGCCGGCGCGCCGCATCTGCGCGATCAGGCTGGGCCGTGCCTCGATCCGGTGCGGATCCTGCAAGGCGGTGGTGGCGGAGTAGACCTTGACGTCGGCGCCGCCGATTTCCTTGGACAGCGCCGCCCATTCGGGCTCGCAGGCGAAGACGCTCAACGCGGCGTGGGCGCAGAGGGGCAGCCACAGGAGGAATGAAACCAGCAGTCGTTTCATGCCGGCCTCCTCAGAATGTGTGGGCGCCGTGCGCGCCCAGACTGTGGATGACCTGCACGAACCACTGGTTCTCGCTCACGCCCTCCATCGACGTGTCCTTCGAGTATTGCAGGCGCAGACGCGAGAACTCGGACGGCGAATAGTCGAGCATCAGCGAATGGCGCGCCGGCTGGTGGTCCGTCACCGGCAGGAAGGCGCTGTTGGCACCGAAATCGACC
>JAMCVR010000186.1:31345-41895 GCA_023475455.1 Thermoplasmatota archaeon | reverse complement strand
CAACCGACGCCACCGCCCACGGCGGCGTAATCCCCAAGGCAGATTCAAACAGCTTGGCAGTCATCAATTCACCCGTCCCAGTTGATCAATATGGCGTCAGCTTACCCACTCAAATTTCAAGAGAGGCATCTTTCAAAAGACATTGTGCATTGCTCCCTGAGAGGTTTTGAGGATTTGGTCGTTAGCGAACGAACAGGCCGCAGTTTACAGAACTGGAGACGACAAGAAGCCAGGCTCCAAAAAACATTGTGATGCTATCGACATACTTGCGCGAAAACTTAAGGCCAGGGGTATTCGAGGTCTTGCGGATGGGGCTGCCTCAACTCACCCTCGTAGGTTGGGCTGAATGCAATGAAGCCCAACGTACCCCTCACGGCTGGAAAAGCCCAAGGGTGTTGGGCTATGCAGCCCAACCTACAGGGCTTTAACCGGGTGATCATGTACGAAAGCTGCGCTTGTTGGCTTCCTTGTAGACCTTGGCGCAGCGGATGTCGTCGCCGCAGCGGACCACGAAGACCATCGCCTCCTTGCCATGAACTGGCGCACGACGCCGTCGATGAGGCCGTCTTCGAGCAGGGGTTCGAGTCGTTTGGGGATTTTCATTGCTTGGTGGGTGGATGCTTTGCAGGCTGAAAAGCGCTGGTGGCGAGCTTCAACCCGCCCAATCCTCCAACCGCAAGCCTTTCACTCTCGCAAACTCGCGCGTGTTATGCGTCACCAGGGTTGCATCCAGCGCAAGCGCATGTGCCGCGATCATCATGTCCATGGGGCCGATGGGTTGGCCGCGTTTTTCCAGGTCGGTGCGTAGCTCGCCATAAAAAATGGCCGCGCTTGCACTGTAGTCGCTTACGTTGAAGTCCAGCAGGAACTCGTCCAGCAACGCCTGATTGGCCTTGCGCCAGCGGCTTTTCCGCACGCCGTATTGCAATTCGGACAGCACAACGCTGGAAATCACGGGACGCTCGTTGCGCGGCAGCGCATCCAGCCGGGCGAGGATGTTGCGCTGATAATCGGGATGTTTGCCGGTGAGCAGGTAGATGCAGGTGTTGGTATCCAGCAGCCAGACCATGCTTACCAGTCCCGCTGATCCGGTTGCGCGGGTTGGTTGCGTTCAAGTTCGCCCTTGAATTTTCCCAGGCAGGCGCGGACGTGCCGCCAGCGGGTGGACGATTTCGGCAACAGCACGATGGCCTCGCCTTCGCGGCGGATTTCGACTTCCTCTTCGGCCAGACGAAATTCCTTGGGCAGCCGCACCGCCTGACTGTTGCCCTGTTTGAAGACTTTTGCTGTTTTCATGACGAGCCTCCGAAAGTGTATATACGTACAAGTATACACAAATTTGCGGAAAGTATGCTCTTTATCCCCGCACCTTGCGATACGCTTCCAGCAGGCGACGGTGAATCGCGCTCCCCTCGAAGTTGTCGCCCAGCTTGGTTAACCCGAAGAAGCACTCATCCTGGTTGAACAGCGCGAACGCCTGTTCCAGCGTCTCGCGGCCGTACATCAGCGCCAGCGCGGGCCCGAAGGGATTGGGGTCGTCGAGCTGGACGAGGTCGGCGATGCAGCGGTAGACCTTCAGGCGTGCTTCGCTGCGCTGGCCGTACTGGGCGATCCAGGTGCAGCCTTCGAGGATGGCGTCGTCGTCGCCGAGGGCCAGCGCAAGCAGCAGTTTGAGCTCGCCGACGCGCAGATCGGTCCACGGCGAATCGGCGTCCGGCGCGAGTCCGATCAGCACCGTGACCAGGCGGTCGTCGGCCAGTTCCAGTTCGACGATGAGATCAAGCAGCTCGGCGCATTCATCGTCGCTCAACTCGGGCAGGCGCGCGAGCGCCGGGCGGATCAGGTTGCCGACGCTGTTGTTCTCGAATTCGAGTTCCTCGACCGGGTAGATCTCGGAGACGCCCGGCACCAGGATGCGGCAGGCATAGACGCCGAGGTGGGTGAAGTCGGCGATGTAGAGGTCGTGGCCTTCGGCTCGAAGTTGTCGCCCAGCTTGGTTAACCCGAAGAAGCACTCATCCTGGTTGAACAGCGCGAACGCCTGTTCCAGCGTCTCGCGGCCGTACATCAGCGCCAGCGCGGGCCCGAAGGGATTGGGGTCGTCGAGCTGGACGAGGTCGGCGATGCAGCGGTAGACCTTCAGGCGTGCTTCGCTGCGCTGGCCGTACTGGGCGATCCAGGTGCAGCCTTCGAGGATGGCGTCGTCGTCGCCGAGGGCCAGCGCAAGCAGCAGTTTGAGCTCGCCGACGCGCAGATCGGTCCACGGCGAATCGGCGTCCGGCGCGAGTCCGATCAGCACCGTGACCAGGCGGTCGTCGGCCAGTTCCAGTTCGACGATGAGATCAAGCAGCTCGGCGCATTCATCGTCGCTCAACTCGGGCAGGCGCGCGAGCGCCGGGCGGATCAGGTTGCCGACGCTGTTGTTCTCGAATTCGAGTTCCTCGACCGGGTAGATCTCGGAGACGCCCGGCACCAGGATGCGGCAGGCATAGACGCCGAGGTGGGTGAAGTCGGCGATGTAGAGGTCGTGGCCTTCGGCGTGCAGGGCGTCGACCGACCAGGCATAGTCCTCTTCGGTGGTGGTGCCAAAGTTCCAGTCGACGAATTCGTAATCCGGCGTGTCGCGCAGGAACTGCCAGGAAATCACGCCGCTGGAATCGACGAAGTGGATTTCCAGGTTCTGCGGGTCGGCGATTTCGGTTTCGTCGAAGCCGGGGGCAGGGAAGCCCGCCAGCGAATCGAGCGCGCGGCCCTGCAGCAGCTCGGTCAGCGCGCGCTCCAGCGCGACCTCGAAGCGCGGGTGCGCGCCGAAGCTGGCGAAGCAGCCCTGGTCGCGGGGGTGCAGGAGGGTGACGTTCATCACCGGATAGCGGCCGCCGAGCGAGGCATCCTTCACCAGGATGCCGAAGCCGGCTTCGCGCAGGCCGCGGATGCCGGCGGCGATGCGCGGGGTGCGGTTGATGACCTCTTCGGGCACGTCGGGCAGGCACAGGCCCGCTTCGATGATGCGGAACTTGATGTGGCGCTCGAAGATTTCGGCCAGCGCCTGGGTGCGCGCCTCCATCAGCGTGTTGCCGGCCGACATGCCGTTGCTGACGTAGAGGTTGCCGATGAGGTTGACCGGGAAATAAACGGTCTTGCCGTCGCGCAGCCGCTGGTAGGGGATGGCGCAGATGCCGCGTTCGGCGTTGCCGGAGTTGAGGTCGATCAGCTGGCCGGCGCGCACGCCGTCGTCCGGGTTGTAGAGGGCGTGCAGCTCGGGGGTGAGGAGTGCTTCCGGCCAGGCCTCGCTTTCCGGGGCGAACCAGCGCTCGTCGGGCGTGTGGGTGTATTCGCGTTTGGCCAGGGTCTCGCCCAGATAGAAATGCGTCCAGAAATAATTGGTCGACAGCCGTTCGAAATACTCGCCCAGCGCGCTCGCCCGCGCGGCCAGTTCCGAGGCGCCCTTGCCGTTGGTGAACAGCAGCGGGCAGTCGCGGTCGCGGATGTGCACCGACCACACGCCCTCCACCGGGTTGAGCCAGGAGCGTTCCTCGATGTGGAAGCCGATCGCGCCGAGCTTGGACTGCAGGGTGGCGATCGACGCTTCGAGCGAGGCGTCCTTGCCGGGAATGAAGTGTTCGGTGGCGTGCATGGGGGAGAGACGCGTGAAGGGAGACCCGACAGCATAAGCGATGCGTCAAGCGTGGCGTAAAATGTGCAGCGTCGATCCATCTCCGGCTTGCCATTCCGACCCATGTTCAGCCGAATTGCCCTGTGCGTGCTGTTGCCCTGCCTGGTGTACTCGGGCCCGCTGGCGGCTGCCGCGCAGACGTTCGGGCTGGACGGCGATGAGGCCGTGCTTGCGGCCCGTCCGCAAGCCGAGTGGGTGCGGCAGGCGCAGGCGCTGGAAAAGCGCGCCGACTGGCGCGGTCTGCTGGCGTGGGGTCGGGCGTGGGCGCGGATCGATGCGAAGAACCCGCTGCCCTGGTTCGTGCAGGGACGCGCGCTGGGGGAACTGGGGCGGTTTGCCGAAGCCGTCGCGGCGTATCGGCAGAACCTGCGGCTGGCGCCCGGCGACGTGTTCGCCCGCAACAATCTGGGCAACGCCTACCGCGACAGCGGGCGCCCGCGCGAGGCGATGCAGGCGTATCGCGCGGCAGTGGAAACCGACCCCGACTACCTCCCGGCCTGGCACAACCTGGGGCTGACGTTTTATCTGACCAAGGGCGAGGCCGGCGTGACCCAGGCGCTGCAGAAGCTGCACGCCACCGATCCGGCGCTGGCCGAGGTCTGGCGCGCGCTGGCGATCGAGTATTCGATCACCCGCGATGCGCGGGTCGCGCGCGAAGCGGTGCGGGTGCTGCGCGGCCTGAGCCGGGCCGAGCGTGCGCGCATGTTCGGGATACTGTTCGACGAGGGCTGAGGCGGCGGCTGCGACGCACCTGGAATCACCCCGCGCTTTGCTCGAATTCCGCCACCGCCTGCCGCAGGCGGCTGGCTTCCTGCTCCGGCCGCATCAGCCCGCGGCGCTGGCGGGCGTGGCTGGCCAGCGCGGCATAGAAACCGGGATCGTTCTCGGCCAGCGACAACAGCCTGGCCAGCCGCCGCTCGTCGCCCACCGGGAAATAGCCGGGATAGTCCTCGCCCAGCATGCCGACGTTGCCGGGCATGTGCGAGGCCAGCACCGGCACATCGGCCGCCAGCGCCTCGCAGATCACGTTGGCGCCGCCTTCCATCACCGAGCTGATGACCATCATGTGCGCGCGCGCCAGCCGCTTCAGCACCGTCCTGTGCGGCACCTCGCCGCCCCAGTGCCAGCGCGGCAGTTTGCTTTGCGCCATTTCCGCCGTTTCGGCCATGTCTTCGGAGAGGGCGCCGCCCAGATGCGTCACCCGGATCTTCGATTGCTCGGGCAGATAGGCCGTCGCCAGCGCCGCCCGAAACGGGTCTTTTTCCGTGCGCAGGTGGCCGATCACCAGCACCTCGAAGATATTGGCGGGGGGGGGCAAACGGGGAATATCGGGTGCGGACTGATAGATCACGCGCGTCTTGGCGGCCAGATGCGGGGCCAGCTCGTCGGGGCCGCGCTCCTGCAGCACGATGATGCGGTGCGCGAGTTCGAGCGCCTGCCGGGCGTCGCGGTCTTCGTGGATGTCGCGGTAGAGGTCGGTGCCGGTCAGCGCCAGCAACAGGGGCCGGCTCGGAAAGCGTTCGGCGAAGGCGTGGATCGAGGCAAAGCTGCGCCGAGCGTGCAGCGCCAGCATCAGGTCGGCCGAACGGCCGTCCCATTCCACCTGCGTCCGCACCGTGTGTCCCGCTTCGCGCAGGAAGCGCGCCCAGCGTGCGGCGGTGTGCCAGTTGCCGTTGCGATGTTCGCGGCCGTAGGGGGTGACGAGGGCGATGCGCATGCTTGCGCTCAAGAATCTCGCGCAACTGCTCCTTGTAGACCCAGGCGCGGAAGACCCGGCCGTCGGCGTAGTAATGGAAGGCCATGCCGTTGCCGCGCGGCAGCCGGTACTGGCTGGCCGTGCAGCGCCAGCATCAGGTCGGCCGAACGGCCGTCCCATTCCACCTGCGTCCGCACCGTGTGTCCCGCTTCGCGCAGGAAGCGCGCCCAGCGTGCGGCGGTGTGCCAGTTGCCGTTGCGATGTTCGCGGCCGTAGGGGGTGACGAGGGCGATGCGCATGCTGCGAGTTTACGCCTCGCTCGGGGAATCGCGGATAATCCCCGCATGACCGAAACCGCCATTTCCTCGCGCGACAACCCGATCTTCAAGCGGCTGAAAAAGCTCGCCGAATCGGCGCGCGCGCGGCGCGAGGCGCGCATGTCCCTGCTCGACGGCGAGCATCTGCTGGCGGCCTATCTCGATGCCGGCGGCCAGCCGCATACGCTGGTGCGCGCCGCCTCGTTCGATGCCGGCCGGTTCGCACGCCTGGCCGCGCGCTGCCCGCAGGCCAAAGCCATCGTGCTGCCCGATGCGCTGTTCGCCGAACTCGTGCCCGTGGTCAGCCCCACCGGCGTGCTGGCAGAGGCGGCCTGGCTCACCCCGCCCGCCAGCGCCGCCACGCCGCTCGTCATCGTGCTGGAGGACATCCAGGACCCCGGCAACCTCGGCGCCATGCTGCGCAGCGGGGCGGCGGCGGGCGCGACCCTGGCGGTGCTGTCGAAAGGGTGCCACGATCCCTGGTCGCCCAAGGCCTTGCGCGGCGGGCAGGGCGCGCAGTTCGTGCTGCCACTCATGAGCGGCGCCGATATCGCGGAATGGGTCAGGCGGTTCGAAGGACAAAGTCTGGCACTGGCGCTGAGCGAGGACGGCAGCCTGTATGCGCGCACGCTCACCGGTCCGCTCGCGCTCATCGTCGGCAATGAAGGGACCGGGCTGTCGCAAGCGGTGTGTGAGGCCGCAAGCGCAACGGTACGCATCCCGATGCCGGGCAAGGTCGAATCGCTGAATGCCGCCGCGGCCTTGGCCGTCGCCGTGTTTGAGGCTGCGCGCCAGCGGGCGGCCTAACCGCCGCCGGGTTCGCTACAAAGCGCGCTCGCCGGTGCGGCGGTCCATCTGGATGCGCAGATGGTTCGCCTGGGCAAAGCCCATGACATAGTCGTAAGCTTGGGGATCGGTAGTTTCCAGCCTGCGCGCGACGACCAGGCAGTATTCGCCGTCGATCATGCAGGGCCGAACGCCCGACGAATAGCGTAATCGGTTGTCGACCTGAAAACTGGCCAGTGTCGACGACAGGCGTTCAACCCAATCCGACGGGCGGAATTTTTTCCCGTTTTCCTGGACGCCGGAAATCACCAGATCATCCGTGGACATGGTTCGTACTCCATTTTGCGAGGCACTCGCCCCTGTTGATTCGGTTGGTAGCGGCGTTTCTTTAGCGGCCTAATCGCCCGGTTTATGCCGCAGACGCGCCGCGATTTCCTCTACTGACATGCGGGTTGTATCGAGGACCGGGAGCGCGTGGCGTTTGAAGAGCGTTTCGGCGGCGGCAAGCTCTTCGCGGCATTGTTCCAGGCTGGCATAGCGGCTGTTGGGATAGCGCGCCTGGCGGATGACGGCGAGACGTTCGGCGGACAGGGTCAGGGCGCGCAGCCGCGGCAGATGGGCGAGCAGGACGTGGGGCAAGGCGGGGCGCGAGAGATCGTCCGGCGTAAGCGGATAGTTGGCGACGCGCAGGCCGTATTGCAGGGCGAGGTAGAGCGCGGTGGGCGTTTTCCCGACGCGCGAGACGCCGACCAGGATCAGGTCGGCCTGGTCGAGCCGCTGCGGCTGCAGGCCGTCGTCCAGCGCCAGGCTGAAATTCACCGCGTCCATGCGCGACTCGTAGTCGTTGGCCATGCCGTGAGTGCGCCCGCCGCTGGGGGTGGCGGCCTGCCCCAGCGCGGTTTCCACGGCGGGGGCGATGAGGTCGAAGACATCGAACAGGCTGGCGCGGCTGTCGCGCAGGACGGCGCGCAGGGCCGGGTCGGCGAGGGTGGAAAACACCAGGGCGCCGGGGACGGCGGCAATCCGTGCCGCGGCGGCCAGCGCCTTTTCCGGGCTGTCGATGAAAGGCAGCACAATCAGGCTAAACTCAAGCGCAGGGAACTGCGCCAGCACGCTCTTCGCCACCGCCTCGACGGTGACGCCGGTGTGGTCGGACACGCAGAATGCGACGCGTTTTTTCATGGAGTGGATTATGCCGGTCTCGGACGACTATATCGTTCCCCTCGATGCCCTGTCGATGGCCGATGTGCCGCGCGTGGGCGGCAAGAATGCCTCGCTCGGCGAGATGATCAGAAACTTGTCGGGCGCCGGGGTCAAGGTGCCGGGCGGCTTTGCCACCACGGCGCAGGCGTTCTGGGACTTTCTCGATCACAACGATTTGCGCGCGCGCATCCAAGCCCGGCTGGCGTCGCTCGACGTGGCGGACGTGACGGCCCTGGCCCAGGCGGGGGCTGAGATCCGCGCCCGGGTGGAGGCCGCCGCCCTGCCGGCCGCGCTGGAAACCGGCCTGCGCACGGCCTATGCCGCATTGGGCGACAGCGTGTCGGTGGCGGTGCGCTCGTCGGCCACCGCCGAGGACCTGCCCGACGCCTCGTTCGCCGGCCAGCAGGAAACCTATCTGCACGTGCGTGGCGAGGACGCCTTGCTGCTGCATGTGAAGAAGGTCTTCGCCTCGCTCTACAACGACCGCGCCATCGCCTACCGCGTGCACCACGGCTTTGCCCATGCCGAGGTGGCGCTGTCGGCCGGCGTGCAGCGCATGGTGCGTTCCGACATCGCCTGCGCGGGCGTGCTGTTCACCCTGGATACCGAATCCGGCTTTCGCGACGTGGTGTTCATCACCGCCGCCTACGGCCTCGGCGAAACCGTGGTGCGCAGGGCCGGGTCGGCGAGGGTGGAAAACACCAGGGCGCCGGGGACGGCGGCAATCCGTGCCGCGGCGGCCAGCGCCTTTTCCGGGCTGTCGATGAAAGGCAGCACAATCAGGCTAAACTCAAGCGCAGGGAACTGCGCCAGCACGCTCTTCGCCACCGCCTCGACGGTGACGCCGGTGTGGTCGGACACGCAGAATGCGACGCGTTTTTTCATGGAGTGGATTATGCCGGTCTCGGACGACTATATCGTTCCCCTCGATGCCCTGTCGATGGCCGATGTGCCGCGCGTGGGCGGCAAGAATGCCTCGCTCGGCGAGATGATCAGAAACTTGTCGGGCGCCGGGGTCAAGGTGCCGGGCGGCTTTGCCACCACGGCGCAGGCGTTCTGGGACTTTCTCGATCACAACGATTTGCGCGCGCGCATCCAAGCCCGGCTGGCGTCGCTCGACGTGGCGGACGTGACGGCCCTGGCCCAGGCGGGGGCTGAGATCCGCGCCCGGGTGGAGGCCGCCGCCCTGCCGGCCGCGCTGGAAACCGGCCTGCGCACGGCCTATGCCGCATTGGGCGACAGCGTGTCGGTGGCGGTGCGCTCGTCGGCCACCGCCGAGGACCTGCCCGACGCCTCGTTCGCCGGCCAGCAGGAAACCTATCTGCACGTGCGTGGCGAGGACGCCTTGCTGCTGCATGTGAAGAAGGTCTTCGCCTCGCTCTACAACGACCGCGCCATCGCCTACCGCGTGCACCACGGCTTTGCCCATGCCGAGGTGGCGCTGTCGGCCGGCGTGCAGCGCATGGTGCGTTCCGACATCGCCTGCGCGGGCGTGCTGTTCACCCTGGATACCGAATCCGGCTTTCGCGACGTGGTGTTCATCACCGCCGCCTACGGCCTCGGCGAAACCGTGGTGCAGGGCTCGGTCAACCCGGATGAGTTCTACGTGCACAAGCCGAAGCTGGCCGAGGGTTTTCCCGCCGTGGTGCGGCGCGAGCTGGGCGAAAAAGCCATCCGCATGGTGTGGCGCGACGGCGAGACCGTGATCGAGGACACGCCTCCCGGCTTGCGGCGACAGTATTCGCTGACCGATGCCGAGGTGCTGGAACTGGCGCGCCAGGCGGTGGCGATCGAAAACCACTATCAGCGTCCGATGGACGTCGAGTGGGCGAAGGACGGCGAAACCGGCGAACTCTTCATCGTGCAGGCGCGTCCGGAAACGGTGAAGGCGCGCGCCAACGGCGGCGAACGCTACATCCTGGAAGCGACCGGCGAGGTGCGCATCAGCGGCCGCGCCATCGGCCAGAAAATCGGCGCGGGCGTTGTGCGGCTGATCGCCAGCCCGGCGGAAATGAACCGGGTGCAGCCGGGCGACATCCTGGTCACCGACATGACCGACCCCGACTGGGAGCCGGTGATGAAGCGCGCGGCGGCGATCGTCACCAACCGCGGCGGCCGCACCTGCCACGCCGCCATCGTCGCGCGCGAACTGGGCATCCCCGCCGTGGTGGGCACCGGCGAGGCGACCACGGTGCTGAAGGACGGCGAGACGGTGACGGTGTCGTGCGCCGAGGGCGACACCGGCAGGGTGTACGCGGGCAGGCTGGCCTTCACGGTGGAGACGCTGGCAAGCGAGACCCTGGCCGAGCCGCCGGTGAAGCTGATGATGAACGTCGGCAATCCCGAGCGCGCGTTCGAGTTCGCGCAGATTCCGAATCACGGCATCGGCCTCGCGCGGCTGGAGTTCATCATCGCGCGCATGATCGGCGTGCACCCGCTGGCGCTGCTCGACTATGCCGGCCAGCCGCCGGCGCTGCGCGACGAGATCGATGCGCGCACCGCGGGTTATGCCGATCCGGTGTCCTTCTACGTCGACAAGCTGGCCGAAGGCATCGCCACCCTGGCCGCCGCGTTCTGGCCGCGGCCGGTGATCGTGCGGCTGTCCGACTTCAAGTCGAACGAATACGCCAACCTCTTGGGCGGCGACCGCTACGAGCCGAAGGAGGAAAACCCCATGCTGGGGCTGCGCGGCGCGGCGCGCTACGTGTCGGCGCTGTTCCGCCCGGCGTTCGAACTGGAGTGCCGGGCGCTGAAAAAGGTGCGCGAGACGCTAGGCTTTTCCAACGTCGAGGTGATGATTCCCTTCGTGCGCACGGTGGAGGAATGCGCGGCGGTGGTGAAACTGCTGGCGGAAAACGGCCTCAAGCGCGGCGACC
>JAMCVR010000186.1:22035-30685 GCA_023475455.1 Thermoplasmatota archaeon | reverse complement strand
GCTTTTCCAGCGCGCGCATGAGCCGGCGCAACAACTTCACCACCGGCCAGATCTACAAGTCGGTGATCGACAAGGAGCGGCGCGGCGACTACCTCGGCGGCACGGTGCAGGTCATTCCGCACATCACCGACGAGATCAAGCGCCATATCCGCGACGGGGCGGGAGACGCCGACGTGGCGCTGGTGGAAATCGGCGGTACCGTGGGCGACATCGAATCCCTGCCCTTCCTGGAAGCGATCCGCCAGATGGGGTTCGAGGACGGCCCCGAAAACACCTGCTTCATCCACCTGACGCTGCTGCCCTACATCGCGACCGCAGGCGAGCTGAAGACCAAGCCGACCCAGCATTCGGTGAAGGAACTGCGCGAGATCGGCATCCAGCCCGACATCCTCTTGTGCCGCGCCGACCGCGAGATTCCGCTGGACGAACGGCGCAAGATCGCGCTCTTCACCAATGTGCGCCCGGAAGCGGTGATCGAAGTGCTCGACGCCGATTCGATCTACAAGATTCCGGCCATGCTGCACGACCAGATGCTCGACGAGATCGTCTGCCACAAGCTCAACATCCTGGCGCGCGCGGCGGATTTGAGCGTGTGGAAAAACCTGGTGCATGCGCTGGAGCACCCGCAGCACACCGTCGACATTGCCTTTGTCGGCAAATACGTCGACCTCACCGAATCCTACAAGTCGCTGTCGGAAGCGATGACCCACGCCGGCATGCACACCCGGAGCCGGGTGAAGATCCACTACATCGATTCCGAGCAGATCGAGAAGAGCGGCATCGAGTGCCTCAAGGGCATGGACGCGGTGCTGGTGCCGGGCGGCTTCGGCAAGCGCGGGGTCGAAGGCAAGATGGCCGCCATCCGCTATGCGCGCGAAAACAAGGTGCCGTATCTGGGCATCTGCCTCGGCATGCAGCTCGCCGTGGTCGAATTCGCACGCAATGTGGCCGGCATGGCGGACGCCCATTCGACCGAGTTCGAGCCGGCGACCAACCATCCGGTGATCGGCCTCATCACCGAATGGCTGGATCGCACCGGCCAGGTCGAGAAGCGCAGCGAACAGTCGGACCTCGGCGGCACCATGCGCCTGGGCGCCCAGCCGTGCGAGCTGAAGGACGGCACGCTGGCGCGCGAAATCTATGGCGCGGACAGCATCACCGAACGCCACCGCCACCGCTACGAAGTCAACAATACCCTCCTGGCCGAACTTGAGGCCCGTGGCCTGGTGGTGGCCGGGCGCGCGCCCGGCACCGACCTGTGCGAAATGGTCGAGCTGCCGACTGCGGTCCATCCCTGGTTCGTCGGCTGCCAGTTCCATCCCGAATTCACCAGCAACCCGCGCAACGGCCATCCGCTGTTCATTTCGTTCGTGAAGGCCGCGCTGGCGCAGCAGCAGGGGAGGCACGCATGAAAATCGTCGTTGAACCACAGAGACACAGAGTACACAGAGAAAAAGACAGGGTCGACAGCATCTTGCATGACTTCTCGACGGTCGATAAGCAGGCTCGATGCACATCATTGGAAAAACGATTTCCTCCGTGCCTCTGTGCCTCTGTGGTGAGGGTTTTAAGATGAAGCTATGCCATTTCGAGGCCGGCCTCGACCAGCCGCTGTTCCTCATTTCCGGCCCCTGCGTGATCGAGTCCGAACAGCTGGCGATGGACACCGCCGGCGCGCTGAAGGAAATGTGCGCGGCATTGAACATCCCCTTCATCTACAAGTCCTCGTTCGACAAGCGCAGCGAACAGTCGGACCTCGGCGGCACCATGCGCCTGGGCGCCCAGCCGTGCGAGCTGAAGGACGGCACGCTGGCGCGCGAAATCTATGGCGCGGACAGCATCACCGAACGCCACCGCCACCGCTACGAAGTCAACAATACCCTCCTGGCCGAACTTGAGGCCCGTGGCCTGGTGGTGGCCGGGCGCGCGCCCGGCACCGACCTGTGCGAAATGGTCGAGCTGCCGACTGCGGTCCATCCCTGGTTCGTCGGCTGCCAGTTCCATCCCGAATTCACCAGCAACCCGCGCAACGGCCATCCGCTGTTCATTTCGTTCGTGAAGGCCGCGCTGGCGCAGCAGCAGGGGAGGCACGCATGAAAATCGTCGTTGAACCACAGAGACACAGAGTACACAGAGAAAAAGACAGGGTCGACAGCATCTTGCATGACTTCTCGACGGTCGATAAGCAGGCTCGATGCACATCATTGGAAAAACGATTTCCTCCGTGCCTCTGTGCCTCTGTGGTGAGGGTTTTAAGATGAAGCTATGCCATTTCGAGGCCGGCCTCGACCAGCCGCTGTTCCTCATTTCCGGCCCCTGCGTGATCGAGTCCGAACAGCTGGCGATGGACACCGCCGGCGCGCTGAAGGAAATGTGCGCGGCATTGAACATCCCCTTCATCTACAAGTCCTCGTTCGACAAGGCCAACCGCTCGTCGACCCAATCCTTCCGCGGCCTGGGGCTGGAAGAGGGGCTGCGCATCCTGTCCGAGGTCAAGAAACAGATCGGCGTGCCGGTGCTGACCGACGTGCACGAAGACACGCCGCTCGCCGAAGTGGCCGCGGTGGTCGACGTGCTGCAGACGCCGGCCTTCCTGTGCCGCCAGACCAACTTCATCCAGAACGTCGCGCGCGCCGGGCGTCCGGTCAACATCAAGAAGGGCCAGTTCCTGGCGCCGTGGGACATGCAGAACGTGGTCGACAAGGCGCGTGAAGTCGGCAACGACCAGATCATGGTGTGCGAGCGCGGCGTCTCCTTCGGCTACAACACGCTGGTGTCCGACATGCGCGGACTGGCGATCATGCGCGCCACGCAGTGCCCCATTGTATTTGACGCCACCCACTCGGTGCAGCAGCCGGGCGGGCAGGGCACGTCGAGCGGCGGCCAGCGCGAGTTCGTGCCGGTGCTGGCGCGTGCGGCGGTGGCCTCGGGCGTGGCGGGCGTGTTCGCGGAGACGCATCCGAATCCGGAATGCGCGCTGTCCGACGGACCCAATGCGTGGCCGCTCGGCATGATGAGGGAACTGTTGGAAACGCTGAAGGAAATCGACGCGCTGGTGAAGCAGCGCGGGTTTATTGAACACAAACTGATGAACGTCTGATCCACGAAGACGCGAAGAAGCACGAAGAAAAACTTCGCGTTCCTTCGCGTGCTTCGCGGACAGGAATTGAACAAGGAAAAGCAATTGAGCGCCATTATCGATGTCATCGCACGGGAAATCCTCGATTCCCGCGGCAATCCCACCGTTGAAGCCGATGTGCTGCTGGAATCCGGCGTGCTGGGTCGCGCGGCGGTGCCCTCGGGCGCCTCCACCGGCAGCCGCGAGGCGATCGAGCTGCGCGACGGGGACACGTCGCGCTACCTCGGTAAGGGCGTGCTGAAAGCGGTCGAACACGTCAACACCGAAATCTGCGAAGCGATCATTGGGCTGGACGTCGAGGACCAGGCCTTCATCGACAAGACCCTGATCGATCTGGATGGCACCGAGAACAAGTCGCGCCTCGGCGCCAATGCGCTGCTGGCGGTGTCGATGGCGTGCGCGCGCGCCGCCGCCGAACAGGCCGGCCTGCCGCTGTACCGCTACCTCGGCGGTGCGGCGCCGATGGCCCTGCCGGTGCCGATGATGAATATCATCAACGGCGGCGCGCATGCCAACAACAACATCGACATGCAGGAATTCATGATCATCCCGGTCGGCGCGCCGAGCTTCCGCGAGGCGCTGCGCTACGGCGCCGAGGTCTTCCATGCGCTGAAGACGCTGCTCGACGACGCCGGCATGGCCACCACCGTGGGCGACGAGGGCGGCTTCGCTCCCAACCTCGAATCGCACGAGGCGGCGCTCAAGCTGATCGTGCAGGCGATCGAAAAGGCCGGCCTGCAGCCCGGCATCGACGTCGCCATCGGCGTCGATTGCGCCAGTTCCGAGTTCTACAAGGACGGGTGCTACCACATCGATTCCGAAGGCCTGAAGCTGAACTCCGCCGAGTTCGCCGATTACCTGGCGGCCTGGTGCGACAAGTACCCGATCATCAGCATCGAGGACGGCATGGCCGAGGGCGACTGGGACGGCTGGAAAGTCCTGACCGACAAGCTCGGCCGCCGCGTGCAGCTGGTGGGCGACGACCTTTTCGTCACCAACGCGAAAATCCTCAAGGAAGGCATCGAGAAGGACATCGCCAACTCGATCCTGATCAAGGTCAACCAGATCGGCACGCTGTCGGAAACCTTCCAGGCGATCGAAATGGCCAAGCAGGCCGGCTACACCGCGGTGATCTCGCACCGCTCGGGCGAGACCGAGGACACCACGATTGCCGATCTGGCGGTGGCCACCAACGCGCGCCAGATCAAGACCGGCTCGCTGTCGCGTTCCGACCGCATGGCCAAGTACAACCAGCTGCTGCGCATCGAGGAAGAACTCGGCGACGCGGCGAGCTACCCCGGACGCGATGCTTTCCGCCAGCGCGGCTGACTGGATCGGACGCATTCGCCGCCAGGGATTGACCTGGGTGCTGGCCGCCTCGATCGTGCTGCTGCAATACCCGCTGTGGCTGGGCGAGGGCGGCTGGTTGAAAGTGCGTGAATATGCGCACAAAATCGAGACCCAGCAGGCGCTGAACCAGCGCCTGCAAACTCGCAATGCAGGGGTGCTGGCCGAGCTCGGCGACCTCAAGCAGGGACGCGACGCCGTTGAAGAGCGTGCACGCAACGAACTGGGCATGATTGCGCCGGACGAATGGTTCGTCCGCGTGGTGCCCGGCCACTCCGTTCAGTCGGGAAAAACGAATGAGTGATTTGCAGATCGGCTTGCTGGTAATCGGTGTCGCCATTGTGGCGGCGGTGCTGGTGTTCAACTGGATCCAGGAGCGCCGCTTCCGCAAGCAGGCGGATGCGGCCTTTCAGGCGCCGATGGGCGATGCGCTGATGCAGCCGGGCGCCGTGCCGCGCGAAATGCTTGACCGGGTCGAGCCCGCGCTGCGGGAGCCGGTCTTCGATGCCGGAGGGACGAGCGAAGCCGGCGAGCCTCATTTGCACGTCGATGCCGGCCTGTCCGATGCAGCGTCCGCTCCTCCGGAGGGTGCGCCATCCGCTCCGCGCCCTGCACCTGCCATGCCCCCCGCTCCTCCTCGGCCGCGTCCAGCCGTTCCACCTGTCGCCGCGCCGCCGGCGCCCTACGACGAACTGATCGAATATCGCATTCGCATCGGCAGCGACGGCGTGCGGGCGAATGTGTTTGCCGACGCCATCCATCACGCGCGCACCCTCGGCAAGGCCGTACGCTGGGCCGGTCTGCCGGCCGGTGCGGCGGAATGGGAGGAGGTCCAGCCCTGGCGCGACGTGCACTACCAGAACGTGGTGGTCACCATGCAGCTGGCCGACCGCAACGGCGCGGTGCAGGAAGAGCAGCTCGCGGCCCTGTGCGACGTGCTGCAAACCCTGGCGCAGGTGCATGGCCTGCGGATTGCCTGCGACGACGTGGCCGAGGCCCTGGAGCGCGCGCAGGCGATCGATCGTTTCTGCGTCGACGTCGATGTGCTGATCGGCCTCAACGTGGTGGCGCGCGGCGAAGGGGCGGTCAACCTGACGCGCATCGTGCGCGAGGCGGAAAGCAGCGGCATGGTGCTGGGGGTGGACGGCGTGTTCCAGCTGCTCGACAGCCGCGGCGAGCCGCTCTACGCCCTGTGCAACCACGATGCCGAGCCGTTCAGCGCCGAAGCGGTGGAGGGGCAGACCTCGCAGGGCGTCACCCTGCAGTTCGACGTGCCGCGCGTGCCGGACGGCCTCAAGGTGTTCGACGGCATGGTGGCGTTCGGCCGCAAGCTCGCCAACGAAATCGGCGGCATCCTGGTGGACGACAACCTGCGTCCGCTGACCGACACCGGCATCGAAAAAATCCGCACCCAGCTCATGCACATCTACGAGCGCATGGAAGCGCGCGGCGTGCCATCCGGATCCCGGCGGGCGTTGCGTCTGTTCTCCTGATGGCGTCGCCCGAGGTGCAGGCGCGCGTGACCGCGCTGCGCCGGGAAATCGAGCGCCACAACCACGCCTACTACGTCCTCGACCAGCCGACGATTCCGGATGCGGAATACGACCGGCTGTTCCATGAACTGCAGGCGCTCGAAGCGGAATATCCCGAACTCGCTACCGCCGATTCGCCCACCCGGCGCGTCGGCGGCAAGCCCCTCGATGCGTTCCCCAAGGTGCGCCACGCGGTACCGATGCTGTCGATCCGCACCGAGACCGACACCGAGGCCAGCGGGGCGCTGGCTTTCGACGCGCGGGTGCGCAAGGAACTGGGGCTGGATGAAAGCGACCCGCCCGTCGAATATTCCGCCGAGCTGAAGTTCGACGGCCTCGCGATCAACCTGCGCTATGAGAACGGCGTGCTGGTGCAGGCGGCCACCCGCGGCGACGGCGAAACCGGCGAGGACGTCACCCAGAACATCCGCACCGTGCGTGCCATCCCGCTGCGCCTGCAAACCGAATCGCCGCCCGCCGTGCTGGAAGTGCGCGGCGAGGTGTTCATGCGGCGCGACGACTTCGAGCGTTACAACGCGAAGCAGCGCGAAGCCGGCAAGCCCACCCTGGCCAATCCCCGCAACGGCGCGGCGGGCAGCATCCGCCAGCTCGACCCCAGGCTTGCCGCGCAGCGCCCGCTGTCGTTCTTTGCCTATGGCCTCGGCGAGGTGCGGGGCTGGAAGGATGCGCCGGCCACTCACAGCGGGACGCTCGATGCGCTGGAAAAAATGGGGATACCGGTGTGCGGCGAGCGCATGACCGGGCCGGGCGCAGCGGCGCTGATCGCCTTCCACGACGATATCGCCGCGCGCCGCGATCGGCTGCCGTTCGACATCGACGGGGTGGTGTACAAGGTCAACCGCTTCGACCTGCAGCGCGAACTCGGCTTTGTCACGCGCGAGCCGCGCTGGGCGGTGGCGCACAAGTATCCGGCGCAGGAGCAGATGACCACCGTGCTCGGCATCGAGGTGCAGGTCGGCCGCACCGGCGCGCTGACCCCGGTGGCACGCCTCGCCCCGGTATTCGTCGGCGGCGTCACGGTGACCAACGCCACCCTGCACAATCAGGACGAAATCGACCGCAAGGACGTGCGCGTCGGCGACACCGTGATCGTGCGGCGCGCGGGCGAT
This sequence comes from Thermoplasmatota archaeon, assembly GCA_023475455.1. The sequence goes on along the minus strand of JAMCVR010000186.1, from coordinate 23,537 downwards.
GTGATCCCCGAGGTCGTTTCCGTCGTGCTGGAGCGTCGACCGCGGCCGGCGCCGCCGCGCTTCAATATCCTGGAAACCTATCCCGTCTGCCCGGAGTGCGGTTCCCACGTGGTGCGGCTGGAAGGCGAGGCGGCGGCGCGCTGCACCGGCGGTCTGGTTTGTCCGGCGCAGCGCAAGCAGGCCCTGCTGCATTTTGCCAGCCGCCGCGCCATGGATATCGAGGGTCTGGGCGACAAGCTGGTCGACCAGCTGGTCGATCGCGGCCTGGTGCATACGGCCGCCGATGTGTACGCTCTGAGCTTCGACACGCTCGCCGGACTGGAACGCATGGCCGGGAAATCGGCGGCCAATCTGCTCGCTGCGATCGAGGCCAGCAAGACCACCACGCTGGCGCGCTTCATCTTTGCGCTGGGCATCCGCAATGTCGGCGAGGCGACTGCCAAGGATCTGGCGCGGCATTTCGGTTCGCTGGGCCGGCTGATTGCCGCAACCGAAGCCGACCTGCTGGCGGTGCGCGACGTCGGGCCGATCGTGGCGCAGTCCATCATCCAGTTTTTTGCCGAACCGCATAACCTGGAGGTGGTCAGCAAACTGCGGGCCGCGGGTGTGCGCTGGCCGGAATCCAAAGGCTTGCAACAATCGCTTGGTATCCTTGCCGGCAAGACGCTGGTGCTGACCGGCACGCTGCCGACGCTGACGCGCGATGCCGCGAAGGAAATGATCGAGGCCGCGGGCGGCAAGGTGGCCGGGTCGGTGTCGAAGAAAACCGATTACGTGGTGGCCGGCGCGGAAGCCGGCAGCAAGCTGACGAAGGCGCAGGAACTCGGCGTCACGATTCTCGACGAGGCAGGACTGCTGTCCTTGCTGGCTTCGAACAACAATAACGAGCAACACGCTTAGACTTTTGAACCAAAGGACTTTCAGGGAAGAGACATGCAAAAAGTCAAAAAAGCCGTATTTCCGGTGGCCGGCCTGGGCACCCGTTTTCTGCCGGCGACCAAGGCCAGCCCCAAGGAAATGCTCCCCATCGTCGACAAGCCGCTGATCCAGTATGCGGTCGAGGAAGCGATGGACGCCGGCATCACCGACATCATCTTCATCAGCAGCCGCACCAAGCGCACCGTCGAAGACCACTTCGACAAGGCCTACGAGCTTGAAACCGAACTGGCCGCGCGCGGCAAGAATCGCGTGCTCGGTGGCCGGCCTGGGCACCCGTTTTCTGCCGGCGACCAAGGCCAGCCCCAAGGAAATGCTCCCCATCGTCGACAAGCCGCTGATCCAGTATGCGGTCGAGGAAGCGATGGACGCCGGCATCACCGACATCATCTTCATCAGCAGCCGCACCAAGCGCACCGTCGAAGACCACTTCGACAAGGCCTACGAGCTTGAAACCGAACTGGCCGCGCGCGGCAAGAATCGCGTGCTCGATCTGGTGCAGTCGATCCGCCCAGCCGGGGTGAATTTCATCTACATCCGTCAGGCCGAGGCGCTCGGACTCGGCC
>JAMCVR010000186.1:7786-21377 GCA_023475455.1 Thermoplasmatota archaeon | reverse complement strand
CGACCCCCGCAGCCAGGCCTCCAGCTTCTCGACCGGCATCGGTCTGCCCATGAAGTAGCCCTGCGAGGAATCGCAGCCGAGCATGCTGAGGAGGTCCCAGACGCCCCGGGTTTCCACCCCTTCGGCGACGACCTGATCGACGGCAGCCCGGCGGTGATGAAGCAGATGGTCGATCAGTACGACTATTACCAGTGTTCGGTGCTCGGCGTGCAGCAGGTGGCGCCCGAGGAAACCGCCTCCTACGGCATCGTCGACGCGAGCCCCATGGCCGAGCGCGTGTCGCGGGTGAACGCCATCGTCGAGAAACCCAAGCCCGAAGACGCGCCGTCGACCCTCGGCGTGGTCGGGCGCTATATCCTCGCGCCGCGCATCTTCCATCACATCCAGCATCTCAAGCCCGGCGCCGGCGGCGAGCTGCAGCTTACCGACGCCATTGCCGCGCTGCTGAAGGAACAGCAGGTGCTGGCCTATGCCTTCGACGGCATCCGCTACGATTGCGGCAGCAAACTCGGCTATCTGCAGGCCACGGTGGAATATGCGTTGAAGCACAGCGAGGTCAGCGAGGATTTCGCGGCATATCTGAAGCAGCGCATCTGCTGAGTTCCGTTCGTTCGGCGGGGCGGGTGCCCCGGCAGGGGCGCTGCGGAAAGCGGGTACGGAAATGGGCGGGGAACGGCGCGCGCTCAAGGCGCGTACGCGGCGCCCGCCAAAATCGGCGACAGCGCCGACCCCCGCAGCCAGGCCTCCAGCTTCTCGACCGGCATCGGTCTGCCCATGAAGTAGCCCTGCGAGGAATCGCAGCCGAGCATGCTGAGGAGGTCCCAGACGCCCCGGGTTTCCACCCCTTCGGCGGTGACCTTGAGCCCCAGGTTGTGCGCGAGATCGATGGTGGAGCGCACGATCACGGCGTCGTTCTCGTTGTCTTCCATATCCGTCACAAAGGATTTGTCGATTTTCAGTTCGTCTACCGGCAGGCGCTTGAGATAGGCGAGCGAGGAGTAGCCGGTGCCGAAGTCGTCGATCGCAATCGTCACGCCCATGCGGTCGAGTTCGGTGAGTATGCTCAGACCGTCGCTGGGATTGGCCATCACCGCACTCTCGGTGATTTCGAGGGTGAGTTGCTCGGGGGGGACGCCGCTCTCGGCAAGCAGGGCGTGAATGTCGGCGGGCAGCGTCATGTCGTGCAGGTTGCGCGCGGAGAGATTGACCGCCATGGTCAGGGCGTGGCCCTGTTGACGCAGGGCCGCCAGTTGCCGCAATGCGGTCTTGAGCACCCAGTGGGTAAGCGGGCCGATCAGGCCGGCTTCTTCTGCCAGCGGGACGAAATGGTCCGGCCCGAGGAAACCGCGCTGCGGATGATCCCAGCGCACCAGCGCCTCGAGCCCCGCCACGCGCTGACTGCGGTGGTTGACTTGCGGCTGATAGTACAAGCACAGCTGGTCCGACTGGATGGCCTCGCGCAGCTCGCTCTTGAGCGACAGGTCGCTGCGGGTGGTGTTCACCTGATCCGGGGCATACAGCGCATAGCCCTTGCCTGTGCGTTTCGCCCTGTACATCGCGATATCGGCACAGCGAAGCAGTCCGCTGACGTCGGTGCACTGGGAGGGATACAGCGAGATGCCCAGGCTCGCACTGAGGTCGATGCTCTGGTTTTGCCAGTGAAAGGGCTTGTCCAGGGCTGCGAGCACCTTGTCCGCGATGACCGGGACGCCCTGGGGATCCAGGTCATGAATCAGCACGACATACTCGTCGCCGCCCAGCCGCGCCACGGTGTCTTCGGCACGGATCGCTTGCTTCAGGCGCTGTCCGACTTCCCGCAGCAGTTCGTCGCCCACGCTGTGGCCCAGGGTGTCGTTGACTTCCTTGAACCGGTCCAGATCCATCAGGGCGACCCCGAACGACGTGCCGGTGCGCCTGGAACGTTCGATTTCATGTTCGATCCGGTCGTGCAGCAGGGAACGGTTGGGCAAACCGGTGAGCGGGTCGTACATGGCCTGGGCTGAGAGTTGCCTGGCCTGGTGCGTGACCCGCCGGCTGACGAATCCGGCAATCGCGATGCCCGTCAGCAGCGCCAGGGCGCCCAGCCCCAGCATCAGGTTGCGCACGCGCGCATACGAGGCTTCCGCATTGCGCACCGCAGCAGCCGTCTGCTGGCGCTGCAGGTCGAGCAGGGCGCTCACCTGCTCGGCGATGGCGCGCTGTCGGGGCATGGCCACGCTGCGGATGCGGTCGAAGATTTCTGTCTGGTCGTCGCTGAAGACGGACATTTCCACCACTGCCTGCACCTCGGGTTGCGCTTCGCGGGTCAGTTCGAGGATGCGGGCCAGGATGCGGCTTTCTTCCGGGTTGAGCGGCATGCGCTCGAGGCGATTCCGCGCCCGGATATAGAGGGTGCCCTGGGCATTGAAGCGCTGAACCTCCTCGTCCTTGTCGAAGGGGTCGGCGAGAATGGGCAGTGCGTGCATGGAGAGCGCGCGTTCGCGCAGCGCGCTGTACATCACCGTCGCGAGTTCGGTCTTGACGTTGTTGTTCTGGGCGATGTCCTTCAGCCGCTGGTTGGCTTCCGCGACATAACGCAAGCTGATCGCGCTGAGCGTCACCATCAGGGCGAGCACGACGACAAAGCCGATTCCGATGCGGACACCCATTCCCAGGCGCTGCACGCCCCGTTTCATCTTGTCAGCCTGCTGTCCATGTTTATGTTGGATGGTGCGGTCTGTAGGTTCTGTTTATCGGACATGGGCTGGCGTACTTTAAACGGACGGGCGATCGGCCGGCCCGTGCCCGGACGGCCCGCCTTGCCGGCGGGCGCAGCCTCAACCGGTGGACGGGCCATGCTCCCGGGGGGCGCGGCCGTGCAGCCAGACCGCGGCCTCCAGTGCGTTGCCCGCCTCCATTCCCTGGCCCAGCAGCGCGGCGACCATGCCGCCGAGACGGTCGCCGGAGCCGGCCTGGGCGAGCCAGGGGCCGCCGCTGGTATTGAGGGCATAGCGGCCGTCGGGGTGGGCGATGACGGTACCGGCGCCTTTCAGCGCGACGTGGGCGCGGTATTGGGCGCTCAGGCGTTGCGCGGCTTCGATGCGGCCGGCCTGAATATCGATGCCGCGCGTGCCGAGCAGGCGTGCGGCCTCGCCCGGATGCGGGGTGAGCAGGGTGGGGAAACTGCGGCGGGCGGCGTGGCGGGCCAGTGCGGCATCGCCGGCCAGCAGATTCAGCGCGTCGGCATCCAGCACCAGCGGGCAGGGTGCGGCAAGGGCGGAGTCCAGCAGGGCGTGCGCGCGCGCGCCCTGCCCCAGTCCGGGGCCGATCGCCAGTACGTCCAGGCGCGCATGCGCCAGACTTTCCGGCGCCGCAAACATCAGGCGCGGTTCGCCGTAATCGACGGCGATGCGCTCGTCCAGCACGCCCAGGGTGACGCTGCCCGCGCCCCGCTGCAGGGCGGCGCGACCGGCGATCAGGCAGGCGCCCACCATGCCGTTGCTGCCGCCGACGATGCCGACGTGGCCGAACTGGCCCTTGTGGCTGTTGCGCGCGCGAGGCGGCAGGCGATGGCGGCTTTCCAGCCGCGTCAGCGCGATGCCGGGGGTGGCGGGCAGGGCGGCCGGATCGACGCCGAGCGTGTCGAGATGCAGTTCGCCGGCATGGTCGGGGCCGTCGGCGGTGAGGAGGCCGGGCTTGAGACCTAGAAAGGTGAGCGTGTGATCGGCGCGCAGGGCGCAACCGCGTATCCGCCCGCTGTCGCTGTCGAGACCGCTCGGCACGTCGAGCGCCAGTTTCGGGCAGTCCATGTCGTTGGCCCGTGCGATCCAGCGTGCCTCTTCGCCGGCGATGTCGCGTCGCAGCCCCACCCCGAACAGACCGTCGATCACCAGACTGTAACGCTGCGACGGCGGGATGTCGGCCAGCAGGATGCCGCCGCCTTCGCGCCAGGCGGCCCAGGCGCGCGCGGCATCCGGCGGCAGGCGGGCGGGGTCGGCACGGCTGACGACGGTCACCCGGAATCCCTGGGCTGCGAGCAGGCGTGCCGCCGCCACGGCGTCGCCGCCGTTGTTGCCGGGGCCGGCCAGGATCAGCACCGGTTCGCCGGATTCGCTGGCCAGCGTGCCCGCCAGTTCGGCGGCGGCAGCCCCCGCCCTTTCCATCAGCGAGGCATCGGGGTGGGTGTCCGCCCATTGCCGGTCGATCGCCCGGATGTCGGCGGCCATGAACAGCGGCGGGGAGACGAGGGCGTGGAGCGCGACCGGCATGGGGGCGTAGGGGTCGGGGCGATTCGGGCGGTCAGGGTCTGCCATGCAAGGGGGCGCACGGGACGGGCGCGAGTTGCGACGGCGACATCTTAACCCCAAGGCCGGCGCCGTGCGCTTGAGCGTGTGCGAGACGGCGGGCACTGGTTGGAAATGACCAGTGTCGTCGGGTATTCAGCGCGTCCATGCTGCTGCCGCTAACGTACGGCCGAATTTACAGCGATCAATAACCAGGAGTGTGACATGCGTAGACGTGGTTTTCTGGCGGGACTGACCCTGCTTCCCGCTCTGCCGCTGGTGGCCCATGCCGCCAAGGGCGATCTGAGCATCGGGATTTACCCCGGCACCGGCAAGGCCGATATCGTGATGGGGGACTTTCGCGCTTATGCGATGCCGTTCGCCCAGGCGCTGGCGGCATCCCTGGGCGGAAAGCCCAGGCTCACCCTGTTCCGCAGCATCAGAAGCGTCATGGGATCCCTGAAAAACGGCCGCCTGGACCTGTATTTCGTTCCGCCCACGGTGGCGGTGGCCGTGCTCGACCACGATTACTCGCCCATCGCGCGCGTGCGCGATCAGGCGACGGGGGTGCTGGTACGTCGCAAGGGCGCGGCCGTGACCGCCGTGGCACTGACCGAGGAGGAATCCTGGCTGGACGTGATGGCGCGCCACACGCTCAGACGCAACAGGATCGACTCGGTGAAGATTTTCAATTTCAAGACGCAGGACGACGTGGCGCTGGCGATGCAGCGCGATTATGCGCAGGCCGGCAGCCTGCGCAGCAAGCTCGCCAATGAAATGATCGCAAAGGACGGGTACGAACTCTGGCATCCCCTGCCGACCACGCCGGATTTCACGCTTATGGCGAGCAACCGCCTGGGCGCAGCCGAGCGGAACCGGCTGGGAGCGGCTGCGGTCGCGCTCGATCCCGCCGCCCTTCAGCAGTTGCAGCAAACCATCCACAGCAAGGTCACCGGCTTTGTGATCGACAGGGAGGCGGATTACAGGATCATCAAGCAGGCGATCGGCGAAGCGGGTTACTGAATCCCCGCCGCAATCCGGCCCGGCAGCTTGAAGGGCCATCCAGCTGGCCTAAAATGCAAAGATGTCCGGAAAATTGAGGAATGTCGTATGGATACCCGGCATCGCACCCCGGCAGGGGCGAAGGTAGCGCAATGTTCCGACGAAGACAGCTGCACCGTGCTCAGTTGCGAGGTCTGTCTGAAGGAAATACCGGCCGACGCGGTCAACGTGACGGATGCGCAGGACTATGTCCATCATTTCTGCGGTCTTGAATGTCTCGATGCATGGCAAAAGCAGGCCGGCATCCGTCAACCAGCCCGTCCGGGGAGGCGCCGCGATCGGCTAAAATAGCGCCTTTGCCCGTTCGCAAAGACGCACATGTCTGCCATCGTCCCCCTTCCCGGCGCCGCTGCGCTGTCCCCGTTCCGTCTCGACAAGATCCGCCGCGAAGCCGCGCAACGGGGCCTCAACCTGGGCACGCTGGCGGCGCGCCACTGGCACTTCCTGGAAGTGGACGCTGCGCTCGATGCCGCACAGCGCCAACTGGTGACGCAGGCGCTCGATTACGGCACGCCGACCGATGCGCCGACGGCCGCCGATCCGCTGATCCTCGTCACGCCGCGTCCCGGCACCATTTCGCCGTGGTCGTCGAAGGCCACCGACATTCTCAAGAACTGCGGACTGGCTGGATTCAGGCGCATCGAACGCGGGGTGGCCTTTCTCGTACTGGACGCCGCGGGCCAGCCGCTGGCGGGCGAGGCGAAGGCGCGCCTGCTGCCGCTCCTGCACGACCGCATGACCGAAGCGGTGATGACGCTGGCCGACGTGGAACAGCTGTTCCGGCACGTGCCGCCGCGCGAGTTGCTGAGCGTGGATATCCTGGCGGGCGGCCGCGCTGCGCTGGAAGCCGCCAACCGCGAACTGGGTCTCGCGCTGTCGGACGACGAGCTCGATTACCTGGTCGACAATTTCACCCGCATCGGGCGCAACCCCACCGACGTCGAGCTGATGATGTTCGCGCAGGCCAATTCCGAGCACTGCCGCCACAAGATCTTCAATGCCGCGTGGGTGATCGACGGCGCGGCACAGGCCAAATCGCTGTTCGGCATGATCCGCGACACCCACGCCGCCCACCCCGCGGGCACGGTGGTGGCGTATTCGGACAACTCCTCCGTCATCGAGGGTGCGACCATCGACCGTTTCTACCCGCGCGCCGACGGCAGCTACGCCTACAGCAGCGAACTCACCCACGTGCTGATGAAGGTGGAGACGCACAACCACCCGACCGCGATCTCGCCCTTTCCCGGCGCGGCCACCGGCAACGGCGGCGAACTCCGCGACGAGGGCGCGACCGGCATCGGCTCCAGGCCCAAGGCGGGGCTGTGCGGGTTTTCGGTGTCGAACCTCAACATTCCCGGCTTCGAGCAGCCGTGGGAAACCGGTGCCTACGGCAAGCCCGAGCGCATCGTCACCCCGCTCGCGATCATGCTCGAAGGCCCGATCGGCGCGGCGGCGTTCAACAACGAATTCGGCCGCCCCAACCTGGCCGGCTATTTCCGCACCTTCGAGGAAACCGTGGCCGGGCAGCGGCGCGGCTACCACAAGCCCATCATGCTGGCGGGCGGCGTCGGCAGCATCCGCGACGACCATGTGGAGAAGAAAATGCTGCCGGCCGGCACGCTGCTGATCCAGCTCGGCGGCCCCGGCATGCTGATCGGGCTGGGCGGCGGCGCGGCCTCCTCGATGGACACCGGCGCCAATGCGGCCGATCTCGACTTCGATTCGGTGCAGCGCGGCAACCCGGAAATGGAGCGGCGCGCGCAGGAGGTCATCGACCGCTGCTGGCAGCTCGGCGAGGCCAATCCGATCCTCTCCATCCACGACGTCGGCGCCGGCGGCCTGTCGAACGCGCTGCCCGAGCTGGTGCACGGCGGCGGCCGCGGCGGGCGTTTCGAACTGCGCGCCGTGCCGTCGGAGGAATCCGGCATGTCGCCGCGCGAAATCTGGTGCAACGAGGCGCAGGAACGCTACGTGCTGGCGATTCCGCCGGACCGTCTCGACGGGTTCCGCGCGATCTGCGAGCGCGAGCGCTGCCCGTTCGCGGTGCTGGGCGAAGCGACCGCGGACCGCCACCTCCTGGTGACCGACAGCCACTTCCGGAACGCGCCGGTGGACGTGAGCCTGGATGTGATCCTCGGCAAGCCGCCCAAGATGACGCGCGATGTCGCGCACCAGCCCGCCTTGCCCACGCCGCTGGCGCTCGACGGCATCGACCTCAAGGACGCGGCCTGCCGCGTGCTGTCGATGCCCGGGGTGGCGTCGAAAATGTTCCTGATTTCCATCGGCGACCGCACCGTCGGCGGGCTGACCGCGCGCGACCAGTGCGTGGGGCCGTGGCAAATTCCCGTGGCCGACTGCGCGATCACCCTGGCGGGCTACCAGACCACGCAGGGCGAGGCCTTTTCCATCGGCGAGAAAGCGCCGCTGGCCTTGATCGACGCCCCGGCGTCGGGGCGCATGGCGATCGTCGAGGCGATCACCAACCTGGCCGCCGCGCGCGTCGACGGCCTCGGCAAGGTGAAGCTGTCGGCCAACTGGATGGCGCCGGCCGGCCACCCCGGCGAGGATGCCGCGCTGTTCGACACCGTGGCGGCGGTTTCGCAGTATTGCCAGGCGCTCGGCGTCTCCATCCCGGTCGGCAAGGATTCGATGAGCATGAAAACCGTGTGGCAGGACGGCGGCGAGAAGAAGGCGGTGACCTCGCCGATCTCGCTGGTGATTTCGGCGTTTGCCACCACCCCCGATGCGACGCGGCACCTGACGCCGCAACTGCGCACCGACGCCGGCGACACCGATCTCATCCTGATCGACCTGGGGCAGGGCAAGAACCGCCTCGGCGGGTCGAGTTTTGCGCAGGCCGCCAAACAGGTCGGCGACCGCTGCCCGGACGCGCCGGCCGCCGCGACGCTCTCCGCGTTTTTCGACACCGTGCAGGCGCTCAACGCGACGGGCAGGCTCTTGGCGTATCACGACCGTTCCGACGGCGGCCTGTTCGCCGCGCTGGCTGAAATGGCGTTTGCCGGGCACTGCGGGGTGGACCTCGACGTCGACGAGCTGTGTCTCGACCGGATTCGCCGCGAGGTCGAGGACGAAGGCCGGCCGGAGCCGGAGGCGCTGAATGAGGCCGGCTATTCCGCGCGCATTTTCAACGTGCTGTTCAACGAGGAAGCCGGCGCGGTGATGCAGGTTCGGCGCGACCACACGCAGGCGGTGATGCAGGCCTTCATCGAGGCCGGTCTGCGGGGCGAGTTTTATGTCGTCGGCCAGCCCAATGCGCTCGACCGCGTGCGGGTGCTGCGCGAGGGCAGGCTGATCCTGGACGAGGCGCGCACCGATCTGCAACGCGCCTGGGCGCGCACCAGCCATGAAATGGCGAAGCTGCGCGACAACCCGGCGTGCGCCGAGCATGAGTTCGCGACCCACGCCGACGCCGGCGATCCCGGCCTGCGCTATGCGCCGAGCTTCGATATCCATACCGACATTGCCGCGCCCTTCATCGCCAGCGGCAAGCGTCCGCGGGTGGCGGTGCTGCGCGAGCAGGGCGTCAACGGCCAGGTCGAGATGGCCGCCGCGTTCGACGCCGCCGGCTTTGCGGCGGTCGACGTCCACATGAGCGACCTCCTGTCCGGCCGGGCGAGCCTCGCCGATTTCACCGGGCTCGCCGCATGCGGAGGCTTCAGCTACGGCGACGTGCTGGGCGCGGGCGGCGGCTGGGCCAAGTCGATCCTGTTCAACCCGCGCGCACGCGACCAGTTCGCGGCGTTCTTCGAACGAACCGACAGCTTTGCGCTGGGCGTGTGCAACGGCTGCCAGATGATGAGCCAGCTGCATGACCTGATTCCCGGCGCGGCGGCCTGGCCGCGCTTCGAGCGCAACCTGTCGGAGCAGTTCGAGGCGCGCTTCGCGCTGGTCGAGGTGCTGGCCTCGCCGTCAATTTTCTTCGCCGGCATGGCGGGCTCGGTGATGCCGATCGCGGTGTCGCACGGCGAAGGCCGGGTCGCTTTCCGCGATCCGGCGCATGCCGCGCAGGCGCTCGCCACGCTGCGCTACGTCGACAACCGCGGCGCGCCGACCGAGGCTTATCCGGCCAATCCCAACGGCTCGCCGGGCGGGCGGACCGGCTTCACCACCGCGGATGGCCGTTTCGGCATCCTGATGCCGCACCCGGAGCGCGTGTTCCGCGCCGCGCAGCTGTCGTGGCGGCCGGACGGCATGGCCGGCGCCGCCCCGTGGCTGCGGATGTTCCGCAATGCGCGCCGCGCGGTTGGGTGATGCGTGCCGACTATGCGAAAATAGCGGGCTTTGCCGCATTGAAACCCGCTGTGCCGGGCTGATTCCCTTGCCATGAATGCACCCGAAAACCTCCTGACGGATGACCACCTGCGCGCGCAGGTCAAACTGCTGGGCACCCTGCTGGGCCAGGTGTTGCTGCAGTTTGCCGGCGAAGACGTGTTCGAGGCGGTGGAAACGCTGCGCCGCGGTTTTGCCGATTTGCAGCAGCAGGAAGACCAGCGGCGCCGCACCGAGCTGATGGCGATGATCGATGCCATGCCCGCCGGCAAGGTGGAGCTGGTGGTGCGTGCGTTCTCCGGCTATTTCAAGCTGGTCAACGTGGCCGAAGAAAGCTTTGCGCACCGCAACCGCCGCCGTCTGCTGTCGCACGGCATGGCGCTGTGGGAGGGCTCGTTCGACCGCACCCTGGGCGAGCTCAGGGCGCAGGGTGTGTCGGTCGGCACCCTGCAGGAGATGGTCAACCGCCTGCACTATGCGCCGGTGTTCACCGCGCACCCCACCGAATCGCGCCGCCGCGCGGTGATGGAAGGCATGCGCCGGGTGTTCCTGATTTGCGACCATCTGTACAGCCCCACCCTGGGGGTGAGCGACCGGCACGAACTGGAAGCGCAACTGGCTGCGGAGATCCAGGTGATGTGGCGCACCGACGAACTGCGCAGCGCCAGGCTGGAAGTGCGCGACGAAGTGCGAAACGGCCTCTATTACGTACGCGAAAGCCTGTTCGAGGCCGTGCCCAAGGCCTATCATTTTTTCGAGAAGGCGCTGCGCAAGCATTACGGCGCGGACGCCGACGGCGTCGCGCCAATCAGCGTGCCGAGCTTTATCCGCTTCGGTTCGTGGATCGGCGGCGACCGCGACGGCAACCCCTTCGTGACGGCGGACGTCACCGAGTGGACCGTGCATACGCAGATGCAGGAAGCGCTCGGGGAATACCGCGCGCGCGCGCTGGAACTGCGCCAGACGCTCACCCACAGCAGCGGCTGGTGCACGCCGTCGGCTGCTTTCCTGGAACGGCTGGGCGAGTATGAAGCCGAGTACGGCGAGCAGGTGTTCCGCGGCACGGCGGTGCAGATCTATAGCCGCGAACCCTACCGCCGCATGGCGGCGATGATGCTGGCGCGGCTGGATGCCAACCTGTCCTACGTCCACCAGTGCCTGGCCGACGTGCCGAGCTTCACCTCGCACCTGGCCTACGAGAACGCCGCCGCCTTCCTCGACGATCTCTATCTGGTGCGCGATTCGCTGATCAGCCACGGCGACCGCATCGTCGCCATGCAGGATCTGCAGGCGCTGATCCGGCTGGTCGAAAGCTTCGGCTTCCATCTGCTGCAGCTCGACATCCGCCAGGAATCGACGGTGCACACGCGCACGGTCGCGGCGGTGCTGCAGCAGATCGACCCCGATTTCGATTACATGGCGGCCAGCGAGCCCGAACGCCTGCAGCGACTGGCCGCCTGGGTCGGCCACATCGATCCGATCGGGATCAACGACGCCGCGCTCGACGACGAGGCGCGCGAGGCGCTTGCGGTGTTCCGCCGCATGGTCAGGCTGCAGGCCGAAGTGGGCGACGAGGTGTTCGGCGCCTATGTGATTTCGATGACGCACAGCGCCTCGCACGTGATGGAAGTGATGCTGCTGGCGCGGCTGGTCGGCCTGTGCGGCCACAACGGGCGCGACTGGTTCTGCCGCATCCGGGTGGCGCCGCTATTCGAGACGGTGGACGACCTGCAGCGCAGCCGGGCGATTCTCGACCAGTTGCTGTCCAACAAGGTGTACCGCGCGCTGGTGGCGGCCGACGGCAACCGCCAGGAAGTCATGCTCGGCTATTCCGACTCGTGCAAGGACGGGGGCATCCTGGCGTCGAACTGGAACCTCTATCAGGCGCAGCTTTCCATCATCGCGCTGACCCGGCAGTTCGACGTCGAATGCCGTCTGTTCCACGGCCGCGGCGGCACCGTCGGACGCGGCGGCGGCCCCACCCACGAGGCGATCCTGTCGCAGCCGCCCGGCACCGTGAACGGCGAAATCAAGTTCACCGAGCAGGGCGAGATGCTGTACTACAAATACAGCAACCCGGAAACCGCCAACTACGAAATCGGCATGGGGGTGACCGGCCTGCTCAAGGCGAGCGCCACGGCGCTGGCGCATTGCGAAGTGTGTTACCCGCAGGACTATCTCGACTGGATGCGCGACATCGCGGCGGCGGGCGAGGCGGCCTACCGCGCGCTGATCGGCATGCCGGGCTTCATCGATTATTTCTACGAGAGCACCCCGGTGACCGAAATCGGCCTGCTCAACATCGGCAGCCGGCCATCGCACCGCAAGAAGGCCGACCGCTCGCTGGCGTCGATCCGCGCCATTCCGTGGGTGTTCGGCTGGGCGCAGTCGCGCCACACGCTGCCCGCCTGGTACGGCATCGGCAGCGCGCTCAAGACCTTCATCGATGCTCGGCCGGATGGCCTCGCGCACCTGCAGGCGATGTACCGCGAGTGGCCGTTCTTCCGCCAACTACGAAATCGGCATGGGGGTGACCGGCCTGCTCAAGGCGAGCGCCACGGCGCTGGCGCATTGCGAAGTGTGTTACCCGCAGGACTATCTCGACTGGATGCGCGACATCGCGGCGGCGGGCGAGGCGGCCTACCGCGCGCTGATCGGCATGCCGGGCTTCATCGATTATTTCTACGAGAGCACCCCGGTGACCGAAATCGGCCTGCTCAACATCGGCAGCCGGCCATCGCACCGCAAGAAGGCCGACCGCTCGCTGGCGTCGATCCGCGCCATTCCGTGGGTGTTCGGCTGGGCGCAGTCGCGCCACACGCTGCCCGCCTGGTACGGCATCGGCAGCGCGCTCAAGACCTTCATCGATGCTCGGCCGGATGGCCTCGCGCACCTGCAGGCGATGTACCGCGAGTGGCCGTTCTTCCGCAGCCTTCTGTCCAACGTGCAGATGGCGCTGACCAAGGCCGACATGGAAATCGCCGAGGAGTACGCGCGCCTGTGCGATCACTCCAATACCATGGCGATCTACCGCACGATTGCGGATGAATTCGCGCTCACCGTGGCGGGCGTCGAGCAGGTCGCGCAGATCGGGGCGCTGCTGGAAGACAACCCGTCGCTGGCGCTGTCGATTTCGCGCCGCCGCCCCTACATCGACCCGATCAACCATATCCAGGTGCTCATGCTGAAGCGTTATCGCACCGACAGCGTGTGGGAATCCGAACAGGACTCCTGGCTGACCCCGCTGAAGCGGTCGATCAATGCCATCGCCGCCGGGATGCGCAACACCGGCTGAATACGGGAGCGACGCCATGGCGACCCCTTCTTCCAGTCAGCCGAAGCGGCGCGGGCTGATTGTCTCCGTCGGTCTCAATGCCGTATTGCTGATACTGGTGTGCGGCCTGGTGCTGTATGCCTTCATGCTCAATGTCGATCTGGGCGATGTGAAGCGACGGCTGTCGAAGGAAGTCGAAACCCGCCAGCAAACGGAACGCTATCTGATCGAAACGCGCAACCGGCTGACCGGCAGCCTGCGTGAGATCGAGCAGCTGAAAGCGCAACTGGCCTACCAGGAAACCGATGTCCGGGCGGCCCTTTCCGCCAAGCCGGCGTTGCCCGTGGTGGTGGGGTTCCGCTCGTCGATACTGGGCAAGGGACTGGTTGCGGTGATCGAGAACACCAGCGACCGCTATCTGACGGTGTGGCTTGCCGTGCGCAACCCCACGCTGTCGACCGCCAAACGCTTCAAACTCGAACTGGACCCGAAATCCAGCACCGATTTCGGTCACCTGGAAGGCTGGCAATTTGCCTCGGGCGACGAAGTGGGGCTGTTCAACGACGAGTTCGGCGCGCTGAGAATCACGGTGCCGTGACGGCTGGCTTCGGCTTGCGCAATCGCAGGCCGAGCAGAGCGGGCATCAGCAGCAGTTCGAACAGCTGGCCGGCGAACAGGCCGACCGCGCACAGCATGCCGAAAT
>JAMCVR010000186.1:0-7398 GCA_023475455.1 Thermoplasmatota archaeon | reverse complement strand
GCGATCCTCCTGATCCGAAAACAGCTTGCCGAAACCGGCCATCTCGGGATGGATTCCCGGGATCGGTTGTGCGCCCAGACGCGCCTCGATCCGTTCGATCACCCGGCCGATTTCATTGGCGCCGTGCACATTGAGGTTGAGGACAATCCGGCCGCGCTGGAATTCGCGGTTGACCAGTTCGTACAAATCCTTGCCGTCATAGATCAGCAGCAACTGCTCGACCAGTTTGCGGCTGGTCGGCAGGGCGTTTTCGCCGAGGTCTTCGCCGCTGAAGGCGCGGTTCATTTCCTCGATCACTTCAACCAGGGAAAAGCTGCGGTCGATTTCCGGCTGCTGTTCCAGCCAGGTCTGCAAGGCCTTGATCTGCGCCAGCGTGGCGGGGTTTTTCAGTCCGTCGCGGCCGGAGGCGGTGAGGACGATTTCCATCGTGGTCACGCCGGATAATTTGGCCTCGACCCGGTCGGTGCTGCGGCTGATGCTGTGGTCCGGGGCAAAGAATTCGATCAGGTTGGATTCCACCTTCACCTGCATGGCGAGCGGAATCGCCGCCAGCACCAGCAGCAGCGTGCCGACGAGCACGGCCCTGGCATTGCGCAGGCTGAACACCGCGACGGCGGCGGCGATATGGCGCGCGTGCGCCAGCCCGGAACGGCGGCGCGGCCAGCGCGGCGTGTCCCATTTCAGCAGGATCGGCGGCACCAGGATGAACACCACCAGAAACACCATCAGCGTGCCGATCGCGCCGGACAGTCCGAAGGTCTGCACCGGCGGAATGTCCACCCACAGCAGGCTCAACAGCCCGGCGCCGGTCGTCAGCACGTTGAACAGGCCAGGCACAAAGGTTTCGGACAGCGCGCGCGCGATGCGTTGCGGGCGCGACAGCAGCGCAATGCGCCCGCGCTGGATCGCCGCATACAGATGCAGCAGGGTCGCCGTGGTATAGGCGGCCATCAGGGTGGGGATCATGGCGGTGATCGGCGTGTAGGGTTGGCCCGAGGCGACGATTCCGGCCACGCTGACCGAGACGACCGTCCCCATCGCGAGTCCGCCGACGATCATCGGACGCACCCGCCCGACCACCCACCACATCAGCGCCAGGCCGATGAGGACGGTCAGCGGAATGAAGATCGCGCTGTCGCGCCACAGCGAGCGCAATTCCTCGACGGTCTGGGCCACGGTTCCGGCGGTTGCCGTTCGGTAAACGTCGAGCTTCTCGGCGCGGATGGCGGCATCGAGCGCGATCGCGACGTCGCGGCGCGCGAGGCTTTCCTTCAGCACCTTGGGCCGCACCACAAGCGCAACGGCCCGGCCATCCTTCGAGACGAGTGTCCGGGGCGCAAACTCATCAGCCAGCGCCCGTGCCTTCCATTCGGCAGGCGTGCGCGCCGCCAGGTCGTCGGGGTCCACCAGCAGGGAAACCGCAAAGCCGTCGTCGGTCGCATCGATATGCTCGATCGTGGTGAGCGTGAGCACACGGTCAACCGATGGATGCGCTTCCATTCTTTTGGCAACGCGATCGAGCGCGGCCAGGAACGCCGGGCTGAACAGTTCGTCGCCCTCGAACAGCGCGATCAGTGCGTCGTCGCTGGGAAATTCACGAAACAGCGATTCGCGCAGCTGGATGATGGGCGCGTCGGGCGGTGAGTAAATGTCGCCCGAATTGTTGAAATGGATATTGAGCAGGAAAGGCAGCGAGGCCGCCTGCAGGCCGAGCAGGATGGCGAGCGCCAGCCACGGCGGCAGCATGCGGCTCCCATTCATCCAGTCCTTCGGCATGCGCACGACCCCGCTCCGTTCAGAACTTGGTGCGCAGGCCCAGCGTGATCAGCGAATGGTCCTGATGGAAGCCGCCCAGGGTGCGCGCTTCGCCGTCGAAATAATGCGCCGCGATATAGAGCTCGTGCGGCTCCCAGCCTACATAGCTGAGTTTCGGGCTGAGATAGAGGTCCCTCACGTTGAAGCCGCCGGCAAAGCGCATGCCGGCTTTCCAGCGGCCCTGGGCGAAGGTCGTTTCGACTTCGCCGTTGGCGCCGTAATACTCTTTCAATTCCAGAATGCCGCGATCGGTTTGCAGCGCATGGGCGACCAGCTGCAGATTGACGCGGGTGTCCCCGCCGCCGGGGAAGAATTCGAGTGCGCCGATCCAGTCGAGCGCCTGGGTCTTGTCCATCGCGGTGGTGGCCAGGGTCACCGGCACATCGTCGGTGTAGCCGAGTTCCATGCGCCAGGTGAGGCCGCCGCTCACCCATTCCATGTCGGCGCCGACGAAGGTGTTGAACGGATACACCGCGGTGAGCGAAAGCGTGGGCAGGCCGACCCGGTAATACGGCAGCGACTGCCGGGTGCGCGCCAGCGTCACGCCGAAGTCGAAGGGTTCGCCGGTTCGGGTCAGGCGCAGGGCGGCGCCGCCGCTGCCATGCTCGTCTTCCCCGATGCGCGCGCCACTGACCCAGCCGGTGAGCGCCGGATCGATCCCGATGATCCGGCCGGTGGTGCGGTTGATCGGGCTCCACACGCTGGCGACATCCGGCAACTGCGCGCCGCGGAACACCGGCAGCCACACCGCGTCCAGCTTGAGGTCGCCGAAGGTCTGTTCCCAGCGCGCGGCCAGCTGCGCGCGGCGGCGGTCGGGCAGGTCGTCGAGCACGAAGCGGGTGAGGTCGGCGCGGCTGACGCGGTCGGCCAGCGGGATTTCGTCGGCGCGGCCCCAGATGATGGTCTGCGCGCCGAAGGTCAGGCGGGTGTCGCCGTCGCGGTAGCGCACATAGGTGTCGGCGGCGTCGGCGAGCAATTCGCGATGATCGGCGCCGCCGCCGTCCTGCGTCATGCCGTCGAGCCGCGCGCCGGCGCGGAATTCCCAGTTGCGGTTCGGCTGCCACAGCATATAGGCGCTGGCGCGCAGGGTGGAATAGGTGTCGGCTTCCGGCGCGTCGGGCAGCGCACCCGCTTCCAGCAGCAGGTCGTCGACGCCGGCCTTGAGCGTGGGCTTGAAACCGCGCGCCACCGGCTTGCGGCTGCCCGCACGGGGCGGCGGCAGTTCGTCCGCCGCGGCCGCGGCGGGGGGGGCTTCGGCGGGCGTCGTGCGCGGCTTGCGGGTGGTGGTGCGCGGCGGCGGCAGGTCGTCCGGCGCCTCCTGGGCGACAACGCGCGGCGGCGGCAGGTCGGCGGCGGCGTGAACGGGCAGGGCGGCGAGCGACAGGCTCAGCGACAGCAACAGCTTTTTCATGGGCGATACTCCGATTCCAGGCTTTCGTCGGCCAGGGCTTGCGAGGTGAACAGTTTGGCGGGCAGTTTCTGGTCGTACAGCGCGGCGTCGACCACCAGACGGGTTTCGTGGCCGCTGGCCAGATCGATCATGCGGCTGTCGGTCAGCGTCCAGTAGCCCTGATTGCGCTTCTTGCTGCGCAGCAGCCAGCGTTTGCCGGGCGCGTTGGCGTCCTTCTCGAAATAGTCCACCCGCTGCGGAATGGCCGTGGTGGGGTCGATCCAGCTGATGCGCTTGCGGTAGACCGAATCCCTGGGGTCTGTCGGCACGCTTTCGAGCACCTCGCACAGGATGCCGTTTTCGGCCTGCCTGCCAAGCAGGCGGTGGCGGTCCTTCGACGGCTTGCGTTCCTGCAGGTCCTCGAAATACAGATCGGAGCCGACGAAGCGGCCGCCCTTGCGGTCGCTGGAAATGCGCCGCACGCGGTCGAGCGCGGGCAGGTACAGCCACTGGTCGGTGCTGCCGTCGGCCTTGTCGATGCTGAGCAGGCCGGTTCCCGCGATGTCCTCGGGGTCGAGGAAGCGGATCAGGTTGGCGGTTTCGCCGCCGGATTGGTCGAGGCGGTAGGTGACGATTTCGCGGATGCGCGGCGCGCGGCCCTTTTCGGTCAGCACCATGCGGCCCAGCGTGGTGAGGTCGCGGCCGTTGGGGCGATCGTAGACTTTTTGCGCCAGGTCCGCGGCTTCGTCGGCGCGTGCAATTGCGCTGCCGAGCAGCAGCGCGAGCAGCAGGAAACGAACGAGATTCAGCAGCGGGGTGGGCGGCATAAGGTTTCGGACACCGGTTAATGGTTTGTCGTTCATGAACTTTACCGCAAAACCGCGGGGACGCATGGGCCGGCGACGCACTGGATTTCAGCTTTGGTTTGTGATAATAAAGACAAAAATATCTGTTGAAAGAGTGCCGGAATGACGACGAACCCTCTGGAACTGCTCCGGAAATACAGCGTGCCCGGCCCCCGCTACACCTCGTATCCCACCGCGCCGTATTTCCGCACCGGCTTCGGCGAGGCGGACTGGGTCGAGGCGCTGGCGGCGCCGGCGCCGGATCGCGGGCTGTCGCTGTATGCCCATATCCCGTTCTGCGATTCGCTCTGCTATTACTGCGGCTGCAACATGGTGGCGACGCGCGACTACGGCAAGACCCAGCCCTATCTGGCCACCCTCGACCAGGAAATGGCGCGTACCGCGCGGCTCGTCGATCCGGCACGGGTGGTGCGCCAACTGCACTGGGGCGGCGGCACGCCCACCTATCTGAATCCCGACGACATCCGTCGCCTGATGGCGACGATGCGGCGCCATTTCACCCTGGCGCCCGATGCCGAGGTCAGCTGCGAAGTCGATCCGCGCGAACTGACGTATCAGCATCTGGCCGCATTGCGCGAATCCGGCTTCAACCGCCTGTCGTTCGGCGTGCAGGACATGGACCCGGACGTGCAGCAGGCGGTCAACCGCATCCAGTCCGAATTCCTGATCCGGCAGGTGCTCGACTGGTCGCGCGAACTGGGCTTTTCCAGCATCAACCTGGACCTGATCGTCGGCTTGCCGAAGCAGACGGTCGAAAGCTTCCGCCGCACCCTGGAGCGGATTTCGGTGTGGGCGCCCGATCGCCTGGCGGTGTTTGCCTACGCCCACGTGCCGTGGCTGAAAAAACACCAGAACCTGATCCGCGAGGCCGACCTGCCGGATGCGACGACGCGCCTGGGCCTGCAACAGGCGGTGAACGAAATGCTGGGGGCGGCGGGCTACGTCAACATCGGTCTCGACCACTTCGCGCGTCCCGACGACGAGCTGGTGCGCGCGCAGCAGAACAAGACGCTGTGGCGCAACTTCCAGGGCTATACCACGCACAAGGACTGCGACATCCTCGCCTTCGGCGCGTCCAGCATCAGCCAGACGGCCGACGTCTACATGCAGAACGAGAAGAACCTCAAGCGCTACGAGGCGCGCGTCGCCGCCACCGGTTTCGCCGTCGAGCGCGGGTTGAAACTCACCCGCGACGACCAGGTCCGCCGCGACGCGATCACCCGCGTGATGTGCGACCTGGAACTCGACTTCGCTGCCTTCGGCAAGGAATGGGACATCGCGTTTGCCGATTATTTCGCCGACGCGCTGGCAGACCTGCGTCCTCTGGCCGACGACGGGCTGGTCGACATCGCGCCGGACAGGATCAGCGTCACCCCCGGCGGCCGCCTGTTCCTGCGCAACATCGGCATGTGCTTCGACCGCTACCTGAAGGAAGCCACCAGCGAAAAGCCTGCCGGATGCGACGACGCGCCTGGGCCTGCAACAGGCGGTGAACGAAATGCTGGGGGCGGCGGGCTACGTCAACATCGGTCTCGACCACTTCGCGCGTCCCGACGACGAGCTGGTGCGCGCGCAGCAGAACAAGACGCTGTGGCGCAACTTCCAGGGCTATACCACGCACAAGGACTGCGACATCCTCGCCTTCGGCGCGTCCAGCATCAGCCAGACGGCCGACGTCTACATGCAGAACGAGAAGAACCTCAAGCGCTACGAGGCGCGCGTCGCCGCCACCGGTTTCGCCGTCGAGCGCGGGTTGAAACTCACCCGCGACGACCAGGTCCGCCGCGACGCGATCACCCGCGTGATGTGCGACCTGGAACTCGACTTCGCTGCCTTCGGCAAGGAATGGGACATCGCGTTTGCCGATTATTTCGCCGACGCGCTGGCAGACCT
This sequence comes from Thermoplasmatota archaeon, assembly GCA_023475455.1. Next base: position 1,434 of record JAMCVR010000186.1, on the reverse strand, counting down.
GCGTCCTCTGGCCGACGACGGGCTGGTCGACATCGCGCCGGACAGGATCAGCGTCACCCCCGGCGGCCGCCTGTTCCTGCGCAACATCGGCATGTGCTTCGACCGCTACCTGAAGGAAGCCACCAGCGAAAAGCCGCGTTATTCGCGCACAGCTTAGCGTCAATCACAGCAGGCGTCACCATCATCGCCGCGCTTGGGACAGCCCTCCGGCCGTTTGCGCGGGGGCAGCGGGCAGCGGTTGATTTCGTCGGCGCTGCGCTGGAAGTAGCAGGTCAGGGCGCTGGACGTAATGCCCAGCAGCCAGAACACGAAAAAGCCGATGGTGTAGGCGGCGATGCGCTGCTCGATCAGCGGCTCGCCGCGATACAGGATCTCCAGCGGGTCGAACAGGGTGGTGAAGATGATGTCGGCCACCCCGGCAACGAGGAAGGACGGCCACAGAATGTGGATCAGGCGCTGCATCATGGCGTGCTCCTCCGCTGTTCCCGGGATTATTCTTCCGGATTGTTCATCTTGCGCTTGAACCAGGCCGACAGGAAAAATCCCATGCCGATGATGAAGAGGATGGTGAACAGGCTCAACAGGCCAATCGGGCTGGTAAACAGCAGATCGAGTACGACGTCCATTTCAGTCTCCCTGTAATTGAACGGTGGATTCAGTGCCCGTGCGTGAGCACGACGGGCTGGCTGAATGGGGTGTGCAGCGCGCCGGACAGACGCCAGCGGGACGCGCTATCGGTCAACTGGGCATGCCATTTTCCGCTCGGCAGCACGGGCAGCGCGACGCGATAGTGTCCGTCACCGGCGTGATCGAGTGTGAGCGTCCGGTCCATGCCCTGGCGGGTGGGGTGCGCCAGGGTGAGCGTCAGGTGCGCGGGATACGTCTCTAGGTGCCCGCCCAATGCCAGCGTCAGCCTATCCGCTTCGTTCTTCAGGGTGGCGGTCAGCGCCAGCGCGCGCGCGGCGTCGTCGCGCGCCAGCGTCTGGTTGACGGCGAGGCCCGCCTTGTAATAATCGCCGACCACCAGACCGTCGGCGCTGGTGGCCGCGATCCATACGGTGGCGATTCCGGCGATGACTGCCGTGGCGGGCAGGCTGATGAGAAACCACGGCCAGGGTTCGCGATACCAGGGCTTGGGCTGCGCTGCGGTATTCATGATGGCGGTCACCGGTTGAAGAATCGGGTGGCGACGTCTGCCTTGATGCGCGGATCGTCGGTGGCTTGTACCGTGAACGTCACCTCGATCGAGCGGCCCTTCAGTTCGGCCGGGTCGGCGATCAGGCTCACGGGGATGTCGATGGTCTGCAGCAGCACGGGCAGCGCGACGCGATAGTGTCCGTCACCGGCGTGATCGAGTGTGAGCGTCCGGTCCATGCCCTGGCGGGTGGGGTGCGCCAGGGTGAGCGTCAGGTGCGCGGGATACGTCTCTAGGTG
>JAMCVR010000167.1:6383-11036 GCA_023475455.1 Thermoplasmatota archaeon | reverse complement strand
CACGCCGATCCTGTTTGGCTATTCGCCGACGCTCGAAACCCTGCGGGGCGCGACCGGCCGTCTGGTGAGGCTGATCGAGCGCCGGACGGACACCGCACATTACGCCCTGCTGGGCCATTCGCTCGGCACGGTCCTCATCCGCTCGGCGCTCGGCCAGCTGGAAGACCACATGCCCGCGGCCTGTTTTTTTCTGGCGCCGCCAATGGTCGCCTGCAAGGCGGCGAAATTCTTTTCCCGTTTTTGGCCATACAAGGTGCTAACGGGCGAGATGGGCCGCTTGCTGGCGACCGAGGAATTTATGCGCGGGCTGCCGATGCCGCCGACCTTCGTGCGGAGCTATGCGGGGGTCGGCGGTCCGCGCGCCTCCTGGCTCCCTTTCGGCACGGAGCCGAACGACGGTATCCTCAGCGTGTCCGAAGCAACCGGCGATTGCGCAGCGGCGACTGTCAGGGTTCCCGCCCTGCACACCTTCATCATGAATTCGGCGCCGGTCTTCGACGACATCGCCCGATCCCTTGCAAGGTTCGCCCCGCCCGCGCGTGCGCGTGGAGCGTTCCTTTAGGAGAAAGCCATGGAATGAGGTATGGGGTTTCTCGGGTCAATGCCGGTGGCAGTCGCCGTGAAGCGGGCGTGATGGCCAGGCAGGCATTTCAGCTGACTTCGTCGATCCACGCCATCTGGATCGCTTCGAGGATTTTCTCGCCGGAATGCTCGGGGTCGTCTTCGAAGTCGGGCAGTTCCATCACCCAGCGATGCAGGTCGGTGAAGCGGATGGTGCGCGGGTCGATTTCGGGGTGCGCTTCGGCAAGTTCGATGGCGATATCGAGGGAATCCGTCCACTTCATTTCAATGACCTTCCTTGACCATGTTGATGGTGTACTTGGGGATCTCGATCACCAGGTCGCTGCTGTCGACGCGCGCCTGGCACGACAGCCGCGACTGCGGTTCCAGCCCCCAGGCCTTGTCGAGCAGATCATCCTCTTCTTCGGTGGATGCTGCCAGCGAGTTGAAGCCCTCGCGCACGATGACGTGGCAGGTGGTGCAGGCACAGGACTTTTCGCAGGCGTGCTCGATCTCGACGCCGTTGGCGAGCAGGGTGTCGCAGATGGTGTCGCCCGGCTTGGCTTCGATGACGGCGCCTTCGGGGCAAAGTTCGACGTGGGGCAGTACGATGAGTTGGGGCATGGTGGGGTTAGGACGGTCAGGCCGCTTGGGAATGTTGACTGGGCAGGGCGGCGAGGACGCCGTCCCAGAATTGCAGGCGGGCGTCGACCGCAGCGGCAGCGGCGGCCTCGGCCTCGCGCCATTTCCCGGCGTCGCCGCCGCATAGCGCCGCGAGCAGGCGCAGCGACAGCGGCGCGTGGAAGTCCTCGTCCAGGTGGACGTGGCGGTTGAGGTAGTAGTGGAAGCTGGGCGCCTGCGCTTTGGTCACTGCCATGCGCGACAGGAAGGCGCGGAACATCGACGGGATGACGTGCTCGCGCCCCAGCGCCAGCGCCGCGGCAACGGCATGCGGCTTGCCGCTGGCGATGAAATCGAAGGTGCTGCGGGTGAAAGCGGCGGACGGCGCGGGCGCCAGACCCGAGCCGAGGGCAGCATCGATCCCCTGCTCGCCCGCCAGCTGCACGAAGCGTGCAGGCGTGTCGGCATCGGCGCCGATTTCGCGCATGGCGGCGAGATACAGCATGTAATGGCTGGTATGTCCGTCCTGGCCCGGCAGCGCGATGTCGGTTTCCTCTTCTAGCACCAGCTCGTTGATAAAGCGCTGCACCGAGGCGTCGCCGCCCGGCACCCACGGCCAGCGCGCGGGGGCGACTTCGTTCTGCAGGTACTTGATCAGCGACATGAAGTCCCACACCGAATAGACGTGGTGCTGCATGAACACGCGCAGGTCGTCCAGCGTCCGCACGGCGGCGTAGATCGGGTGCGCTTCGAGCTTGGCCCGCAGGGATTCGATGAAATCGTCGTTCAGCATGATGTGTTCAACCGAAGGTTTCCAGTTTCTGCCCGGCCATCGCACGGCGCACGTTCTGGTCCATGCGGCGCTGGGCGAATTCGGTGGTGGCGGCATTCAGCGCCTCGATGCCGCGCTTGATGGCCAGGTGATCTGGGCCCGCCATCAGCTTTTCAAGGGCAACGATACCGGCTTCGATCGCCGCGGTTTCGGCCGCGTCGAGCAGCGCGCCGTCTTCCGCCATCGCCGCGCGGGTGGAGGCGATCAGGCCCTGCGCGTCGACGATCTGCTCGTTCAGCGCACGCGCGTACATGTCGTCCTTGGCGTGGGTGAAAGCGTCCTTCAGCATGCGGGTGATCTCCTCGTCGCCGAGGCCGTACGACGGCTTGACCTGCACGCTGGCTTCCACCCCGCTGCTCTGCTCGCGCGCCGACACCGAAAGCAGGCCGTCGGCATCGACCTGGAAGGTGACGCGGATGCGCGCCGCCCCCGCCACCATCGGCGGAATACCGCGCAGTTCAAAGCGCGCCAGCGAGCGGCAGTCGGACGCCAGTTCGCGCTCGCCCTGCAGCACGTGCACGCTCATCGCGGTCTGGCCGTCCTTGAAGGTGGTGAACTCCTGCGCGCGCGCGGTGGGAATGGTGGTGTTGCGCGGAATGACCTTCTCGGTCAGCCCGCCCATGGTTTCGAGGCCGAGCGACAGCGGAATCACGTCGAGCAGCAGCCAGTCGTCGCCGGCGCGGTTGCCCGCCAGCACGTCGGCCTGCATGGCGGCGCCGAGCGCGACGACCTTGTCGGGGTCGAGGTTGGTGAGCGGCGTCTGTTTGAAGAAATCGGCCACGGCCTGGCGGATGCACGGCATGCGGGTGGAGCCGCCGACCATCACCACGCCCTTCACCTCGTCCACGGTCAGGCCGGCGTCGCGCAGCGCCTTGCGGGTGGGCGCCAGCGTCTTGCTGACGAGACCTGAGGTCATCGCATTGAAGTCGGCCTGGGTCAGCGTCGCGTCCATCATTTCGCCGGTCGACAGCACGGCGGTGACGCGCACCTCGGTGTGTTCGGTCAACGCTTCCTTGGCGTCGCGCGCTTTGGTCAGCAAGAGCCGCATGTCGCCCGCCGACAGCGGCGCGAAGCGGCCCTGTTCGAGCATCCAGCAGAACACGCGCTGGTCGAAGTCGTCGCCGCCCAGCGCCGAGTCGCCGTTGGTGGCCAGTACCTCGAACACGCCCCTGGACAGCTTCAGGATGGAGATGTCGAAGGTGCCGCCGCCGAGGTCGTACACGGCGTAGACGCCTTCCGATGCGTTGTCGAGACCGTAAGCGATCGCGGCCGCGGTCGGCTCGTTCAGCAGCCGCAGCACGTTGAGGCCGGCCAGTTGCGCGGCATCCTTGGTGGCCTGGCGCTGGGCATCGTCGAAGTAGGCCGGCACGGTGATCACCGCGCCGACGAGTTCGCCGCCCATCGCGGCTTCGGCACGCCGGCGCAGCACCTTGAGGATTTCGGCCGAGACCTCGACCGGGCTTTTCACCCCGGCGGCGGTTTTCAGCTGCACCATGCCGGGCGCGTCGACGAAGCGGTACGGCAGGCTGGCGATGTCGTCGATGTCGGCAATCCCACGCCCCATGAAGCGCTTCACCGACGCGATGGTGTTGTGTGGGTCGCAGTTTTGCGCGGCTTGCGCAGGATAGCCCACCTCGACGACGCCATTGGCCAGATAGCGCACCACCGAGGGCAGCAGCGAATGCCCGGCTTCGTCGTCCAGCACCACGGCGAGACCGGAGCGCACCGTGGCCACCAGCGAATTGGTCGTGCCCAGGTCGATCCCCACCGCCAGCCGGTGCTGGTGCGGGGCAGTGGACATGCCGGGTTCGGCAATTTGCAGCAAAGCCATCTTAACGTTCCAGTTCTTCGTAGACGTCGCCCACTTCGGCGATGAGTTTGTCCATGAATCGCAGTTGGCGCACGGCTTCGGAGGCCGCCGCAAAATCGTGCGCCGTGTCGATCAGTTCGGCCAGCCGCGCCTCGATGCGGCGATGCGCGGCGCGCAGGTCATCGGTCAGGGCATCCAGCGCTTCCACGCGCTTGCCGGCGCGCGCGTCCTCGATGGCTTCGCGCCATTCCATCTGCTGCATCAGGAAGGCCGGCGCCATCTTCGTGTTGCCGGCGTCGAGCGCGTCGATGCCCTGCAGCTTCAACAGGTACACGCCGCGGTTCACCGGGTGCTTGAGCGTCTGGTAGGCCTCGTTCACCTGCGTCGCCCACTGCATCGCCACCCGCTGTTCGGCGTCCGGCTGCGCGGCGAAACGGTCCGGGTGCACCGTATTCTGCAGTTCGCGGTAGGCGGCGTCGAGCCGGTTGCGGTCCAGCGCATAGGTTTGCGGCAGGCCGAAGAGATCGAAGTGGGTTTGGGTGAAATCCATATTAGGGGCCAGGAGCCAGGGGCTAGGATTTAGGGGGCGTGGTGCTTCGCGTTTTTAATGGGCGCGGCCAATGCCGCACCGACCCTAGCCCCTAAATCCTAATTCCTAGCCCCTGCCGTTCAGACGTTAAACGACTCGCCGCAGCCGCACTCGTTCTTCACGTTCGGGTCATCGGTCAGGGCATCCAGCGCTTCCACGCGCTTGCCGGCGCGCGCGTCCTCGATGGCTTCGCGCCATTCCATCTGCTGCATCAGGAAGGCCGGCGCCATCTTCGTGTTG
>JAMCVR010000167.1:0-6373 GCA_023475455.1 Thermoplasmatota archaeon | reverse complement strand
AGCGTTTTTAATGGGCGCGGCCAATGCCGCACCGACCCTAGCCCCTAAATCCTAATTCCTAGCCCCTGCCGTTCAGACGTTAAACGACTCGCCGCAGCCGCACTCGTTCTTCACGTTCGGGTTGTTGAACTTGAAGCCTTCGTTGAGGCCTTCGCGGGCATAGTCGAGCTCGGTGCCGTCGATGTAGGGCAGGCTTTTCGGGTCGACGAACACGGTCACGCCGTGGCTGGTGAAGACCTCGTCGCCCTCGGGTACCTCATCGGCGAATTCCAGCTTGTAGGCCATGCCGGAGCAGCCGGTGGTGCGCACGCCGAGACGGATGCCGACACCCCTGCCGCGCTTGGCAAGGTAGCTGGTCACGTGTTGCGCTGCGCGCTCGGACAGGGTCACCGCCATGGCTTACTCCAGACCTTTTTTCTGCTTGTAGTCGGCGACCGCGGCCTTGATCGCGTCTTCGGCCAGGATCGAGCAGTGGATCTTCACCGGCGGCAGCGCGAGTTCTTCGGCAATCGCCGTGTTCTTGATTTCCATCGCCTGGTCGAGCGTCTTGCCCTTGACCCATTCGGTCACCAGCGAGCTGGATGCGATCGCCGAGCCGCAGCCGTAGGTCTTGAACTTGGCGTCTTCGATACGCCCATCGGCACCGACCTTGATCTGCAGCTTCATCACGTCGCCGCAGGCGGGCGCGCCGACCATGCCGGTGCCGACGCCTTCGTCATCCTTGGTGAAGGAACCGACGTTGCGGGGGTTTTCGTAATGATCGAGTACTTTATCGCTGTAAGACATTTTTTGCTCCTTTCAGTCGCAGGGGTTAGGGGCTGGGGGCTAGGATTTAGGGGGTCTTGCGCTGCGCGCCTTTTTAATTGGCGCGGCCTTTGGCCGCTCAACCCCTAATCCCTAGCCCCTAAAAATCAATGTGCAGCCCACTGCACGGTATTCAGGTCGACGCCTTCCTTGAACATTTCCCACAGCGGGGAAAGTTCGCGCAGCTTGCCGATCTTCTCGTGCAGGAGCTTGATGGCGTAATCGACTTCTTCCTCGGTGGTGAAGCGGCCGATCGAGAAGCGGATCGAGCTGTGCGCCAGTTCGTCGCTGCGGCCGAGCGCGCGCAGCACGTAGGACGGCTCGAGGCTGGCCGAGGTGCAGGCCGATCCGCTTGATACCGCCAGGTCCTTGATCGCCATGATCAGCGATTCGCCCTCGACGAAGTTGAAGCTGACGTTGAGGTTGTGCGGCACGCGCCGGTCCATGTCGCCGTTGAGATGCACTTCTTCGATGTCCTTGAGGCCGTTGTAGAGACGGTCGCGCAGCATGCGGATGCGCTCGTTCTCGGTCGCCATTTCTTCGCGGGCGATGCGGAAGGCTTCGCCCATGCCGACGATCTGGTGCGTGGCGAGCGTGCCCGAGCGCATGCCGCGCTCGTGGCCGCCGCCGTGCATCTGCGCTTCCAGGCGGATGCGCGGCTTGCGGCGCACGTACAGCGCGCCGATGCCCTTGGGGCCGTAGGTCTTGTGGGCCGAGAACGACATCAGGTCGACCGGCAGCTTGGTCAGATCGATCGGCATCTTGCCGGTGGCCTGCGCCGCGTCGACGTGGAAGATCACGCCCTTCTCGCGACAGATCTTGCCGATGGCGTCGATGTCCTGGATCACGCCGATTTCGTTGTTGACCGCCATCACCGAAGCCAGCACGGTGTCGGGGCGGATCGCGGCGCGGAATGCGTCGAGGTCGAGCCGAGGTGCAGGCCGATCCGCTTGATACCGCCAGGTCCTTGATCGCCATGATCAGCGATTCGCCCTCGACGAAGTTGAAGCTGACGTTGAGGTTGTGCGGCACGCGCCGGTCCATGTCGCCGTTGAGATGCACTTCTTCGATGTCCTTGAGGCCGTTGTAGAGACGGTCGCGCAGCATGCGGATGCGCTCGTTCTCGGTCGCCATTTCTTCGCGGGCGATGCGGAAGGCTTCGCCCATGCCGACGATCTGGTGCGTGGCGAGCGTGCCCGAGCGCATGCCGCGCTCGTGGCCGCCGCCGTGCATCTGCGCTTCCAGGCGGATGCGCGGCTTGCGGCGCACGTACAGCGCGCCGATGCCCTTGGGGCCGTAGGTCTTGTGGGCCGAGAACGACATCAGGTCGACCGGCAGCTTGGTCAGATCGATCGGCATCTTGCCGGTGGCCTGCGCCGCGTCGACGTGGAAGATCACGCCCTTCTCGCGACAGATCTTGCCGATGGCGTCGATGTCCTGGATCACGCCGATTTCGTTGTTGACCGCCATCACCGAAGCCAGCACGGTGTCGGGGCGGATCGCGGCGCGGAATGCGTCGAGGTCGAGCAGGCCGGTGTCCGCAACGTTCAGATAAGTGGCCTCGAAGCCCTGGCGTTCCATTTCGCGCACGGTGTCGAGCACGGCCTTGTGCTCGGTGCGCACGGTGATGATGTGCTTGCCCTTGGTGCCAGCGTAGAAATGGCCCGCACCCTTGATGGCGAGGTTGTTCGATTCGGTGGCGCCGGAGGTGAACACGATTTCCTTGGGATCGGCGCCGACCAGCGCAGCGACCTGGGCGCGCGCCTCTTCCACCGCCGCTTCGGCTTCCCAGCCATACGGATGCGAGCGCGAGGCGGGGTTGCCGAAGTGCTCGGTCAGATAGGGGATCATCCTGGCCGCCACGCGGGGATCGACCGGGGTGGTGGCGGAATAATCGAAATACAGTGTTTTCATCGTTTGGCCCTAATTGAATCGTTCAAACAGCCAGCGTCATCTTCGATGCGCGGCGGTCCTGCATCACCTTGTCCTTGCACTCGTCCTGCTTGGCCACCAGCGTGGCCAGCGTGACGTTGGCCAGGTAATCGTAGATATGGGCGTTGAGTCCCGTCCACAAGTCGTGCGTCAGGCAGCGATGCTCGTCGTGGCAGTTTTCCTTGCCGCCGCACTGGGTCGCATCGATGGGTTCGTCGACCGCGCGGATGATGTCGGCCACGCTGACGTCTGCGAGTGGCCGGGCGAGGTAATACCCGCCGCCGGGGCCGCGCACGCTTTCGACCAGTTCGTGCCGGCGCAGGCGGCTGAACAGCTGCTCCAGATACGACAGGGAAATGTCCTGACGCTCGCTGATGCCGGCCAGCGTGACCGGATTTTTGCCGCCGCGCAGGGCCAGATCCAGCATGGCGGTGACGGCGAAGCGGCCCTTGGTGGTCAATCTCATGACGTTCTCCTGAAATTTTGCCCGAACTATAAAATTCCCGAGCATTTCGGTCAACTATTCCTTACCCTAGCAATTTAGTCAACTATTTTGTTCAGATAGTTCGGGTCGAAATCGTCGGGCTGATCCTGCCCCGCCGGCAGCTCGGCACCCAGCTTCTGCAGCTGCGCCAGGATCAGATCCAGGCGATGGTCGATGTGGGCCGAATGGTCGATCAGGCCGTGGATCGCCTTGACCACCGGGTCGTTCATGTCGGCCGAAATGGCATAGGCCGAGAAGCCCAGCTTTTCCGCCTGCTGGTTGCGCTGCTTTTCGGCCGCGCTGTCCAGGATGCGGGCGGGGATGCCCACCGCCGTGGCATTGTCCGGTACGTCCTTCACCACCACGGCATTGGAGCCGACCCGGGCGTTGGCGCCGATGGTGATCGGGCCGAGGATCTTGGCGCCCGCCCCCACCACCACGCCGGGCATCAGCGTGGGATGGCGCTTGCCCTTGTTCCACGAGGTGCCGCCGAGCGTCACGCCGTGATAGAGGGTGCAGTCGTCGCCGATCTCGGCGGTTTCGCCCACCACCACGCCCATGCCGTGGTCGATGAAGACGCGGCGGCCGATGGTGGCGCCGGGGTGGATTTCGATGCCGGTGAGCCAGCGGCCGATGTGCGAGGTAAAGCGCGCCAGCCATTTCCATTGCATGCGCCACAGCTTGTGCGCCAGGCGGTGGAAGAGCATGGCGTGAAAGCCGGGATAGGTGGTGACGACCTCGAAGGTCGTGCGCGCCGCCGGGTCGCGGTCGAACACGACGGCGATGTCTTCCTTGAGTTGGCTGAGCAGTTTCATGCGTTGGAGGATGCTATTTCCCAGTAATTTAGTCAACTATTCCGCGTCGCGGTTCCGGCCTTGCGTGCGGCCTGCTTCGCTTCCTGCGCGGCGGTCAGTATCCCGCGCAGGATGTTCACCTCCTCCTTCGCCAGCCGGGTGCGCGCAAACAGCCGCCGCAGTTTCAGCATCAGCTTGCCGGGCGAGCCGGGATTGAGGAACTCCAGCTCGGCCAGCGCGGTTTCCAGGTGGCCGTAGAAGCGCTCCACCTCGTCCCCTGTCGCCGCGTCCATTTCCGGCTGCGGCCACGATGCATGCCCCAGCCAGGCCTGGCGGATTTCGTAGCTCAGCACCTGCACCGCCGCGGCCAGGTTGAGCGAGCTGTAGTCGGGGTTGGCGGCAATCGTCACCAGCCCTTGGCACAGGCCCAGTTCCTCGTTCGACAGGCCGCTGGTTTCGTTGCCGAACACCAGCGCCACCGGGCCGGCCTGGGCTTCGGTCAGCAGACGGAGCGACGCCTCGGGCGGGGTCAGCACCTCGGCCACGATGTCGCGCCGGCGCGCCGACACGCCCAGCGCCAGCGTGGTGTCGGCAAGCGCCTCGGCCAGCGTGCTGCACACCCGCGCCTGCGCCAGCAGGTCGGTCGAACCCGCAGCCATGGCGTCGGCCTGGCTGTTGGGAAAAACAGCGGGGTCGACCAGAACAAGCTGGCTCAACTCCATCGTCTTCATCGCCCGCGCCGCCGCGCCGATATTGCCGGGGTGGCTGGTTCGCGTCAGCACGATGCGAATATTGGCGAGAAGTTTCGGGTCGGCCGGCGTCATCAAGGTCACGTCATCAAGTAAAATAGCGGCTCGTTCTTTGAATCTATTGCCAGACACCATGCATCCCATGCTCAATACGGCGGTGAAAGCCGCTCGCAAGGCCGGGGCGATCGTCAATCGCGCCTCGCTCGACCTCGACCAGCTCACCGTACGGAGCAAGCAGGATCGCGATTACGTGACCGAAGTCGACCAGATGGCCGAACGCGCCATCATCGAAACCCTGCTCGACGCCTATCCAAATCATGGGATTTTAGCAGAGGAGTCCGGCTCGGCCGACGCCAAAAACGGCGAGGACTATCAGTGGATCATCGATCCGCTCGACGGCACCACCAATTTCCTGCACGGCCTGCAGCAGTATTCAGTTTCCATCGCACTCAAGCATAAGGGCCAGATCACCCAGGCCGTGGTGTACGACCCCGCGCGCAACGAACTCTTCACCGCCAGCCGCGGCCGCGGCGCCATGCTCAACGACCGCCGCATCCGCGCCAGCAAGCGCAGCAAGCTCTCCGAATGCCTGATCGGCACCGGCTTTCCTTTCCGCGATTTCAGCTTCGCCGAGGCCTACATCAACATGTTCCGCGACATGATGCGCGCCACCTCCGGCCTGCGCCGCCCCGGTTCCGCCGCGCTCGATCTGTGCTACGTGGCATGCGGCCGCTACGACGGCTTCTGGGAAATGCACCTGCAACCCTGGGACCTCGCCGCCGGCAGCCTGATCGCGCAGGAATCCGGCGCGCTGGTCGGCAATTTCATGGGCGACGAGGGGTTTCTGGAATCCGGCAACATCGTCGCCGCCACCCCGAAAATCTTCGGCCAGATGCTGCAGGTCATCGCCCCGCACCTGCCGCCCGAACTGAAGGTCTGATCCCTTTCGAGACAACAAATCCGGGTTCTTGTTGCCCCAGCCTCAGGGTATTACAATATATTCAACCGTAATACTTCAAGGAGCGCTTCTATGGCCACCACGCTCACCAGCAAGGGACAAGTCACCATACCCAAACAAATCCGCACCGCACTCGACCTTGAGCCGGGTTGCGCGGTGGAATTTGCCGTCAACCAGGAGGGCGAGGTTGTCATCCACAAAACCCGCGCCCGCGCGTCTCGCAAGACAGACCGCTTTGAGGCTGCACGGGGCAAGGCCGACATCCAATGGCGGACCGACGATCTGATGAAACTGCTGCGCGGCGACGACTGATGCTGCTGGTGGACACCAACGTTCTGGTGGATGTGCTGGAAGACGATCCAGCCTGGGCCGACTGGTCGATCGGCCGGTTGCGCGCGCAATCCAAAATCCACCCGCTGGTGATCAACCCCATCATCTACGCCGAGCTGTCATTGACGTTTTCGAAGGTGGAAGCGCTCGACCAAACCATCGAATCGATGGGATTGATCTTGAAGGAACTGCCCCGCGCTTCTATGGCCACCACGCTCACCAGCAAGGGACAAGTCACCATACCCAAACAAATCCGCACCGCACTCGACCTTGAGCCGGGTTGCGCGGTGGAATTTGCCGTCAACCAGGAGGGCGAGGTTGT
>JAMCVR010000178.1 GCA_023475455.1 Thermoplasmatota archaeon | reverse complement strand
ACACGGGGTCGAGCACCAAAGTGTTGCTGCTGCCTGAAGATGCCGTGTTGCTGGTGCAGGGACAACCGACCGTGTTCGTAGCTGAAAAAGGCGGGTTCGAACCGCGCGCGGTGCAAGTGGGCGACCGCACGCAGGGGCGGGTCGTGATCAAGTCCGGCGTCGAGGCTGGAGAAGCGGTGGTGGTGAGCGGCGCCTACGCCCTCAAGGCACGCCTGCTCAAGTCGCAAATCGGCGACGCGGATTGAGGGGACGACCATGTTGAACAAGATTGTTGATCTCTCGCTGCGCTACAAGGTGCTGGTGCTGGTGGCCTTCGCCCTGGTGGTGATGCTGGGCGTGAAGGCCTGGCGCGAAGTGCCGGTGGATGCCTTCCCCGACGTGACGCCGGTGCAGGTGAATATTTATACGGAAGCGCCGGGGCTTGCGGCCGAGGATGTGGAAAAGCTGCTTACCTTTCCGGTGGAAGGCGTCATGGCCGGCCTGCCGGGGGTGGAGGAAATCCGCTCGGTGTCCCTGTTCGGGCTGTCCTATGTCAGTGTGTATTTCAAGGACAATGTGGACATTTATTTCGCCCGCCGCCTGGTGAGCGAAAAACTGCAGGAAGCCAAGGGCCGCATACCGGAAGGCTATGGCGAACCGGAGCTCGGCGCTAACAGTTCTGGCTTGGGCCAGGTGTTCTGGTACACCGTCGAATCGGCCGACAAAAAACTTTCCGGGATGGATCTGCGCACCCTGCAGGACTGGAGCGTGCGGCTCGTTCTGCGCACCGCACCCGGGGTGGATGACATCATGTCTTGGGGCGGCGACGAGAAGCAATACCAAGTGCTGATCGACCCGCGGCGGCTTATCAAGTACGGGCTGACCTTCAAGGACGTGATGGAAGCGCTGACCGCCAACAACCGCCAGGTGGGCGGGCAATACGTCAATCTGGGCCAGGAACAGTATCTGGTGCGCGGCTTGGGCCTGGTTTCCAATACGCAGGACATCGGCGGCATTGTCGTTACCGAAAAGGAAGGCACACCGGTCTATGTGCGCGATGTGGCCGATGTCAAGGAAGCCCCCTCGTTGCGCAGCGGCGCGGTCACCAAGAACGGCGAGGAGGTGGTGCTGGGGATGGCGTTGCAGCGTATCGGCGAGAACGCCAAGAACGTGGTGGACGCCGTCAAGGAAAAACTGAAGACGGTGCAGCAGGCCCTGCCCGCGGGCGTGACGATCAAGCCGATCTACGACCGCACCGACCTGGTGGAGAAGGCGGTCAAGACCGCCGAGAGCGCCCTGGTCGAGGGCTCGATCCTGGTGGCGATCATCCTGTTTCTCTTTCTGGGCGAGGTGCGCTCCGCGATCGTGGTGATCCTGGCGCTGCCGCTGGCCATGCTGATCAGTTTCATCCTGATGCAGCAGTGGGGGCTGTCGGCCAATCTCATGTCGCTGGCCGGGCTGGCCGTGGGCATCGGCATGATGGTGGACGGCGCCGTGGTGATGGTGGAAAACGGCTTCCGCCTGCTCAGCCACAAGGTCGGGCAGACGGTCAACAAGACCCATGTGATCCTGGAAGCGGCGCGGGAGGTGATCAATCCGACCGCCTTCGCGATCCTGATCATCATCGTGGTGTTCCTGCCGCTGTTTTCGCTGACCGGGCTGGAGGGCAAGCTGTTCAAGCCGATGGCGCTCACCATCACCTTCGCCATGATCGGTTCGCTGGTGCTGACCATGACTCTGGTGCCGGTGCTCTCCGCGCTGATCTTGAAGCCGAAGGAGGAGAAGGACACCTTCGTGGTGAAGTGGGCGAAAAGGCTTTATCTGCCGCTGCTGGATTGGGCGCTGGAAAACAAGCGCAAGGTGGTCGGCGGCGCACTGGCCCTGCTGATCGGAACGCTCGCGCTGTTTCCCTTCCTCGGCAAGGAGTTCATGCCGACCCTGCAGGAAGGCGGCATCATGTTCCGCGTGACCAGCATTCCCTCCACCTCGCTGGAGGAGTCGATCCGCATTTCCGAGGGCATCGAAACCGCGCTCAAGCGTTTCCCGCAGGTGAAATCGGCCGTCGCCATGATCGGGCGCGCGGAGAAGGGCGAGACGGCGGACGTCAACTACATGGAAATCCTGGTCGACCTCAAGCCGCGCGAGCAGTGGCCGCAGGCGATTTCCTTTCCGGAGTTGACGCAGGACATGCAGGCGGTGCTGGAGAAACAGGTGCCGACCGCGGTCATCGCCGCCACGCAGCCGATCCAGATGCGCGTGGAGGAACTGATTTCCGGGGTGCGCGCCACGCTGGCCCTGAAGCTCTACGGCGAGGATCTGGCCACGCTGGACCGGCTGTCCGCCGAGCTCAAGTCCGTGCTGGAGGAGGTGCCCGGCGTAGCCGATCTGGCGCTGGAAGCCAACAAGGGCAAGCCGCAGATGGTGGTGAAGGTCAACCGCGAAGCGGCGGCGCGCCTGGGCTTGAACGCCGACGACATCCTGGAGATAGTGCAGGCCGGCATCGGCGGCAAGGCCGTTTCCACCCTGATCGACGGCGTCAAGCGCTTCGACATCCAGGTGTGGCTCGCGCCCGATTTCCGCAACAGCGTGGAAGCCATCAACAACATCCCGATCCGCACCCGCGCGGGCGCGCTGGTACCGCTTTCCAGCGTGGCGACGGTGGAACTGGACGAAGGCTACTCCTTCGTGCGGCGCGAGCAGTTGCAGCGCTATGCCGTGATCCAGATGGACGTGAAGGGGCGCGATGTGGACAGCTTCGTGAAGGAGGCGGAGGCGAAGATCAAGCGCGAGGTGAAGATGCCCGCCGGATACTGGATCGAGTGGGGCGGCGCGTTCGAGAACCAGCAGCGCGCCATGGCGAAGCTTGCGCTGATCGTGCCGCTCACCATCGGGCTGATCTTCATCCTGCTCTACACGGCGTTCAATTCGCTCACCTACGCCACGCTCATCATCGCCAACGTGCCGTTCGCCACCATCGGCGGCGTGATCGGGCTCGCGCTCACCGGGCAGTACCTGTCGGTGCCCTCTGCCATCGGCTTCATCGCGGTGTTCGGGGTGGCGATGCTCAATGGAATAGTCCTGGTGTCCTTCCTCAACGACCAGAGGCGGCAGGGGCTGTCGGTCAGGGAGGCGGTCAGGCAAGGTGCGGCATTGCGCCTGCGGCCGGTGCTGATGACGGCGTCCATCGCCATCTTCGGCCTGGTTCCGATGCTGCTATCCAGCGGCGTCGGGGCGGAAACACAGCGTCCGCTGGCGACGGTAGTAGTGGGTGGACTGTTCACCTCCACCGCGCTGACGCTGCTGCTGCTGCCGCTGATGTACGAATGGGTGGAGAACCGCCGCGAGCGCAGGCAAGCGAAGTAAACACGGGCGGCCCGTTGCGGCCGCCCGCAATCATGAGACAGGAGAAATGACATGAAAGAAATCAAGGCTTATATCCACAACAACCGCATTGCCGACGTGATTCGCGCATTGAAAGGCTCGGGGCTGTGCAACGCAGGCGGAACGGCCGGCTGCCGCAATCTTGCCGTCGTCCCGGTGCAAAGCCTGCTGAAGGCGGTGGATGCTGCGGAACAACGCTATTCCATCGAATTGGCCGAGGCGGTCATCCACGAATCGAAACTGGAGCTGATCTGCGAGGACGACCAGGTGGACGAACTGGTTGGAATCATCAAGCGAACCGCCCGCAATTCGCTCACCTACGCCACGCTCATCATCGCCAACGTGCCGTTCGCCACCATCGGCGGCGTGATCGGGCTCGCGCTCACCGGGCAGTACCTGTCGGTGCCCTCTGCCATCGGCTTCATCGCGGTGTTCGGGGTGGCGATGCTCAATGGAATAGTCCTGGTGTCCTTCCTCAACGACCAGAGGCGGCAGGGGCTGTCGGTCAGGGAGGCGGTCAGGCAAGGTGCGGCATTGCGCCTGCGGCCGGTGCTGATGACGGCGTCCATCGCCATCTTCGGCCTGGTTCCGATGCTGCTATCCAGCGGCGTCGGGGCGGAAACACAGCGTCCGCTGGCGACGGTAGTAGTGGGTGGACTGTTCACCTCCACCGCGCTGACGCTGCTGCTGCTGCCGCTGATGTACGAATGGGTGGAGAACCGCCGCGAGCGCAGGCAAGCGAAGTAAACACGGGCGGCCCGTTGCGGCCGCCCGCAATCATGAGACAGGAGAAATGACATGAAAGAAATCAAGGCTTATATCCACAACAACCGCATTGCCGACGTGATTCGCGCATTGAAAGGCTCGGGGCTGTGCAACGCAGGCGGAACGGCCGGCTGCCGCAATCTTGCCGTCGTCCCGGTGCAAAGCCTGCTGAAGGCGGTGGATGCTGCGGAACAACGCTATTCCATCGAATTGGCCGAGGCGGTCATCCACGAATCGAAACTGGAGCTGATCTGCGAGGACGACCAGGTGGACGAACTGGTTGGAATCATCAAGCGAACCGCCCGCACCGGCCAGGCCGAAGCGGGGTGGATTTATGTGACCGATATCGTCCGGGCGATTCTTATCAAGGGCATGCATGAGTAAGGCGCGGCCTCGCGGTCCGCGCCATGCCCGGACACCTTAAAAACCCAATTGCAAAGGAGCACATCATGGGATTCTTCGAACGGATGCTGGGCAATCTGATGGGCGGGCTCCACATCCCCGAAAACCGTCGTATCGATGGCCCTGTGCGTCTTGAGGAAGCGCCATGACACGGGAACAACTGGAAAAGAATCAAATCGCGCTCTACGCCGCGGCATTGGCCATCGGAGCGGGTCTTGGCTTGCGGCATCCGGCCTTTGGATCGGGCCTGGAATTTTTGATCTCTCCCGTGCTGGCGGTCATGCTGTACGGGATGTTTTCCCAGATTCCGTTTCTTCACCTGCGCGAGGCATTCGCCAACCGGCGGTTTGCGGCGGCGCTGCTCACGGTCAATTTTGCTGTTGTCCCCGCCCTGGTTTGGTTGTTGTCGCATCTCTTGCCGCAGCACCCGCCGCTGCTACTCGGGGTATATCTTGTGCTGCTTACCCCCTGCATTGACTACGTCATCGTCTTTACCCACCTCGGTCGCGGGAATGCGCGGCTTGTTCTTGCCTCCACCCCCTTGCTGCTGCTCGCCCAGATGCTTCTCCTGCCTGTGTATCTGTGGCTGTTCATGGGCGAACAGGTCGCCCAGGTCATGAATGCGGGGCCGTTCCTGGAGGCATTTCTCGTACTCATCGTTTTGCCGCTGGGGCTGGCCTTGGCCACCGAGTTCTGGGCCAGGCGCCGCCGCAGCGGCGCCATCTGGCTCGAAGCCAGCGCATGGCTCCCGGTGCCGTTCATGGCGCTCGCCTTGCTCCTCGTCGTGGCCTCTCAAGTGGGCAGAATCGAAGAATATCTCCCCTTGGTAGCGAAAGCCGTGCCGGTCTATGTGGCCTTCATGGCCGTCATGCCTTTTCTCGCCCGCCTGACGGCGCGGGCGTTTCGCCTGGATACGCAGGCGGGAAGAGCGCTGATCTTCAGCGCGGGAACGCGCAATTCGCTGGTGGTGCTTCCGCTGGCTCTGGCCTTGCCGGACGCCTGGATTCTGGCATCCGCCGTCATCGTGACCCAAACGCTGGTGGAACTGGTCGGCGAGCTGATTTACATGCGCGTGGTGCCTTCGGTCATTTTTCGGGAACGCGACGGTGTGGCGGCGGTTGAGCGGATCGCCGGGCAGCGCGCGCCCGGTAGCAATCGATAGTCTTCAAGGAGCAGCATCATGGCCGAAAAATGTACATTGGATTTGTCCCTGCTCCTGCCAGACGTCCCTGACGAGCGCGATACCTGCGTGGGGCGATTGACCGAACTGCTGCAGGCCGAGGGCCTGGAGCGGGCGCACGTCGTGCGCGAAGACGGAGCCGCGCGCCTGTGCCTGCATTACGATCCGCAGCGCTTCAGCGTGAGCCGGGTGCGCGAGCTGGCGCAGGCGGCCGGCGCGAAGATCGCCAATCGCTTCCACCATGAAAGCCTGCGCATCGACGGCATGGACTGCGCCACCTGCGCCACCGTGATCAAGCATGCCCTGCAACGCACCGACGGCGTGCTGGAGGCCTCGGTGAGCTACGCAGCAGAACGCCTGCGCCTGGAATACGACAGCGAAAAGATCGCGCGCCAGGCCATCGTCCGGCGCATCGAGGCGCTGGGCTATGCCGTGCTGGAGGAAGGCCGCGCAGCCGGCTGGTTCGCCGAGCATCGCGAGCTGATCGTGAGCGGCGTGGCGGGATTGTTGTTGCTGGCGGGCTGGCTCGCGGGGCTCGCCGGCTGGCCGCGCACGCTCTCGGTCGGCCTGCTGCTGGGCGCCTACGCGGCGGGCGGCGTCTATACCCTGCGCGACGCCTGGCAGAGCGTGAAGAGCCGCCGCTTCGACATCGACACCCTGATGATCGTCGCGGCGGCGGGTGCCGGGGCGCTCGGCGCCTGGGTTGAAGGTGCGCTGCTGTTGTTCCTGTTCAGCTTGGGGCATGCGCTGGAGCACATGGCCATGGATCGCGCGCGCAAGGCCATCGAGGCGCTGGCGGAGCTGGCCCCCAAGACCGCCATCGTGCAGCGGGATGGCGTGGAGATCGAGGTGCGGGTCGAAGCATTGCAGCGCGGCGACCGGGTGATCGTCAAGCCTGGCCAGCGCATCCCCGCCGATGGCCGGGTGCTGTCCGGCGAGTCGGCGGTGGACCAGTCTCCGGTCACCGGCGAATCCATGCCGGTGGACAAGCAGCCGGGGGACCCGGTGTTCGCCGGCACGGTCAACGGCGAGGGGGTGCTGGTCATCGAGGTGACCCGGCTCGCGCGCGAGAGCACGCTCGCGCGCATGGTGGATATGGTGGCCGAGGCGCAGACACAGAAGTCCCCCACCCAGCGCTTCACCGACCGCTTCGAGCGGATTTTCGTGCCCGTGGTGCTGGTGGGCGCCGTGCTGCTCATCGTGCTGCCACCCCTGCTCGGTTTTCCCTTCGCCGAATCCTTCTACCGCGCCATGGCGGTGCTGGTGGCGGCCTCGCCCTGCGCGCTCGCCATCGCCACTCCGTCGGCGGTGCTCTCCGGCATCGCCCGCGCCGCGCGCGGCGGCGTGCTGATCAAGGGCGGCGCCCATCTGGAAAATCTCGGCATGCTCACGGCCGTCGCCTTCGACAAGACCGGCACCCTGACTCTCGGCAAGCCCAGGGTGACCGATGTCGTCGCGGTCGGCGGAGACGAGGCACGTCTGCTGACCCTTGCCGCCGCCGTGGAAAGCCGCAGCGCCCATCCGCTTGCACAGGCGGTTGTGGCGGAGGCGAAGGGGCGTGGTTTGACCTGGAGCGAGGCGGGGGAGACCGAGTCCGTGACAGGAAAAGGGTCGAAGCATTGCAGCGCGGCGACCGGGTGATCGTCAAGCCTGGCCAGCGCATCCCCGCCGATGGCCGGGTGCTGTCCGGCGAGTCGGCGGTGGACCAGTCTCCGGTCACCGGCGAATCCATGCCGGTGGACAAGCAGCCGGGGGACCCGGTGTTCGCCGGCACGGTCAACGGCGAGGGGGTGCTGGTCATCGAGGTGACCCGGCTCGCGCGCGAGAGCACGCTCGCGCGCATGGTGGATATGGTGGCCGAGGCGCAGACACAGAAGTCCCCCACCCAGCGCTTCACCGACCGCTTCGAGCGGATTTTCGTGCCCGTGGTGCTGGTGGGCGCCGTGCTGCTCATCGTGCTGCCACCCCTGCTCGGTTTTCCCTTCGCCGAATCCTTCTACCGCGCCATGGCGGTGCTGGTGGCGGCCTCGCCCTGCGCGCTCGCCATCGCCACTCCGTCGGCGGTGCTCTCCGGCATCGCCCGCGCCGCGCGCGGCGGCGTGCTGATCAAGGGCGGCGCCCATCTGGAAAATCTCGGCATGCTCACGGCCGTCGCCTTCGACAAGACCGGCACCCTGACTCTCGGCAAGCCCAGGGTGACCGATGTCGTCGCGGTCGGCGGAGACGAGGCACGTCTGCTGACCCTTGCCGCCGCCGTGGAAAGCCGCAGCGCCCATCCGCTTGCACAGGCGGTTGTGGCGGAGGCGAAGGGGCGTGGTTTGACCTGGAGCGAGGCGGGGGAGACCGAGTCCGTGACAGGAAAAGGCGTGCGCGCCGAATTCGATGGGCAGAAAGTGGCGATTGGTAACGCCAAGATGTTTGATGGCGAAGTCATTCCGGACGCGATTCAGCAGCAGGCAGAGCGCCTTCAGACAGAGGGTAAAACCATCATGCTGATCCAGGCGGACGGGCAGTTCCTCGGCGTCGTGGCCCTGGCCGACACGCCGCGAGAAGATGTGCGCGAGGTGCTGGCGCGACTGCATCAACTCGGCATTCGCAAGACCATCATGCTCACCGGCGACAATGAACGCGTGGGCCGAGCCATTGCCGACGCGGTCGGCCTGGATGAAGTGGAAGCGGGCTTGTTGCCGGAAGACAAGGTCAAGGCCATGGAAGAACTCGGACAACGTTACGGACAAGTGGCCATGGTCGGCGACGGGGTCAACGACGCCCCGGCGATGGCGCGTGCCACGGTCGGCATCGCCATGGGTGGCGCCGGCACCGACGTGGCGCTGGAAACCGCGGACGTGGCGCTGATGGCCGACGATCTCTCCAAGCTGCCGTTCGCCGACACGCCGCGAGAAGATGTGCGCGAGGTGCTGGCGCGACTGCATCAACTCGGCATTCGCAAGACCATCATGCTCACCGGCGACAATGAACGCGTGGGCCGAGCCATTGCCGACGCGGTCGGCCTGGATGAAGTGGAAGCGGGCTTGTTGCCGGAAGACAAGGTCAAGGCCATGGAAGAACTCGGACAACGTTACGGACAAGTGGCCATGGTCGGCGACGGGGTCAACGACGCCCCGGCGATGGCGCGTGCCACGGTCGGCATCGCCATGGGTGGCGCCGGCACCGACGTGGCGCTGGAAACCGCGGACGTGGCGCTGATGGCCGACGATCTCTCCAAGCTGCCGTTCGCTGTGGCCTTGAGCCGCGCATCGCGGCGCATCATTCGCCAGAATTTGTACGTGTCGCTGGGCGTGGTGGCCTTGCTGATTCCCGCCACCCTGTTCGGCTGGGCGGGGATCGGCGTGGCGGTGCTGATTCACGAAGGCTCGACCGTGGTGGTGGTGGTGAACGCTTTGCGTTTGCTGGCCTATCGTGGATGAAATGCGCAATACACGTTCGGTCATCTGGCCCGCCCTCGTCGCCGCCGCCCTGTTCGGTGGCAGCACGCCGCTGGTCAAGCTTCTGGTGGGCGAGTTGCCGACCTTGCTGCTGGCCGGGCTACTCTATCTGGGCAGCGGTCTCGGTCTGGCTGCGATCCGCCTGCTGCGGGATCGCGGCTGGAAATCGAGCGGGCTGGCAACAGGGGAATGGCGCTGGCTTGCGGGTGCCATCGTCTTCGGCGGGATGCTGGGGCCGATCCTGCTGGTGTCCGGCCTCACCCATACCGATGCGGGCGCCGCCTCCCTCATGCTCAATCTGGAGGCGGTCTTCACTGCTGCGCTGGCCTGGGTGATCTTCAGGGAAAACGCCGACCGCCGTATCGTGCTCGGCATGCTGCTCATCGTCGCGGGCGGCGCGGTGCTTGCCTGGCCCACCGCCGGCAGCGCGACGCCGGACTGGATCGGCCCCCTGGCCATCGCTGCCGCCTGTTTGTGCTGGGCCATCGACAACAACCTGACGCGCCGGGTTTCCGGATCGGACGCCCTGTTCATTGCCGGGGCCAAGGGCTGGACCGCCGGCGTGGTCAACACCAGCCTCGCCTTGTTACTGGGCGCATCCCTGCCCGCCTGGCCCGCCGCGGGCGCAGCCATGGCGGTGGGCCTGGTGGGGTATGGCCTGAGCCTGGTTCTTTTCGTGCGGGCGCTGCGTGGTCTGGGCACGGCCCGCACCGGCGCCTATTTCTCCACCGCACCATTCATCGGCGCCGCCATCGCCATCCTGCTGCTGGACGAAGCGACGCCCGCGCCGTTCTGGCTGGCCGCCGGACTCATGAGTGCGGGTGTCTGGCTGCGATCCGCCTGCTGCGGGATCGCGGCTGGAAATCGAGCGGGCTGGCAACAGGGGAATGGCGCTGGCTTGCGGGTGCCATCGTCTTCGGCGGGATGCTGGGGCCGATCCTGCTGGTGTCCGGCCTCACCCATACCGATGCGGGCGCCGCCTCCCTCATGCTCAATCTGGAGGCGGTCTTCACTGCTGCGCTGGCCTGGGTGATCTTCAGGGAAAACGCCGACCGCCGTATCGTGCTCGGCATGCTGCTCATCGTCGCGGGCGGCGCGGTGCTTGCCTGGCCCACCGCCGGCAGCGCGACGCCGGACTGGATCGGCCCCCTGGCCATCGCTGCCGCCTGTTTGTGCTGGGCCATCGACAACAACCTGACGCGCCGGGTTTCCGGATCGGACGCCCTGTTCATTGCCGGGGCCAAGGGCTGGACCGCCGGCGTGGTCAACACCAGCCTCGCCTTGTTACTGGGCGCATCCCTGCCCGCCTGGCCCGCCGCGGGCGCAGCCATGGCGGTGGGCCTGGTGGGGTATGGCCTGAGCCTGGTTCTTTTCGTGCGGGCGCTGCGTGGTCTGGGCACGGCCCGCACCGGCGCCTATTTCTCCACCGCACCATTCATCGGCGCCGCCATCGCCATCCTGCTGCTGGACGAAGCGACGCCCGCGCCGTTCTGGCTGGCCGCCGGACTCATGAGTGCGGGTGTCTGGCTGCATCTGACCGAGCGTCACGAACATGCGCACACGCATGAGCCGCTCGAACACACCCATCCACACGTTCACGACGCGCATCACCAGCACGAACACGATTTCGACGGGGATGGCAGCGAGCCGCACAGCCATCCCCATCGGCATGCTGTCATCACCCACAAACATCCACACTTTCCGGATATCCATCATCGCCATGGGCATTGAGCCCAGGTCTTTGAATGCACCCTATTGTTTTTTCCGAAAGCGTTCAGAGGGATATATTACCCAAATGCTGCTGACGTAAAAAAATCCGACGCCATTCCTGTCTTCACAGCCCTTGGGGGAAACCCTGGTGATCCTTGATACGGCCGACCCCAATGACGACCAGTCGATGCTGCTTGCTGGTGGCATGCAAAATCGTGTTGGGGT
>JAMCVR010000100.1 GCA_023475455.1 Thermoplasmatota archaeon | reverse complement strand
CGGCTTCACCGGCGCCGACCTCGCCAACCTGGTGAACGAGGCCGCGCTGCTCGCCACGCGCCGCGGCGCCGCAGCCGTCGGGCCCGACGATTTCACCGCGGCGGTGGAGCGCATCGTCGCCGGCCTGGAGAAGAAGAACCGGCTGCTCAACCCGAAGGAGCGCGAGATCGTCGCCTACCATGAGATGGGCCACGCGCTGGTGGCGCTGTCGCTGCCCGGCACCGACCCGGTGCACAAGGTCTCGATCATTCCGCGCGGCATCGGCGCACTCGGCTACACCATCCAGCGCCCGACCGAGGACCGCTACCTGATGACGCGGGAGGAGCTGGAAAACAAGATGGCGGTGCTGCTCGGCGGCCGCGCAGCGGAGCGGCTGGTGTTCGATCATCTCTCGACCGGCGCGGCCGACGACCTCGCCAAGGTGACGGACATCGCGCGCAGCATGGTCATGCGCTACGGCATGCACGGGAAGCTCGGCCACGTCGCCTACGAGGCCGAGCACCCTGCATTCCTGCAAGTGCCCGGGGCGATGCCCGGCGCGCGCGAGTACAGCGAGGAGACGGCGAGCGAGATCGACCGTGCGGTGCGGATGATCGTCCAGGACGCTTTCGATCGGGCGGTAGCGACCTTGAAGGCACGGCGCGACACGCTCGATCGCGGCGCGCGCGAGCTGCTCGCCCACGAGACGCTGACCGAAGACGAACTCCGAGAACTGCTCAAGCCGGGACCGCTTGCGGTTGCGGCGAGCGTCGCGCAGCCCGAGTAAGGGCAAGCATGTCCGGCCTGAGAAGACTGCTCCAGATCGGCCTCGCGGTCGGTGCTTACCTGCTCCGGTGGCTGCTGGTCAGCCTGCATCTGTGGCGCCCGGCGCTGACACCGGCGCAAGCGCTGTGCCGCACGGTCGAGCGGCTGGGCACGACGTTCGTGAAGCTCGGCCAGGGCCTGAGCCTGCACCGCGACCTGCTGCCGGACGAGTACATCCGCGCGCTGCAGGGCTTGCAGGACCACGTCGCGCCGTTCCCTGACGAGGTCGCGCGGCGCGAGGTGGAACGGGCGCTGGGGAAGCCCATCGCCGAGTTGTTCGACGAATTCGAGGCGCACCCGCTGGCGGCGGCGTCCATCGCGCAGGTGCACCGGGCGCGCCTGCACGACGGACGGCGGGTGGTGGCTAAGATCCGCCGGCCGCGCATCAAGGCCCAGATCGACCGCGACATGCGCCTGCTGCGCGCTGTGCTGTGCATGCTGCTCGCGCTGTTGCCGTGGCTGCGGCGCTACGAGCCGCTCGCCCTCGTCGACGAGATCTGGAGCAACCTGCGCAAGGAAACGGACTTCCGCCGCGAGGCGCGCAACACCCTGCGCTTCGTCGAGGCGTTCCGGGGCTCGGCGACCGTGCACGTTCCCGCGGTGATCGACGGGCTGTATACGGAATCGGTGCTGGTGCAGGAACTGAGCGGCGGGCGCCGCGTGGACGACCCCGCGCTGCGCGCGCACGGGCCGCAACTCGCGCAGGCCCTGGTCGAGGCCTATCTGCAGCAGCTGTTCGTCATGGGCGTGTTCCACGGCGATCCCCATCCCGGCAACCTGTTCATCATGGACAGCGGGCGCATCTGCTTCCACGACTTCGGCATCGTCGGTACGCTCGATCCGTCCACGCGCCGGAATCTGGCGGCGTTCCTGCTCGCCTTCGTCCATCAGGACAGCGAGTGGATGCTGGATGCGGCGCTGGACCTCGGTCTGCTCGCGGGGACGCTCGATCGCGCGGAGTTCCGTCAGGGCATGCAGGAGGTCATCCAGGACTATGCCGGCCTGCCGCTCAAGGAGTGGTCGCTGGCCGAGGCGTTCGTGCGCGTGGCGCGCCTCGGCCGCGGGCGCAACGTCCGCATCCCGCACAGTCTGCTGGTCCTGATGCGCATGCTGTATCTGATGGAAAACGCCGTGCGCGATCTCGACCCGGACTTCAATCTGCTGCAGAGCCTGCTCGGCAAGGCCGAAGAAGTCCTCAGCCCGTCAGCCGGCGCCGGTGCGGAAACGGGGCTGAGCCGGCTGCGGTTCGAGGCCGCGGCCGGGGTGCGGGAACTGCCGGCCGAGCTCGGCGCCTGGATACACCGGATACGCGCCAGTGGCCTGGAGATGCAGGTACAGCACCGCGGCATGGAAGAGCTGGAGCAGCAAATCGCCCGCGCCAGCAACCGCGTGGCGCTGGCGCTGGTGACGCTGGGCCTCTACATCGCCGCCTCGCTGCTGATGCAGCACTCGATCGGGCCGCGCCTCGGCCAGATGCCGGCGCTGGCTGCCGCGGGCTACGCGCTGGCGCTGTGGTTTACCTGGCGTCTCGCGCGGGGGATTTCCCGTTCCGGAAAACTGTGATGCGCCTGGGGAGAAGTCGGATGGAAAAGGTTTTCGCGGAACGTCTCGGCCCGCTGGTCGAAAGCTGCAAGAACGACCCGGAGTCCGTGTACAACACCTGGTTCGTCGGCAGCGAAGCGCGGCTGAAGGCCTTTCGCAGCATCCGCCGCGGCGTGGAGGCGGTGGTGCGGGATATCCAGACGGGACGGTTTCCGAACGATTTCAAGGGCTCATCGCTGGAATTCGTGCTGGCCTGCATCACCGAGCAGAAGCAGGTGTTCGAAGGCGCGGCTCACCCATTCTACTGGAAACCGAAGCTGCGCATTCCGGATATCTACGAGAACGGGATCAACCAACAGGCTTTTGGCCAGTTTCTTTTCGCCTGTCTCAATGCGGGCCAAACTGGCATGCCGATGCATTCCCGGGAAGGCTTTGCCGTGAGCGTGCTTCGTCACTGTCAGGCAGGAAACAGCGATCTTGAGGCGTTTACCACATCGGCTCGGCCCGCATCGCTGGCCTGGGCGGCAGTCCGCACGGGGGGCGATCGATGCGCTGCTGCTCAAGAGCGCGCGGGTCGAAGGCATTCGTGCGCACGGATCGGCGGCGGGCGCAAGCGCACGAACGCCACTGCGATGTCTGTGGCGTCCGAGGCCATGGCCGGGTTTTGGACAGGGAAAACGGCATCGGAGCAAACATGACGTTGGCGGAGACGGCATCATCCCGGTGGGCGGCTGCGGAAGGGCTTCCGTTCCCCCTGGGTCCGACCAGGATAGAAGCGGAGAACGCCTACAACTTCGCGCTTTACTCGAAGCATGCGCAAAGCGTCACCTTGCTGCTCTACGCCGGGCGCGACAGCGTCGAGCCCGTGTTCGAATATCCGTTCGATTACCTCAAGAACAAAACGGGCAGGATCTGGCATTGCCGCATCCCGTTCGGGTCGATGCGGGGCGCATCCTACTATGCATACCGCGTCGATGGGCCCGCGCCCAATGGCCGGTTCGAGTGGCACGGGTTCGACCGCGACAAAATCCTGCTCGACCCCTATGCCAAGTCCGTGTTCTTTCCCCCGGCTTTCGACCGGCTCGCCGCCGCCCGGCCCGGCTCGAACGCGGGCAAGGCGCCCCTGGGCGTCCTTGCGGGCGACAGCGAGCGCTTCGACTGGCAAGGCGACCGCCGTTCCCGGCACGAGGCCGATACCGTCATCTACGAGTTGCACGTCAGCGGATTTACCAGGAACCCCAACTCCGGAGTCAGGGACGAAGCGCGCGGAACGTTTGCGGGCCTGGTCGAGAAAATCCCGTATTTGAAGAACCTTGGCGTCACCGTGGTGGAGTTGATGCCGGTGTTCCAGTACGACCCTTCCGACGGCAACTACTGGGGCTACATGCCGCTGAACTTCTTCTCCCCCCACCATGGTTATCTCAGCGACCGCACCGTCGGGGCGCAACACAACGAGTTCCGCGAAATGGTCAGGGCGCTGCACCGGGCGGATATCGAGGTGGTCCTCGACGTTGTCTACAACCACACGGGCGAAGGCGATCACACGGGCCCGGTCTACAGCTGCAAGGGGATCGACAACAGCACCTACTATCTGATGGCGGACCGGCCGGACGCGCCCTACGAAAACTTCTCCGGCACCGGCAATACGCTCAATTGCGCGAACCGCTACGTCCGCAAGATGATCATGGACAGCGTCCGCCATTGGGCGCACGAGATGCACGTCGACGGATTCCGCTTCGACCTCGCTTCCCTCTTTACCCGCAACCCGGACGGATCGGTCAATGTCAACGACGCGCCGCTGCTCAGCGACATGGCCTCCGACCCGGATCTGGCGCACCTGCGCCTGATTGCCGAGCCCTGGGACGCCGCCGGGGTGTATCAACTGGGCCGGGGGTTTCCGGGGATCATGGCGTGCCAGTGGAACGGCCGATACCGGGACGATCTCCGCCGCTTCGTCAAGGGTGATCCCGGCATGGTTCCGGCCCTGATGCGCCGCCTGTACGGCAGCGACGATCTGTTCCCCGACGATCGGATGAACGCCTATCATCCCCATCAGAGCGTCAACTACGTCGCCTCTCACGACGGATTCACCCTCTACGACCTGGTTGCCTACAATCAAAAACGGAACGGGCCGAACGGGCACGGCAACACGGACGGCATGGCGGAAAACCACAGCTGGAACTGCGGCTGGGAAGGGGGCGAGGACGCGCCGCCGGAGGTCATGAAACTGCGCAGGCGACAGATCAGGAATTTCTGCTGCCTGCTATTCCTTTCCAACGGGACGCCCATGCTGCGCGCCGGGGACGAGTTCATGCACACGCAGGCGGGGAACAACAATCCTTACAATCAGGATAACGAAACGGCTTGGATCGATTGGGGCCGGCTGCGCGCAAACCCGGACATCTTCCGCTTCTTCAGGCTCATGATCGCGTTTCGCAAGGCGCACCCCTCATTGGCCAGGAGCCGCTTCTGGCGCGAGGATGTCCGCTGGTACGGGGTGGGCCGCGACGCCGACCTGGCATACGATTCCCGCAGCCTCGCCTTTGCCCTGCACGGCGGATCGCAGCAGGACGTCGACCTCTACGTGATGATCAACGCCTATTGGGAGGACCTGGCTTTCCGGATACAGGAGGGCGCAGCGAATGCGTGGCGGCGAGTGGTCGATACCAGCCTAGAAAGCCCGTTCGACTTTCTCGAACCCGGCAACGAGAGCCCCTTGCTGTCCTTGGATTATCGCGTGCCGGCCCGGGCCATCGTCGTGCTGGTGCGCGACAAGGGTGGAGGCTGACCGCAATGAAAGTACATCCTTTGGCAGGGAAGCCCGCTCCGCCGGCGATACTGACCAATATCCCCAGACTGGTGACGGCCTACTATACCGGCATCCCAGATTTCCAGGCGCCCGCGCAACGGGTCGCGTTCGGCACGTCGGGACATCGCGGTTCCCCGTTCGAAACGACCTTCAACGAAGGGCATGTGCTCGCCATCACCCAGGCGATTTGCCTCTATCGCGCACGGCAGGGAATCGACGGCCCGCTGTTCCTCGGCGCCGACACGCACGCGCTGTCCGTGCCTGCCTTGGCCAGCGCGTTCGAAGTGCTGGCGGCCAACGGCGTGGACGTCATGCTTGCCGGGAACGACGAATACACGCCCACCCCCGCCTTTGCCCTGCACGGCGGATCGCAGCAGGACGTCGACCTCTACGTGATGATCAACGCCTATTGGGAGGACCTGGCTTTCCGGATACAGGAGGGCGCAGCGAATGCGTGGCGGCGAGTGGTCGATACCAGCCTAGAAAGCCCGTTCGACTTTCTCGAACCCGGCAACGAGAGCCCCTTGCTGTCCTTGGATTATCGCGTGCCGGCCCGGGCCATCGTCGTGCTGGTGCGCGACAAGGGTGGAGGCTGACCGCAATGAAAGTACATCCTTTGGCAGGGAAGCCCGCTCCGCCGGCGATACTGACCAATATCCCCAGACTGGTGACGGCCTACTATACCGGCATCCCAGATTTCCAGGCGCCCGCGCAACGGGTCGCGTTCGGCACGTCGGGACATCGCGGTTCCCCGTTCGAAACGACCTTCAACGAAGGGCATGTGCTCGCCATCACCCAGGCGATTTGCCTCTATCGCGCACGGCAGGGAATCGACGGCCCGCTGTTCCTCGGCGCCGACACGCACGCGCTGTCCGTGCCTGCCTTGGCCAGCGCGTTCGAAGTGCTGGCGGCCAACGGCGTGGACGTCATGCTTGCCGGGAACGACGAATACACGCCCACCCCCGCGGTTTCGCACGCCATCCTCGTTTACAACCGCGGACGCGACACAGGGCTGGCGGACGGCATCGTCATTACGCCGTCGCACAATCCGCCAGACAATGGCGGGTTCAAGTACAACCCGCCCAACGGCGGGCCGGCGGATACCGGCGTCACCGGCTGGATCGAAGCCAAGGCCAACGCGTTTCTGCAAGACGGTCTCCGGGGCGTGAAAAGAATCCCGTTCGAACAGGCGTTGCGCGCCGCCACGACGCACCGGCACGACTACCTCAACGCCTATGTGGGCGATCTCGGCAATGTGATCGACATGGACGCGATTCGCGGCGCCGGCCTCCGCATGGGCGTCGATCCGCTCGGCGGCGCAGGCGTCCGCTACTGGGCCGCGATTGCCGAGCGCTATGGTCTGGATCTCACGGTCGTCAACGATACCATCGACCCGGCATTCGGCTTCATGCCGGTCGACTGGGATGGCCGGATTCGCATGGATCCGTCCTCGCCTTATGCCATGCGGAACTTGATCGGCCTGAAAGACCGTTTCGACATCGCCTTCGCCTGCGACACCGACCACGACCGGCACGGGATCGTTACCCGGAGCGCGGGCCTGCTCCCGCCCAATCACTATCTTTCAGCCGCCATCCACTACCTGTTCCGGCATCGGCCCAAGTGGCGCACGCAAGCGGCGGTGGGAAAAACCGTCGTGAGCAGCCGGATGATCGATCGCGTGAGCGCGAAGCTGGGCCGGAGATTGTACGAGGTGCCGGTCGGCTTCAAGTGGTTCGTCGACGGCCTGCTCGACGGCGCGCTTGGCTTCGGTGGGGAAGAGAGCGCGGGCGCCGCTTTCCTGCGCCTTGACGGCACCGTCTGGACGACGGACAAGGATGGAATCGCCCCGGCTTTGCTCTCCGCGGAAATCACCGCACGGACGGGCCGCGATCCCGGCGAGCTATACCGCGGACTGACGCGCGAATTTGGCGAGCCTGCCTACGACCGGGTCGAGGCGCCCGCCACGCCGGCGCAAAAAGAGAGGCTGCTGAAACTCTCGCCGCAACAGGTTCGATCCACAGAGCTGGCGGGCGAAAAAATCCAGGCCATCCTCAGCCATGCGCCCGGTAACGGCGCACCCATCG
This sequence comes from Thermoplasmatota archaeon, assembly GCA_023475455.1. The sequence continues at coordinate 3,927 of JAMCVR010000100.1, read as the reverse complement.
GCGGGTTGAAGGTGATCACCGAGAATGGCTGGTTCGCTGCCCGTCCCTCGGGCACCGAAAACATTTATAAGATCTATGCGGAGAGCTTTCGTGGGCAGGACCATCTGCGCCGGATCGTGGATGCGGCGCAGGCAATTGTCGACGATGCCACCCATCCGGGAATGCGGCGGTGAGCGCCAAGCAAAAACAGTTTTTGCATTCCAGCGTTTTCTTCGTGTCGCTGGCGTTGGTATTCACGATATCCATGGGATACGGCATCGTTTTACCGGTGCTGCCCGGTTTCCTGGAGGGACTGACGGCCAGTACCGGACGTATTTCGGTGTCCTGGCACACCGGCTTGCTGACGGGTACCTACATGCTGGCGCTGTTCCTGTTTGCGCCGCTCTGGGGCTTCATCTCGGACCATGCCGGACGGCGCAGGGTGGTCCTGCTCGGGCTCGCCGGCTTCGTCGGCGCGATGTTGTGGTTCGCGCTGGCGCGCCAACTGGCGTTCGTTTACGCTGCCCGTGCGCTGGCCGGCGTGTTCGCGGCGGCGGTGCTGCCGGTGGTGTTGGCCTGGGTAGGCGATTCGTGTAGAGCTCAGGAGCGCGCGGCGGCATTCGCGTGGCTGAGCGCGGCGAGCGCGCTCGGTTTCCTGTTCGGCCCGGCGCTGGGCGGATGGCTGGCCTCGGTCGGGAGCATTGGCGGGAATGCCGCCCTCGCGCTGCCGTTCTACGCGACCGCGGCCCTGGGCGGCGGGATGTGGCTCGCGGCTTATCTGCGGCTTCCCGTGAGCCTGATGCGGCATCCAGTGGAAGACACGCCGCAACCGGATGCGCCGGCGTTGTTCGGCCTGCTGACGCTGTCGCTGCTCGTGATGTTTGGCATCGGCAGCTTCGAAGTGGGTTTGGCATTGCTGGGCCAGCAGGTGTTGAGCCTGCGCCCGCGCGAGATCGGCTGGATGTTCGCCGAGTGCAGCCTGGCCATGATACTGGTGCAGATTTTCGTGCTCGCGCCGCTGCTCAAGCGCGTCGGCAGCGGGCTGCTGGCGCCGGCGTTCCTTGCGATGGCCGCCGGCGTCGCGCTGCTGCCGTTCGCTACGGCATATCCCTTGTTGATAATCGGGGTGGGACTGGTCGCCGGCGCGTCGGGCGTGCTGATTCCGGCACTTGCTTATCTGGTGTCGCTCGCAGCCGGGACACGGCAAGGCGCCGCGCTCGGCAAGCAGACCGCTGCCGCGAGCCTGGGCCAGGCCGCGGGCTCGGCAGCCGCCGGCTGGCTGTTCGCCGTGTTGATCGGCCGCTCGTTCTGGATTACCGCCGCGCTGCTTGCCTTTGCCGCAGTCGCCGCGTTCCGCGTTGCGGAGGCTTCGAAGGAGGAGCGTCATGGTCGCTAGTGGTCTGCATTCAGTTTGGAACTTGAGCGGCTATCGGCACAGATGAGGCTGTCGTCGTGAGCGCGATGGGCAACGCACTACGGCTGCGTGGCGCCTGAAGGCCGATTTCATTACTGAAATGTAATCCAGTTATCATTTGCGTGACGGCTTGGAAAGCATAGACTCTTCCTCGTCCGGATATTCCGGGCCTGAGTTTTTCCACCCAACCATATGAAACAACCAGCCAGATCGTTACGCAGTCTATTGTTTTTGCCAGTGTTGGCCTGGGGCACGGCGGTGCAGGCACAGGAGCCGTTGCCAGGCGCCAGTGTCGACACCCTTCTCGAATATGCCCGGTCGCACAACCCCGAATATGCCGCCATGCGCCTGGAGGCGGATGCCGCCGGCGAACGGGTGACGCCGACGGCCGCCCTGCCCGACCCCAAACTCCGTGTCGAACTGCGGGACATCACCCGGTTTGGCGAACAGAGCCCGACGCTGCTGCCGGGCCGCGTCGGGAGCACCCGCTATCTGCTGATGCAGGATGTTCCCTGGTTCGGCAAGCGCGACCTGAAACGGCAGGTGGCCGAACTCGACGCCGAGGGGGCCAAGGGGCAGGCCATGGGGAGCTGGGCGGAGCTCTCGGCACGCATCAAGTCGGCCTTCGCCCAGCTTTATTACGTGCATCGCAACGAGCGCTATACCCGTGAAGTCCTTGATCTCATGGCTCGCCTGGAAAAAATCTTCCTCGTCCGGATATTCCGGGCCTGAGTTTTTCCACCCAACCATATGAAACAACCAGCCAGATCGTTACGCAGTCTATTGTTTTTGCCAGTGTTGGCCTGGGGCACGGCGGTGCAGGCACAGGAGCCGTTGCCAGGCGCCAGTGTCGACACCCTTCTCGAATATGCCCGGTCGCACAACCCCGAATATGCCGCCATGCGCCTGGAGGCGGATGCCGCCGGCGAACGGGTGACGCCGACGGCCGCCCTGCCCGACCCCAAACTCCGTGTCGAACTGCGGGACATCACCCGGTTTGGCGAACAGAGCCCGACGCTGCTGCCGGGCCGCGTCGGGAGCACCCGCTATCTGCTGATGCAGGATGTTCCCTGGTTCGGCAAGCGCGACCTGAAACGGCAGGTGGCCGAACTCGACGCCGAGGGGGCCAAGGGGCAGGCCATGGGGAGCTGGGCGGAGCTCTCGGCACGCATCAAGTCGGCCTTCGCCCAGCTTTATTACGTGCATCGCAACGAGCGCTATACCCGTGAAGTCCTTGATCTCATGGCTCGCCTGGAAAAAATCGCCCAGGTGCGCTACGCCGGCGGCCTGTCGGCGCAGCAGGACGTCATCAGGGCACAGGTCGAGCAGACCGGCATGAGGGCAGAACTGATCGCCCTGGAGAACGAACGCCGGCAGCTGCAGGCGCGCATGAACGCATTGCTTGCCCGTCCGGCAGGCGCCCCGCTCGCCGAGCCGGGGCAACTGCGCCCCGTTCCCGCCCCGGCGCAACTCGATTATTCCGTGCTCGAGGAACGCGTCCGGGCCCGGAATCCGCTCCTCTTCACCGAGAGCGCGCGCATCAAGTCGGCCGAGAAAAGCCGCGAACTCGCCTACAGGAATCGCTACCCCGATTTCACCTTCGGGGTTTCTCCCATCCAGTATCAGAACTCGGTCAAGGAATGGGAGCTGATGGTCGAGCTCAACCTTCCCTTGCAGCAATCCGCGCGCCGCGCGCAGGAGCGCGAATCGGAAACCATGCTGTCCGCCGCCCGTGCGCGCAGGGAAGCCGCGTCAAACCAGGTGCTCGCCGATCTCGCGGAAAACCTCTCCGGAATCGAGGCCGCCCGCCGCACCGAAACGCTGACCGCCACCAGCCTGCTGCCCCAGGCCGAACTCACCTTCCAGGCCGCGCTGGCCGGCTACGAGACCGGCCAGGTGGATTTCGCCACGCTGCTGGATGCGCAGCGTCAAATCCGCCAGGCCAGGCAGAACCGGGTCAAGGCGCAAGCCGAAGCACAGGCGCGACTTGCCGAAATCGAACGACTCTTGGGAGAGGATCTATGAAACAGCGAGCAAGCATCGCCATCGGCGCGATTGCGGCCGCAACGCTGGCCGCCGGCGGCGGCTACTGGCTGGGCAAGCGAGGAAGCGTCGAGCATGGCGGCTCCGCAGCCTCCGTGGCGACCGCCACCGATACCCCGGCAAGCGAAGGCGCGAGGAAGGAACGCAAACTCCTCTATTACCGCAATCCCATGGGCTTGCCCGACACTTCGCCGATACCCAAGAAAGATCCGATGGGCATGGACTACGTCCCGGTCTATGAAGGCGGGGACGAGGATGGCGGCGAGCCCACCAGCCTGCTGCCCCAGGCCGAACTCACCTTCCAGGCCGCGCTGGCCGGCTACGAGACCGGCCAGGTGGATTTCGCCACGCTGCTGGATGCGCAGCGTCAAATCCGCCAGGCCAGGCAGAACCGGGTCAAGGCGCAAGCCGAAGCACAGGCGCGACTTGCCGAAATCGAACGACTCTTGGGAGAGGATCTATGAAACAGCGAGCAAGCATCGCCATCGGCG
>JAMCVR010000049.1 GCA_023475455.1 Thermoplasmatota archaeon | reverse complement strand
CTATTTCGACAAACTCGGCGTACCCCGACTCTCATGACCTCAACTTCTCGAACCGCCCGGTGCGGACCCGCATGCCGGGTGGTGTGGGAGGGGTGCGGTCAGGATTGACCGTCCCCTATCCCGATTAATCTCCCTTCAGGGTATTCCCGGCTGTTCACGCTTTATCCACAGCCTTATCCCTTGGTGGGGCCGGGACTGAAGACTAGAATCCTGCCATGGCCGCCATCCACTCGCTGACTGCAAATTCCGACCCCCAGCTGGCGCAGATGCGCCTGCCGCCGCACTCGCTGGAAGCCGAGCAGGCGGTGCTGGGCGGCCTGCTGCTGGACAACGGCGCGTGGGATCGCATCGGCGACGTGGTGTCGGAAAGCGATTTCTACCGCCAGGATCATCGCCAGATCCTGCGCGCGATCGTGCGGCAGATTGCGGAAAACCGTCCGGCAGATGCGGTGACAGTTTCAGAAGCACTGCAGTCCATGGGCCAACTCGAAAGCGTCGGCGGACTGGCCTATATCGTGGCGCTGGCGAGCAACACGCCGTCGGCCGCCAACATTCGCCGCTATGCCGAAATCGTGCGCGAGCGCTCGGTGATGCGCCGTCTGGCCGAAGTGGCGACCGGGATCGCCGACACCGCTTATGCGCCGGCCGGGCGCAGCGCCTCGCAACTGCTCGACGAGGCCGAGGCCAAGGTGTTCGAGATCGCCGAATCCGGCAGCCGCGGACAGGCGGGCTTCACCGAAATCAAGCCGCTCCTGAAGGAAGTGGTCGAACGCATCGACGAGCTGTATCACCGCGACAACGATTCCGGCATCACCGGCGTGCCGAGCGGTTTTCACGACCTCGACCAGAAAACCTCGGGCCTGCAGCCGGGCGACCTCATCATCGTCGCCGGGCGGCCGTCGATGGGCAAAACCGCGTTCTCGCTCAACATGGCCGAAAACGTCGCGCTCGATACCGGCCTGCCGGTGGCGGTGTTCTCGATGGAAATGGGCGGCGCCCAACTGGTGATGCGGATGATCGGCTCGGTCGGCAGGCTCGACCAGCACCGGCTGCGCACCGGCAAGCTCGGCGAGGACGACTGGCAGCGCCTCACCTACGCGCTCGGCAAGCTCAACGAGGCGCCGGTCTTCATCGACGAGACGCCGGGACTCAACGTGCTGGAACTGCGCGCGCGCGCGCGCCGGCTGATGCGTCAGTGCGGCAAGCTCGGCCTCATCGTGATCGACTACATCCAGCTGATGTCGGCCAGCAGCTCCGGCGTCGGCCGCCAACATTCGCCGCTATGCCGAAATCGTGCGCGAGCGCTCGGTGATGCGCCGTCTGGCCGAAGTGGCGACCGGGATCGCCGACACCGCTTATGCGCCGGCCGGGCGCAGCGCCTCGCAACTGCTCGACGAGGCCGAGGCCAAGGTGTTCGAGATCGCCGAATCCGGCAGCCGCGGACAGGCGGGCTTCACCGAAATCAAGCCGCTCCTGAAGGAAGTGGTCGAACGCATCGACGAGCTGTATCACCGCGACAACGATTCCGGCATCACCGGCGTGCCGAGCGGTTTTCACGACCTCGACCAGAAAACCTCGGGCCTGCAGCCGGGCGACCTCATCATCGTCGCCGGGCGGCCGTCGATGGGCAAAACCGCGTTCTCGCTCAACATGGCCGAAAACGTCGCGCTCGATACCGGCCTGCCGGTGGCGGTGTTCTCGATGGAAATGGGCGGCGCCCAACTGGTGATGCGGATGATCGGCTCGGTCGGCAGGCTCGACCAGCACCGGCTGCGCACCGGCAAGCTCGGCGAGGACGACTGGCAGCGCCTCACCTACGCGCTCGGCAAGCTCAACGAGGCGCCGGTCTTCATCGACGAGACGCCGGGACTCAACGTGCTGGAACTGCGCGCGCGCGCGCGCCGGCTGATGCGTCAGTGCGGCAAGCTCGGCCTCATCGTGATCGACTACATCCAGCTGATGTCGGCCAGCAGCTCCGGCGAAAACCGCGCCACCGAAATTTCCGAAATCTCGCGCGCGCTCAAGGGCCTGGCGAAAGAACTCCATGTGCCGGTGATCGCGCTGTCGCAGTTGAACCGAGGCCTTGAGCAGCGTCCCAACAAGCGTCCGGTGATGTCCGACCTGCGTGAATCGGGCGCCATCGAGCAGGATGCCGACGTCATCCTGTTCATCTACCGCGACGAGGTCTACAACCCCGACACGCAGGACAAAGGCACCGCCGAAATCATCATCAGCAAGCAGCGCAACGGCCCCATCGGCACCGTGCGCCTGGCTTTCATCGGCGAGTACACGCGCTTCGAAACGCTGGCGCATCCCGGCTCCTACTAATTCCGATGCGTCCCATCCAGGCGCGAATCTCGGTCGGTGCGATGGCGCACAACCTGCGGGTGGCGCGCCGTCACGCGGGTGCGGCGCGCGTGTTTGCGGTGGTCAAGGCCAATGCCTACGGCCACGGCTTGTCACGCGCGCTGCGTGCGTTTGCTGCAGCGGACGGCTTTGCCGTGCTGATGCTGGAAGAGGCCGCCAATCTGCGTCTGATGGGGATCGAGAAGCCGATTCTGTTGCTCGAAGGGATTTTCGGGGCGGATGAAATCGCCACCTGCGCCGAACTGGATCTGTGGCCGGTGCTGCACCATGCGGCGCAGCTCGACTGGCTGCAACAGCAGCCGCCCGCACGTCCCATTCAGGTCTTCCTCAAGTTTGACAGCGGCATGCACCGGCTGGGTTTTCCCCTTGCCGAGCATGCCGCCGTCGTTGCGCGGGTGCAAAGCCTGCCCGGGGTGGCCGGCGTCACGCTGATGACCCATTTTGCCCAGGCGGACGAAGCCGCCGGGGTGGACTGGCAACTGCGGCCTTTTTTGCGCGAACTGGCCGGCCACGGCCTGCCGTGGAGCAGCGCCAATTCGGCGGCCTTGCTGCGTTATTCGGACACGCTGGGCGCGTGGGTGCGGCCGGGGTTGATGCTGTACGGTGCGTCGCCGATTCTGTTGCTCGAAGGGATTTTCGGGGCGGATGAAATCGCCACCTGCGCCGAACTGGATCTGTGGCCGGTGCTGCACCATGCGGCGCAGCTCGACTGGCTGCAACAGCAGCCGCCCGCACGTCCCATTCAGGTCTTCCTCAAGTTTGACAGCGGCATGCACCGGCTGGGTTTTCCCCTTGCCGAGCATGCCGCCGTCGTTGCGCGGGTGCAAAGCCTGCCCGGGGTGGCCGGCGTCACGCTGATGACCCATTTTGCCCAGGCGGACGAAGCCGCCGGGGTGGACTGGCAACTGCGGCCTTTTTTGCGCGAACTGGCCGGCCACGGCCTGCCGTGGAGCAGCGCCAATTCGGCGGCCTTGCTGCGTTATTCGGACACGCTGGGCGCGTGGGTGCGGCCGGGGTTGATGCTGTACGGTGCGTCGCCTTTTGCCGATGTGTCGGCCGAACAGCTGGGACTGCGGCCGGCGATGACGCTGCAATCGGAAATCATCAGCGTGCAGACGCTGCAGCCGGGCGAAGGAGTGGGATACGGCCGGCTGTTTCGCGCCGAGCGCACCATGCGGGTGGGCGTGGTGGCCTGCGGCTATGCGGACGGCTATCCGCGCCATGCGCTGACGGGCACCCCGGTTCGGGTCAATGGTCGCCCGAGTCGAACCCTGGGACGGGTATCGATGGACATGCTGTGCGTGGACTTGAGCGAATGCGCGGACGCCGGTGTCGGTAGCCGGGTGGTGCTATGGGGGGAGGGGCTGCCGGTGGATGCGGTGGCCGCGGCCGCAGACACCAGCAGCTATGAACTCCTGTGCGCCCTGGCTGCGCGGGTTCCGGTGATCGAGGCTGACTGAAGCAACTAATGGGTTGTGCCGAACGAGGGATCGCGCGTGCCCGGCGGCAGCGGCAGCCCGGCATAGCGGCTGGCCTGGGCGATCGGCCCCTGCGGGAACAGCGTGTACAGAAACCGGTGCCCGCCCATCCCTGCGAACTCCTCTTCCAGCGACTGCATCAGCATGCGCGCGTTGACCGTGCCGCCATGGTCGGCGTAGCAGTCGCGCAGATAGCGAATGATGCCCAGATGCGCGTCGGTCAATTCCATCCCGTCCTCCCGCGCCATCTCGATGGCCAGGTCTTCCGTCCAGGGTTCCAGTTCGAACAGGTGACCGCGCGAAGTCGGTTCGGCGTGTTCCTGCGCCACCATTTTGTTGATGTCCAGCATGACGATCTCCTAAGCAAAGCGTGATTTTTTTATCCTAAAAACCGCATTTGAACCACAAAGGCACAGAGAACAGAGATATATCCCTGCGGAACATAATCTCTGTGGCGAGGAATTTAGCTTTATAGGACGTGCGGCCAAAAAGCCAAGGTGCCATCCCGTTTTTTTTGAGGCTGATGGCTATAATCCATTCAAAATCAACCAGGGAGACAACAATGAACGCCATTGCGCATGCACTCGTTACCGGCCTGTTTTTGACCCAGGCGGCCAATCCGGTGTATGCCGGCTTGTTCGACTTCAAATTGGGCGGCGATAAACAGGAGGCCGGCCAGCCCTCCGGTTCCGCCGGGCCGGACGGTGCGCAGGGCGAAGCCAGGGAACTGGAGAAGTGCGACAAGTCCTACGGCACCCTGGCGGTAGTGGAACCGCAGGATGCCGTGATCTCGCATTTGCTGCAGTACGGGCTGCAATCGCCGACCGGCCTGATTCGCATGATGGTGCAGCAATCCAACTGCTTCGTGCTGGTCGAACGTGGCCGTGCCATGCAGAACCTGATGCAGGAACGCCAGCTGGCCGAATCCGGTGAGTTGCGCCGTGGCTCCAACATGGGCAAGGGCCAGATGGTGACGGCAGATTATGTGTTGACCCCGGACGCCGTGTTTTCCAGCAAGGATTCCGGCGGGGTGGGCGGCGCGCTCGGCGGCCTGGGGGTATTCGGCGCGGTGGCGGGTCTGGTGGCCGCCGGCCTCAAGTTCAAGTCGGCGCAGACCACGATGATCCTGTCGGATTCACGTACTTCGCTGCAGCTGGCCTCGGCCACCGGCAACGCCGAGAAAACCGACTGGAGCGTCGGCGGCCTGCTGGTTGGCGGCGGCGCGGCCGGCGGTCTGGGCGCCTACACCAGTACACCGGAAGGCAAGGTCATCGCGGCCAGCTATCTGGACAACTGGAACAACATCGTGCGGTCGATCCGCAATAATCCGGAAATGGCGCGCCAGGACATCAATCTCAAAGGCAAGTCGGGACAGCCGACCAAGGCCGGCATGGTGTTCGAGGAAGGCGACGCGGTCACCGGCAAGATCGCCGGGCTGAAGATTTACGCCCAGCCGAGCAAAACCTCGAAAGTGGTCGCCAGGATCGCGCGCGGCGAAGAGGTGATCTACACCGGCAAGGACCAGGGCGGCTTCATCTACGTTCAGGGCCAGGACGGCGAAGGCTGGGTGGAAAGGGCGATGGTGAGGAAGTAAGCGGGCACCGGGCCTCGCCCCGCTTTCTTTCATGGCGGCAGCGCATCGATCCGGGCAGCGGCCAGGTCGGCCTGCGCCGGGTCGATGCGGTGAGACATAGGCGCCTTCCCCTATTCGGGCAAGGCGTAGGGCAGCGGTTTCAGGCTCAGCGCGGGGCCGTCGGCCGCTTTCAGGTGCAGGGTCTGGGTGGTGGCGCTTTCGACTTGCGCCACGGCCAGCACATCGAAGCCGCCGGATGGCGCAGGCGCCGCATTGACCACGGTTCCGGAGGCCTGGCCGTCGAGGTCGGCGCTGTACAGGCTGTCGCCCGGAACGGCTTCGGCATCGACATGCGCCAGGAACATGCGGCGCTTGAGCTTGCCCAGATACTGGCTGCGGGCGACGATTTCCTGGCCGGGATAGCAGCCCTTCTGGAAACTGACCCCGCCGATCGCTTCGAGGTTGACCATCTGCGGAACGAACAGCTCCTGGGTGGCGGCGACGATCATCGGGATGCCGGCGTTGAGGCGCAGCCAGTCCCACACCGGGGCGCCGACCGGGGTGGCCGATTGGCGCAGCGCCTGCCACACGGCGGCGGCGCGCTCGGGCGGGATCGACAGCACGAACTTGTCGTCGCCGACGCGGACCACCTGGCCGGAGTCGGCGGCGACCGAGCGCATCGCCGCTTCAGGCGCGGCGCCCATCGCGGCGCTCACGGCCGCCAGCGCCTGCCTGCCGGCGACGACCAGCCGCACGGTTTCGTCGCTGGCGTCGCGCCCCTGCACTTTGGCGCGCAGGATGAACATGGACAAGCGCTTCAGCACGCCGGGCAGGATGTCGCCTGAGAGCTGCAGGCAATAGTCCCCGCCCTGCCGCCACACCAGAAAATTGCCGAGCAGGCGCCCCTTGGGGCTGCAATAGCCGTTCCACTGCGCGCCGTCGGCGTGCAGGCTGCGCACGTCGTTGGTGAGCTGGCCCTGCAGGAAGCTGGCGGCGTCCTCGCCGCGGAAGGCAATGACGCCGAGTTGCGACAAATCCGCCACAATGGTGCCGTCCGCGGCGGCAGTGCGTTCGATTGCGGGATCGCCATAATGCAGCACGGCGTTGCCTTCGATTGCCGCGCCTTGGGATTGCAGAAAGGTTTTCCAGGACTCGATCACGGTACGTTCCAGTCAAAAGGGGATGCGATGAAGCCCAGAAGTGTACACGCTGATGCGCGAGATTGAGCTCAAACCCTCACGCCGGTTGGGGCTGTTGCTGCTGGGCATGACGGCGCTGGCGCTGGTTGCCATCCATCTCGCGGCCTTGCCGGGGACCATCCGGCTGGCGCTCGGCATGGTCGTGACCGGCCTGGGTGTGTGGGGCCGGCGGCGGGCATCGCCGCCGGCCAGCCTGCGCATTGCCGCAGACGGCCGGCTGCAATGCCTCGACGGCACGGCTGAATGGCGCGATGCCGAGGTGGAGGACGACAGTTTTGTTGCGACCGCGTTGATCGTGCTGCGCTACCGGATGGCCGGCCAGCACGTGCGGACCCTGACGCTGCTGCCCGACAGTGCGGATGCCGACGACCTGCGCCGCCTCAGGGTGTCGCTGCGCTGGGCACGCCGCACACGCTCGGACACAGCGTCCCCGGACGCGGGTTGAGCACGGTGTTGCCGGCGATCGGCAGCGTGTCGGGATAATCGCGGCTGTAGTGCAGGCCGCGGCTTTCCTGCCGCAGTTGTGCCGAGCGGATGATGAGATCGGCGCTTTGCACCAGATTGCGCAGCTCGATCAGGTCGTTGCTGACGCGGAAGTGGCGGTAGAACTCGTCGATTTCGGCGCGCAGCAGGCGGATGCGGTGCGATGCGCGCGTCAGCCGCTTGTTGGTGCGCACGATGCCGACATAGTCCCACATGAAGCGGCGCAGCTCGTCCCAGTTGTGCGAGATCACGACTTCCTCGTCCGGGTCGGTGACGCGCGAGGCGTCCCACGGCGGCAGGTCGAGCGCGGGGGCGGGCGGCGTGGCCAGAATGTCGGCGGCGGCGGCGTGGCCGAACACCAGGCATTCGAGCAGCGAGTTCGACGCCAGCCGGTTGGCGCCGTGCAGGCCGGTGAAGGTAACCTCGCCGACCGCGTGCAGGTTGCACAGGTCGGTGCGCGCGTGGATGTCGGTGACGACGCCGCCGCAGGTGTAGTGCGCCGCCGGGACCACCGGGATCGGCTGGCGCGTGATGTCGATGCCGAGTTCCAGGCAGCGACGATGGATGGTGGGGAAGTGCTCGCGCACGAAATCGGCCGGCTTGTGGCTGATGTCGAGGTAGACGCAGTCGATGCCGCGCTTCTTCATCTCGAAGTCGATCGCGCGCGCCACCACGTCGCGCGGCGCGAGTTCGGCGCGCTCGTCGTGGAACTGCATGAAGCGGCTGCCGTCGGGCAAGAGCAGATGCCCGCCCTCGCCGCGCACCGCCTCGGTGATGAGGAAGGATTTGGCATGCGGGTGGTACAGGCAGGTGGGGTGGAACTGCACGAATTCGAGGTTGGCCACCCGGCAGCCGGCGCGCCACGCCATCGCGATGCCGTCGCCGGTCGAGGTGTCGGGATTGGTCGTATAAAGATAGACCTTGCCGGCGCCGCCGGTGGCGAGCACGGTGTGTCCGGCGGCGAAGGTTTCGACCTCGCCGGTGCCCTTGTTCAGTGCATAGGCGCCGTGGATCTGCCGTTCCTGGCCGCCGGCACGCTTGCCGCTGATGAGGTCGATGGCGACGTGCTGCTCGAAGGTGTCGATATTGGGATGCGCGCGCACGCGGTCGAGCAGGCTGGTCTGCACCGCGTGGCCGGTGGCGTCGGCGGCGTGCACCACGCGGCGCTTGGAATGCCCGCCCTCGCGCGCCAGATGAAGCCCCCCGGGCGCCTGCGGATCGGGGGTGAAGGCGACCCCGTTGGCCGTCAGCCAGGCGATCATGTCGCGCGCCTGGCCGGCCACCAGGCGGGTGACCGCCTCGTCGCACAGGCCGGCACCGGCGAGCAGGGTGTCGTGCACGTGCGCCTCGACCGAGTCGCCGCTGTCGACGGCCGCCGCGATCCCGCCCTGCGCCCAGTCGCTGGCGCCGTCGGTCATCTGGCGCTTGGTGACAATGGCGACGCGGCGCCGGTCGGCGAGCTTGAGCGCGGTGGTCAGCGCGGCGAGGCCGCTGCCGAGGATGAGGACGTCGTGTCTGTGCATGATGGCCGGGCGATGATAGCAGGCTTGGGCGGTGTCCGAATAACCCCGTTCGACGTGAACTTTTTTTCCGGGGGCGGCTCCCATACCAGGAAGATGCGGTCACGTATACTTTCCATATAAACAAAAAGCAGCAGGGAGATATGTCGGACCGCGAACTGGATCAGATATTGGTCGAACGCGCCCAGCAGGGCGACAAGCGTGCGTTCGAGCTGTTGGTGAGCAAATATCACCGCAAGCTCGGCCGGCTGTTGTCGCGCATGGTGCGCGATGCGGCGGAGGTGGAAGATATTACGCAGGAAGCATTTATCAAGGCCTATCGCGCGCTGCCGGGATTCCGCGGCGAAAGCGCGTTTTACACTTGGCTGTACCGCATCGCCGTCAACACCGCCAAGAACTATCTGGTGGCGCACAAACGTCAGCCGGTGTCGAGCGACGTGCAGGCGGAGGACGCGGAGAATTACGAGGACGGCGACATGCTGCGCGACATCGCGACGCCGGACGCGGAACTCCAGACCAAGCAGATCGCCAAAGCAGTCAACGAGGCGGTCGATGCGCTGCCCGAGGAATTGAGGACGGCCATCACGCTGCGCGAAATCGAAGGCATGAGCTACGAGGAAATCGCGCAGATGATGGACTGCCCGATCGGCACCGTGCGTTCGCGGATATTCCGCGCGCGAGAGGCCATTGCAGAAAAGATACGCCCGATGCTGGGCACGAGTCAGGACAAAAGGTGGTAATCATGTCAGCTCTTCGCAAATCCGACCCCTATTCCCAGGTTCAACAGGCCGACGGCTGGCAGCAGAGGTTGTCTGCCGCGCTGGACGGCGAATCGCCGCGCGATGAAACCGAGGCCTGCGTCGCAGCGCTGAAGCAGGATGAGGCCTTGAGACAGGCCTGGTCGGAATACCATTTGATCGGCGACCTGATGCGCGGTGCGGCGCCGGCCCGGGACGACTTCATGACGCGCTTCTCGGCGCAACTGGCCACCGAGCCGACGGTGCTCGCGCCGCGCCGCAGGGTGTGGCCGCAACGGGTGGCGGTGGCGTCGTTTGCCTCGCTTGCGGTATGGGGAGCGGTCTCGCTGACCGGCCTGCTGCCGGACACGCCGGTCAGGGCCCCGATGGCGGTGGCGCCGGCCTTCCAGCAGGCTGCGCTGGCAACCGAGCCGACGCGTGACGACAACCGATTCGCGCCCTATCTGGTGGCGCACCAGGAATTCGCTCCGATGGCCGTGGCGTCGCCCTACCAGCGCGCGATGGCGGTTGCGGTGGAGCCACGTTGATGCGGGCGAGGGCCGTCTGGCTGCCAAGCCGATGGGTTGTCGGGATGGCCAGCCTGGTGCTGCTGTCGGGCATGGCGCGCGCCGACGCCGCGCTCGAATGGCTCAACCGTGCCGCCGCCGCCGCCAAACAGCAGAATTACAGCGGGGTCTATGTGTATCACCACGGCGAACACGTCGAAGTGCTGCGCGTGCTGCACCGCATCGATGCGACCGGCGAACTGGAAAAGGTCGAGGTGCTGGACGGCGCGCCCCACCAGTTCCTGCGCATCAACAGCGACGTGTATTGCCATCTGCCTGACGGAAAGCATGTGCGGCTGGAACGCAATACCCTGCGCCGCTTCTTCCCGGCCCTGCTGCCCGCGCAGCCGGCCAGCCTGCTCGATTATTACGAGGCGAAACTCGGCGGAACCGAGCGCGTGGTGCTGCTGTCGGGCATGGCGCGCGCCGACGCCGCGCTCGAATGGCTCAACCGTGCCGCCGCCGCCGCCAAACAGCAGAATTACAGCGGGGTCTATGTGTATCACCACGGCGAACACGTCGAAGTGCTGCGCGTGCTGCACCGCATCGATGCGACCGGCGAACTGGAAAAGGTCGAGGTGCTGGACGGCGCGCCCCACCAGTTCCTGCGCATCAACAGCGACGTGTATTGCCATCTGCCTGACGGAAAGCATGTGCGGCTGGAACGCAATACCCTGCGCCGCTTCTTCCCGGCCCTGCTGCCCGCGCAGCCGGCCAGCCTGCTCGATTATTACGAGGCGAAACTCGGCGGAACCGAGCGCGTGGCGGGACGCCTCTGCCAGGTGGTGACGCTGGAGCCGCGCGACGGCTATCGCTATGCCTACAGCCTGTGGCTGGACAAGCAGACCGGACTGCCGCTCAAGTCGCGCAGCGTCAACGGCAACGGCGGCGTGGTGTCGATGTTCGTGTTCTCCGAGATCCAGATCGGCAAGGCGCCTCCCGCTCAGCTCTTCCGCAACGACCTGACCGGCAAGCGCATCCAGAAGGCCAGCCTCGACAAACCGGCTGGCGTGTCCTGGAGCGTGACGCCGCCGCCGGGCTTTGAGCAGGTGCAGCAGGCGGTGCGTTCGCTGCCGGGCAAACAGGCGCCTGTCACCCATCTGGTGTTTTCGGACGGACTGAGTGCGATGTCGATGTTCGTCGAACCGGTCGACCCGCAGGCGCAACGCCTGCCCGCTTCTTCCCGGCCCTGCTGCCCGCGCAGCCGGCCAGCCTGCTCGATTATTACGAGGCGAAACTCGGCGGAACCGAGCGCGTGGCGGGACGCCTCTGCCAGGTGGTGACGCTGGAGCCGCGCGAC
>JAMCVR010000008.1 GCA_023475455.1 Thermoplasmatota archaeon | reverse complement strand
CTCGGCGCAACCAGCATGCTCAAACTGCCCGTCCGCCCCGGACGGGTTGAACCTCACGCCATTAAGCGACGACCAAAGAACCACAAACTACTCACCGTTCCCCGCCACATCGCACGCGCGAAGATCCTCCGGTCGCGGCGCGCAATGGCTTAAGGTAGTGCCATGGGGGTCAGACACCGTTTATGCGTGACAAGGCTTAAAAACAAGCTGAAACCCGATTGACCCACCTCTCGTGCACCTTGCGCGCACGAACTCATCCCTTTCGACATAGTTTCCCCCTCCCTTATGCGGTTACGTTGAATCGTTTTGTCCTTCCGCAACGCGAACCCATGTACTTTGCACGGGCAGCTTGTCCTCACTAAGGCAGCTTGGCCGGAAAGTGGCTATAGCAACAATCACAGAACTGAACGCTGCCGCCCCCTTAGCACAATGGCCCGTACCCAAGAACTGGACATCGAGGAGGCTACCTATTCAATATGACACTTTGTTACGCGTTCAATATGACACTTTGTTACGCGCCATTTGACGTATTCATGAGCCGTTTGGAACCAGGACTACGGTTGTATTGACAAAGAAGGGTTTGGCGAAACAGTCCGACACATGCGGGTTGGCAAGCTATTTCAGTTTCTGGATCGCCAGCCCCATCACCCATCCCCAGCTTGCCGGTTGCGTGAACCGGTGCCAGGCCAGCGGCGGCGGGAAGTCGTTCGATCCAAGGCTGGAGGTAGACCTTCCGCATCGCCGAATGACCCGCCATGGATCGGCCGGCGAACATTCCTCGCGAGAAATTTACTGCGGTGTTACCTGATAGCCTGGATGGCGGGTTTGGATTGGAACGGGTGGCGCATTTCACTTGAATGCGCAATACCTCGGAATGCGCAATACCTCGACGGGAATGGCGACGGGAAGCCGTTTGTCAACACCGACGGTGTTCTTCGGTGCGCAATGCTTTGTAATTAGAGGCATGCGGCCTTCCTGGAGGGCCACACAAAGGGGGCCGTTCAGTGGCTGCTCAAATTCCTATCCCGAACACCACCAGCCGGTCTTTGACCACATCGGTCTGCCCGCGCCAGGCTTTTGCGCTGCGGGTCTGGATCAGTTGGCTCGACAGGCTGAGATCGGCGCCGACGCTGATGAGGGTGTCGGGCGACAGGGCGGTGGCCAGGGCTTCCAGCAGGGCTGCGCTGCGGTAGGGCGTTTCGATGAAGAGCTGGGTGGCGCGGTCGCGGCGCGCGGTTTTTTCCAGGTTGCGGATGGCCTGGTTGCGCTCGGGTTCCTTCGCGGGCAGGTAACCGTGGAAGGCGAAGCGCTGGCCGCCCAGGCCGGAGCCCATCAGCGCCAGCAAAATCGACGACGGGCCGATCAGCGGAACCACCGGAATGTTTTCACGATGCGCGGCCATGACCAGCGCCGCGCCGGGGTCGGCCACGGCGGGGCAGCCCGCCTCGGACAGCAGGCCGACGTCGTGCCCGGCCTTGAGCGGCGCCAGCAGCGACGGGATGGCGGCGGCCGGGGTGTGTTCGTTGAGTTCCGAGAGTTGCAGCGCCTGGATCGGCTGCGGATGGCCCATCGCTTTCAGGTGCGCGCGTGCCGTTTTCGCACGTTCGACGACGAAACGGTCGAGCCGGCGCGCGACCGCAAGGGTGTCCGGCGGCAGGCAGGCTTCGGGACTCACCGGTCCCAGCGGAACCGGGATCAGGTAGAGGGTGGCCACGTTAAATTACACCGAGTGCCATGTCAGCACGTCGACGCCTTCGTTCAGCAGCATCCCGGTCAGCGCCATCAGCGGCAGGCCGATCAGCGCGGTGGGGTCGGGGCTGTCCATGCGCTCCATCAGGGCGATGCCGAGCGATTCGCTCCTGGCCGAGCCGGCGCAGTCGTAGGGTTGTTCTTTTTTCAGGTAGGCGGTGATCTGCGCGTCGCTGAGCGGGCGGATGTGCACCACGGTCGGCACGTCGCGCGTCTGGGTGTGGCCGGTGCGGCTGTTCAAGAGCGTCAGCGCAGTGTGGAACACCATTGCCTTGCCCTGCATTTTTTTCAGCTGGGCAAAAGCGTTGTCGAAATTGCCGGGCTTGCCAAGCTGTTCGTTGTCGAGCATCAGCACCTGGTCGGAACCGATGATCAGGGCGTCGGGCCAGGTCGCCGCCGCGGCCTGCGCCTTCAGCACCGACAGGCGCAGCGCGGTGGCCGAGGGCGTCTCGCCCGGCAGCGGGGTTTCGTCGACGTCGGGCGACAGCACTTCAAAAGGCAGGTGCAGCCGCGACAGCAGTTCGCGCCGGTAGCGCGAGGTGGAGGCAAGAACAAGTTTCATGTTGGAAAAACCGTTGCACCACAGAGATTTGTCCCGAAGGGACGGTATCCCTTGGGACGCAGAGGGCACAGAGGAAAGAACAAGGCGTTGCAACGCATGGGCTCAGTGACTTTCTCTGTGTCTTTGTGCCTCTGTGGTGAGGGGTTTGGATTCACTCCGGCTGAATTTCCACCAGCGCCATGTCCGGCGTCACCGCGTCGCCTTTCTTGGCGAAGATGCTGATGACCACGCCGGCGATCGGCGCCTGCACCTCGTTTTCCATTTTCATCGCCTCGATCACCAGCACGCCGTCGCCGGCCTTGACCGTCTGGCCGATGCTCACCAGCACGTCGACGATGGTGCCGGGCATGGCGGCGGTGACGTGGCCGGGATGGCTGGCTCGAGGCTTCTGGCCGGGCGTGCTCGGTGCGGCGGCGGCCTTGCGCGGCGCGCTGTCATTGCCCGCCACGGCGACCTCGTTCAGCGGTTCGACCAGAACTTCCTCCGAGACGCCGTCGATCGACACGAAATAGGGGCGCTGGGCGGCGTCGGAGCGGCCGCTGCCCGACAGCTTGATGTGGTAGGTCTCGCCGTGCAGCGTGATCCTGAATTCGTCGGCGGCGTAGCGCGGGGCGCTCTCTTCCTGCGAGGCGCCCGGCGGCAGCAGCGGCTCGGGCTTGAGACTGCCGGCGGCGCGTTCCTGCAGCCAGGTCTTGCCGATTTCGGGGAACATGGCATAGGTCAGTACGTCCTCGTCGGACTTGGCCAGGCCCTCGATCTCGCCGCGCAGCTTGTCGAGCTCGTCGGCCAGCAGATCGGCCGGGCGGCAGGTGGTGACGTCGAGGTCGCCGACGGCGAGCTTGCGCACTTCCTCGTTGACGTGTCCCGGCGCGCGGCCGTAGCGGCCCTGCAGGTAGAGCTTCACTTCGTTGGTGACCGACTTGTAGCGCGTGCCGGTGAGCACGTTGAGCGCGGCCTGGGTGCCGACGATCTGCGAGGTGGGCGTGACCAGCGGCGGGTAACCGAGGTCTTCGCGCACCCGCGGGATTTCCTCGAGCACGGCGTCCATCTTGTCGATCGCGCCCTGTTCCTTCAACTGGTTGGCGAGGTTGGAAATCATCCCACCGGGCACCTGGTTGATCAGCACGCGGGTGTCGGTGCCGGTGAAGGCCGACTCGAACTGCCAGTATTTCTTGCGCACTTCCTTGAAATAGGCCGAGATCTCCTCGATCAGCGGCAGCGACAGCCCGGTGTCGTATTCGGTGCCGGCGAGCGCGGCGACCAGGCTCTGCGTGGTGGGGTGGCTTGCGCCTTCGGCGAACGCGCCGACGCAGGTGTCGATGATGGTCGCGCCGGCTTCCACCGCCTTCAGGTGCGTCATGTGCGCCAGGCCGGACGTGGCGTGGCTGTGGGTGTGGATCGGCAGATGGGTGGCCGCGCGGATCGCCTGCACCAGTTCGAATGCGGTGTAGGGCGTGAGCAGGCCCGCCATGTCCTTGATCGCGAGGGTGTCGCAGCCCATTTCCGCCATCCCCCTGGCGAGTTCGACGAAGTGCGGGATATCGTGCACCGGGCTGGTGGTGTAGCAGATCGCGCCTTCGGCGTGCTTGCCGGCGGCTTTCACCGCTTCGATCGAGACCTTGAGGTTGCGCAGGTCGTTCATCGCATCGAACACGCGGAACACGTCGACGCCGTTGTCCGCGGATTTCTGCACGAAGGCGCGCACCACGTCGTCGGAATAGTTGCGGTAGCCCAAGAGGTTCTGCCCGCGCAGCAGCATCTGGATGCGCGTGTTGGGCAGGGCCTTGCGTAACTGCCGCAGGCGCTCCCACGGGTCTTCGCGCAGAAAGCGCACGCAGGCGTCGAAGGTGGCGCCGCCCCAGGCTTCCAGCGACCAGAAGCCGACCGCATCGAGTTTGCCGCAGATCGGCAGCATGTCTTCCGTGCGCATGCGGGTGGCGATGAGCGACTGGTGGCCGTCGCGCAGGACGAGATCGGTGACGAATACTTTGGCCATGATTACAACCCTTGATGAGCGGCGATGGCGGCAGCGATGGCGGCAGCGATCACTTCCGGCGGTTTCTTTTCGGTGTAGCGGGTGAGTTCCGGATGCTCGTCCACGAAGCCGGTGTTGAAGCGTCCGCTGCGGAACTCGGGATTCTTGAGGATTTCCTGGTAATAGGGAATCGTCGTCTTCACGCCGTACACCAGCATGTCGGCGAGCGCGCGGCGGCCGCGCTCGACGGTCGCCTCCCAGTTCAGGTTCCATACCGTGAGCTTGGCGCACATGGAATCGAAGTAGGGCGGAATCACGTAATCGGTGTAGATCGCCGCGTCCACCCGCACCCCGGGCCCGCCCGGCGAATAGTAGCGCGTGATGCGGCCGAGGCTGGGCAGGAACTCGTTCTTCGGGTCCTCGGCGTTGATGCGGAACTCGATGGCGTAGCCGCGGTGCGTGATCTCATCCTGCCTGTATTGCAGCGGCAGGCCGGAGGCGATGCGGATCTGCTCCTGCACGATGTCGACGCCGGTGATGGTCTCGGTGATGGGATGCTCGACCTGCAGCCGGGTGTTCATTTCCATGAAATAGAACTGGTTGTCCTGGTCGAGCAGGAACTCCACCGTGCCGGCGTTGACGTAGCCCACCGCCCTGGCGGCGCGCACCGCCAGCTTGCCGATGTATTGCCGCTGCGCCTCGGTGAGCTGGGGCGAGGGCGCGATTTCGATCAGTTTCTGGTTGCGCCGCTGGATCGAGCAGTCGCGCTCGAACAGGTGGATGATGTTGCCCTGCGTGTCGCCCAGGATCTGCACCTCGATGTGCTTGGGGCGCACCACGCATTTTTCGACGAAGACCTCGGGCTTGCCGAAAGCCTTGCCGGCTTCCGACACCACTCGGTCGTAGTTTTTCAGCAGGCGAGCGCGCGGCGGCCGCGCTCGACGGTCGCCTCCCAGTTCAGGTTCCATACCGTGAGCTTGGCGCACATGGAATCGAAGTAGGGCGGAATCACGTAATCGGTGTAGATCGCCGCGTCCACCCGCACCCCGGGCCCGCCCGGCGAATAGTAGCGCGTGATGCGGCCGAGGCTGGGCAGGAACTCGTTCTTCGGGTCCTCGGCGTTGATGCGGAACTCGATGGCGTAGCCGCGGTGCGTGATCTCATCCTGCCTGTATTGCAGCGGCAGGCCGGAGGCGATGCGGATCTGCTCCTGCACGATGTCGACGCCGGTGATGGTCTCGGTGATGGGATGCTCGACCTGCAGCCGGGTGTTCATTTCCATGAAATAGAACTGGTTGTCCTGGTCGAGCAGGAACTCCACCGTGCCGGCGTTGACGTAGCCCACCGCCCTGGCGGCGCGCACCGCCAGCTTGCCGATGTATTGCCGCTGCGCCTCGGTGAGCTGGGGCGAGGGCGCGATTTCGATCAGTTTCTGGTTGCGCCGCTGGATCGAGCAGTCGCGCTCGAACAGGTGGATGATGTTGCCCTGCGTGTCGCCCAGGATCTGCACCTCGATGTGCTTGGGGCGCACCACGCATTTTTCGACGAAGACCTCGGGCTTGCCGAAAGCCTTGCCGGCTTCCGACACCACTCGGTCGTAGTTTTTCAGCAGGTCTTCCTCGCTGTCGCAGCGGCGGATGCCGCGGCCGCCGCCGCCGTTGGTGGCCTTGAGCATCACCGGATAGCCGATCCTGTTCGCCAGCGTGCGCGCTTCCTCGACGTTTTCCAGGTTGTGATCGGAGCCCGGCACCACCGGAATGCCGGCGGCGATCATGGCGTTGCGCGCCTGGATCTTGTCGCCCATGCGGCGGATGATTTCAGGGGACGGCCCGATGAAGCGGATGCCGCGGCGCGCGCAGATGGTCGCCAGGTCGGGGTTTTCGGACAGGAAACCGTAGCCCGGGTGCAGCGCGTCGCAGCCCGAGGCGGCCGCCAGGTTGACCAGCGTGTGCGCGTTCAGGTAGCCCAGAATCGGGTCCTTGCCGACGTGGTAGGCCTCGTCGGCCTTCTTCACGTGGAGCGCGTGGCGGTCGGCGTCGGTGTAGATGGCCACCGATTTGATGCCGAGCTCGGCACAGGCGCGCACGATGCGGACGGCGATCTCGCCGCGGTTGGCGACCAGTATTTTCTTAAGCATGGGCTCGCCTGATGTTGGTAAGGCTGGGGTTTCTTTGACAAAAAGAACGCGAAATCATATCATTGCGGGCTAATGTTGCTGGCCATTGTTTAGGGGGTGCGTCATGTCTGGCCTGAGCGCGTTGCCCCAGTACGGTGTTGATCGGGTGTGCCATGCTTCAGCCTGTTGAAGTCGATCCACGGCGTTTTTGCAGGGATTCGCAGTCCTGGGAAACCCGGTCGGACGTGTCTGCGTTTCCGCGTCTCGCACAGGAATTTACGCAAGGCGCGCTGTTCTGTCGAGTCGCCGGGCGTACCGATCAGCGCGGCGGCCTGTCGCTGCAACTGACGGTCCGCGGCGAGGTGGAGCTGACCTGTCAGCGTTGCCTCGGCGGCATGCAGCATGCAATCGGGATCGAGCACACGCTGCATCTGGCGCGCAACGAGGCCGAGCTGGAACGGCTGGATGCGCTGCCCGACAGCGATGCGATTCTGGTTGGCGAGATGCTGAATCTGGTCGACCTGGTTGAGGATGAAGTATTGTTGAGCCTGCCGCTGGCAGCGATGCACGCAGAAGGTGAATGCCCCGTCTGAGGGGCGCACGAAATTTTTAAGGAGCAAGAAATGGCAGTCCAGCAGAACAAGAAGTCCCCGTCCAAGCGCGGCATGCACCGCTCGCACGATTTCCTGACCAACCCGCCGCTGGCCGTCGAGCCGACCACGGGTGAAGCGCATCTGCGTCACCATGTCAGCCCCAACGGCTTTTATCGTGGTCGCAAGGTCGTCAAGGCTAAAGGCGAATGATTTCCTGACGCGCCGCGGTTTTCGGCGCGTCCTGTCCAGCCCACTTTCCCGGCTGTATGAGAAACATCACAGTCGCCATTGATGTCATGGGGGGCGATCACGGCCCCCATGTCACGGTTCCGGCGGCGATCCGTTGTCTTGCGCGTCATCCCGACCTGAATGTCATTCTGGTCGGTCCGCAGGACATCGTCGCCGCCGAACTCAAGGCGCGTCGTGCCAGACCCGGTCCCCGTCTCATCGTCCGCCACGCCAGCCAGGTGGTGGCGATGGACGAGGCGCCCGCGCTGGCCCTGCGCGGCAAGAAGGATTCCTCCATGCGGGTGGCCATCGATCTCGTCAAGTCCGGCGAGGCCGATGCGTGCGTGTCGGCCGGCAACACCGGCGCCCTGATGGCGACCGCGCGCTTCGTGCTGAAAACCCTGCCCGGCATCGACCGCCCCGCGATCGCCGCCGTGATGCCGACCGTCAAGGGGCATGCGCTGGTGCTGGACATGGGCGCCAACGTCGACTGCACCGCCGAGCATCTGCTGCAGTTCGGCATCATGGGCGCGATGCTGGTGTCGGCGGTGGAGCACAAATCGAATCCGAGCGTCGGCCTGCTCAACATCGGCGAGGAAGACATCAAGGGCAACGAGATGGTGAAGCGGGCCGCCGAGCTGCTGCGCGACAGTCACCTGAACTTCTACGGCAACGTCGAAGGCAACGACATTTTTCTCGGCACCACCGACGTGGTGGTGTGCGACGGTTTTGTCGGCAACGTCACCCTGAAGGCTTCCGAGGGCCTCGCCAAGATGATTGCCACCACCCTGCGCGCCGAGTTCAAGCGCAATTTGCTGACCCGCATCGCGGGGCTGATTGCCATGCCGGTGCTGACCGCCTTCAAGCGGCGGCTCGACCCGCGCCGCTACAATGGCGCGACCCTGCTGGGCCTGAAAGGGGTGGTGGTGAAAAGCCATGGCTCGGCGGACCGCTATGCGTTCGAGCACGCGATCGAAACTGCCAGCGACGAAGTCCGCAACAACGTGCTGAAGCGCATCACCGACCAGATTCAACTTATTCAACGGGTAGTTGCTTGACCTATTCCCGCATTCTAGGCACCGGCGGCTATCTGCCCGCCCGCATCCTGACCAACGCCGATCTCGAAAAACGGGTCGATACCAACGATCAGTGGATCGTCGAACGCACCGGAATTCGCGAGCGGCACATTGCCGCCGACGGCGAATTCACCAGCGATCTCGCCACGCAGGCGGCGCGCGCCGCACTCGATGCGGCCGGGCTGGCGCCCGACGACATCGACCTGCTGCTGGTCGCCACCACCACGCCCGACCTGGTGTTTCCCAGCACCGCCTGCATCGTGCAGTCCAAGCTCGGCATGACCAACGGCCGCCCGGCGTTCGATCTGCAGGCGGTGTGCAGCGGCTTCGTCTATGCCTTGAGCGTGGCCGACCAGTTCATCAAGACCGGCGCCGCCAAGCGCGTGCTGGTGATCGGCGCCGAAACGTTGTCGCGCATCACCGACTGGAACGACCGCGGCAACTGCATCCTGTGGGGCGACGGCGCCGGCGCGGTGGTGCTTGGAGCGTCGAGCGAGCCCGGCATCATCGCCACCCACCTCCATGCCGACGGCCGCCACAAGGAATTGCTGCGCACCACTACAGGCCCGTCGAGCGGGGCGAACGAGCCGGCGCTGATGCGGATGGAAGGCAACGCCGTGTTCAAGATGGCGGTCAACACGCTCGACCGCATCGTCGACGAAACGCTGGAAGCCAACGGCCTATCGAAATCCGACATCGACTGGCTGGTGCCGCACCAGGCCAACATACGCATCATTTCCGCCACCGCGAAAAAGCTCGGCATGAGCATGGACCACGTCGTCACCACCGTGGCTGGCCACGGCAACACTTCGGCCGCCTCGGTGCCGCTGGCGTTCGACGTGGCGGTGCGCGACGGGCGCATCCAGCGCGGCCAGACCGTGCTGATGGAAGCGTTCGGCGGCGGCTTCACCTGGGGCTCCGCGCTCCTCAAGTATTAAGTTGAAAACATTTGAACCACAGAGAAACAGAGAAAAAGCCAGATCGTGCGGTGTATTGCGCGTTCAAGCTCTGATTGAATGGCAAATCCAATGTGGCCAAAAAATTTAATGGGTTTCTCCGTGTCCCAAGGGATACCGTCCCTGCGGGACATATCTTTGTGCCTCTGTGGTGAAACGCATTGGTTTAAAGGTATATGCACATGAAAGTGGCATTCGTTTTCCCCGGCCAGGGCTCGCAATCGGTCGGCATGATGCAGGGCTGGGGCGAGCGCGCCGAAGTGCGCGCCACCTTTGCCGAGGCGTCCGACGCGCTCGGACAGGACCTGTGGACGCTGGTGACCGACGGCCCCGCCGACTTGCTCAACCAAACCATCAACACCCAGCCTGCGATGCTGGCGGCCGATATCGCGGCCTGGCGCGTATGGCAGGCCGTGGGCGGCGCAACGCCTGCGCTGATGGCGGGCCACAGCCTGGGCGAATACGCGGCACTGGTCGCGGCGGGTGCGCTGGGCTTTGCCGATGCGATCAGGCTGGTGCGCTTCCGCGCCGAGGCGATGCAGGCGGCGGTGCCGGAAGGCGTCGGCGCGATGGCGGCGATCCTGGGACTGGATGACGACGCCGTGCGCGCGGTCTGCAATGAGGCGGCTGCGGGGGAAGTGGTCGAGGCGGTGAATCTCAATTCCCCCGGTCAGGTGGTCATCGCCGGCAACAAGGCGGCGGTGGAGCGCGCCATGGCGCTGGCAAAGGAGCGCGGGGCCAAGCGCGCCCTGCCGCTGCCGGTCAGCGTGCCGTCGCATTCTTCGCTGATGCGACCGGCCGCCGAAAAGCTGCTGGCGCATATGCAGGCCGTGGCGATCGCAACGCCGAGCATTCCCGTGCTGCACAACACCGACGTGCAAAGCCATGCCGATGCGGATTCGATCCGTGCCGCGCTGGCGAAGCAGTTGCACACGCCGGTGCGCTGGGTCGAAACCGTGCGGGCCCCGCCGACTTGCTCAACCAAACCATCAACACCCAGCCTGCGATGCTGGCGGCCGATATCGCGGCCTGGCGCGTATGGCAGGCCGTGGGCGGCGCAACGCCTGCGCTGATGGCGGGCCACAGCCTGGGCGAATACGCGGCACTGGTCGCGGCGGGTGCGCTGGGCTTTGCCGATGCGATCAGGCTGGTGCGCTTCCGCGCCGAGGCGATGCAGGCGGCGGTGCCGGAAGGCGTCGGCGCGATGGCGGCGATCCTGGGACTGGATGACGACGCCGTGCGCGCGGTCTGCAATGAGGCGGCTGCGGGGGAAGTGGTCGAGGCGGTGAATCTCAATTCCCCCGGTCAGGTGGTCATCGCCGGCAACAAGGCGGCGGTGGAGCGCGCCATGGCGCTGGCAAAGGAGCGCGGGGCCAAGCGCGCCCTGCCGCTGCCGGTCAGCGTGCCGTCGCATTCTTCGCTGATGCGACCGGCCGCCGAAAAGCTGCTGGCGCATATGCAGGCCGTGGCGATCGCAACGCCGAGCATTCCCGTGCTGCACAACACCGACGTGCAAAGCCATGCCGATGCGGATTCGATCCGTGCCGCGCTGGCGAAGCAGTTGCACACGCCGGTGCGCTGGGTCGAAACCGTGCGGGCGCTGAAAGCCGCCGGCGTCGAGCGCGTGATCGAATGCGGCCCCGGCAAGGTGCTGGCCGGCCTCAACAAGCGCATCGACGACAGCCTGCCCGCTGTGGCGCTGGTGGATGAAGCCAGCCTGCAGGCTGCACTCAATCAATAAGGAGGCGACATGCTGCAAGGACAGATCGCATTAGTGACCGGCGCCAGCCGGGGAATCGGCCAGGCGATCGCGCTGGCGCTCGGCCAGGCGGGCGCCACGGTGGTCGGCACCGCCACCAGCGACAAGGGCGCGCAGGCGATCGGCGACTACCTCGCCGAAGTGCGCGCCACCTTTGCCGAGGCGTCCGACGCGCTCGGACAGGACCTGTGGACGCTGGTGACCGACGGCCCCGCCGACTTGCTCAACCAAACCATCAACACCCAGCCTGCGATGCTGGCGGCCGATATCGCGGCCTGGCGCGTATGGCAGGCCGTGGGCGGCGCAACGCCTGCGCTGATGGCGGGCCACAGCC
>JAMCVR010000108.1 GCA_023475455.1 Thermoplasmatota archaeon | reverse complement strand
GGCCTGGTTCACGACCAGGCGCGAACTGATATCGCTGATGTGCTCCACCGCGACCAGGCCGTTGGCCTTGAGGGTGCCACCGGTGGAGACGAGGTCGACGATGACGTCGGACAGCCCGACCAGCGGCAGGGAAACTTTGGCGGCCAGCCTCGCCGCCAAAAGCGCCGGGTTGGCTACCGGGTCGGGCAATTCGAGCATGAGATCGAGATCGCCGCCCCGCACTGCATCGTCCAGCCTGGAACCAAAAATCCGCACACGCGCGTGATCACCCGCAATTTGATGCGCAAGCTGCTTGATGGTCCGGATTTGATCGTCGGTCAAACGCATTGTTTACGCCGTTCGCCGCCTCCAATGTCGTGAATCAGAAATATCGAAACATAAGGGCATTTCTCTAAATCGTCATTCCGGGCTTGACCCGGAATCCAGATGCTTGATTTGACTGGATTCCGGCGTTCGCCGGAATGACGAAATCAGAATTTATTGAAGTGCCCATAAACAGCGTCTTTTTTCGCTGGGCCAGGCGCAGACCCGCAGCCGTATGGGGTATACGGCAAGAGGATGCAACGACGCATGGCGGAAAAAGACGCTGTATTCATGTTTCGGAAATTTACGCTGCGCCATGTGCGCCGACAGCCGATGCAAACGCGTCGATCACCGGCTGGATCAGATTGCGCTTGAGCTTGAGCGCGGCCTGGTTCACGACCAGGCGCGAACTGATATCGCTGATGTGCTCCACCGCGACCAGGCCGTTGGCCTTGAGGGTGCCACCGGTGGAGACGAGGTCGACGATGACGTCGGACAGCCCGACCAGCGGCGCGAGCTCCATCGAGCCGTAGAGCTTGATGAGGTCGATGTGCACGCCCTTGGACGCGAAGTGGTCGCGCGCGGCGTTGACGTACTTGGTGGCGACGCGGATGCGCGCGCCCTGCTTCACCATCCCGGCATAGTCATAACCCTCCCGCACGGCGACCATCATGCGGCAGCGCGCGATCTGCAGGTCGAGCGGCCGATACAGGCCGCTGCCGCCGTGTTCGTTGAGCACGTCCTTGCCGGCGATGCCGAGGTCGGCGGCGCCGTATTGCACGTAGGTCGGCACATCGCTGGCGCGCACGATGATGAGGCGCACGTCGGCGCGGTTGGTGCCGATGATGAGCTTGCGCGAGGACTCGGGGTTCTCGGACGGCGTGATGCCGGCCGCCGCCAGGAGCGGCAGCGTTTCCTCGAAGATGCGGCCCTTGGACAGGGCAAGCGTGATGCCGGTATTGCTCATGTCAGATATCTGTTTCAGTGCACGCGCTTGATGCGCGCGCCCAGCTGGGTGAGCTTTTCCTCGATGCGCTCGTAGCCGCGGTCGAGGTGGTAGATGCGTTCGATGGTGGTCTCGCCCGCCGCCACCAGGCCGGCCAGCACCAGGCAGGCGGAGGCGCGCAGATCGGTCGCCATGACGATGGCGCCGTCCAGCCGCGGCACCCCGCGCACCAGGGCGGTGTGGCCGGACACCTCGATGTTGGCGCCGAGGCGGCGCAGCTCCTGCACGTGCATGAAGCGGTTTTCGAAAATGGTTTCGGTGACGCTGGCCGCGCCTTCGGCGATGGTGTTCATCGCCATGAACTGCGCCTGCATGTCGGTGGGAAACGCCGGGTGCGGCGCGGTGCGCACGTCGACCGCCTTCGGTTTGCCGTCGGATTCGACTTCGATCCAGTCGCTGCCCGATTCGACCTTGGCCCCGGCCTCGCGCAGCTTGCTCATCACCGCGTCCAGCGTGTCGGGCTGGGCGTGGGTGGCGCGCACGCGGCCGCCGGTCATGGCGGCGGCGACCAGGAAGGTGCCGGTTTCGATGCGGTCGGCCATCACCGAATAGTCCGCCCCGTGGAGTTTGTCGACGCCGTGGACGGTGATGACGTCGCTGCCGGCGCCTTCGATCCTGGCGCCCATCGCGATCAGGCAGCGCGCCAGGTCGACCACCTCGGGTTCGCGCGCGGCGTTTTCCAGCACGGTCGTGCCCTCGGCCAAAGCGGCGGCCATCATCAGGTTTTCGGTGCCGGTCACGGTGACCACGTCCATCACGATGCGCGCGCCCTTGAGGCGCCTGCAACGCGCGTGGATGTAGCCGTGTTCGATCTGGATGTCGGCGCCCATCGCCTGCAGGCCCTTGATGTGCAAGTCGACCGGGCGCGAGCCGATGGCGCAGCCGCCGGGCAGGGAGACGCGCGCCTCGCCGAAGCGCGCCAGCGTCGGGCCCAGCACCAGGATGGCGGCGCGCATGGTTTTCACCATTTCGTAGGGCGCTTCCTTGTGCGGGATGGATTCGCCGCTGAGGGTGACGTGGTTCCGGTCGTCCAGCGTCACGCGCACGCCCATGTGGCCGAGCAGCGCCAGCATGGTGCTGATGTCCTTGAGGTGCGGCACGTTGCCAAGCCGCAAGGGCTCGGCGGTGAGCAGGCTGGCGGTCAGGATCGGCAGCGCGGCGTTCTTGGCGCCGGAAATGCGCACCTCGCCGGCAAGGGGGTTGCCGCCATGGATGAGAAGCGAATCCATTCAGCGCGCCGCCCAGTCTTCGGGGGTGTAGGTCTTCATCGACAGCGCGTGGATTTCCGCGTGCATGCGGGCGCCGAGTGCGTCGTAGACCAGGCGGTGCTGCTGGATCATGTTCTTGCCGGTGAAGGCCGGGCTGACGATCACCGCCTGGAAATGCTGGCCGTCGCCGTCGAGTTCGATGTGGTCGCACGGCAGTTTCTCGGTGATCCAGCCTTTGATGTCGTCGGGGGTAACCATGCTCGTCTTGCCTCGCTTGCTTTTTTAATTCAATTTAGGGAAACGCTGATTTATTCATGCAGCCCGTCGTTGCGAGCGAAGCGCGGCAACCCAGCGCCTTGATTCAGCGAGCATTTCTGGATCGCCGCGTCGCTCCGCTCCTCGCGATGACGAATTAATCAGTGTTTCCTTAGCATCTCTAAAAATCCCGTATCGTCATTCCGGCGTACGCCGGAATCCAGCGTTTTCAAGGAACTGGACACCGGCTTTCGCCGGTGTGACGGATTTTTAGAGGCTTTCTCTAGTGTCTGAGTTTGTAGCCGCTCTTCAGCAGCGCCAGGGTGAGCGCGGATATTGCCACAAAGCAGGCACTGGCGACCAGCAGGCCGAGCCAGGGATCGGTGTCGGACTGGCCGACGAAGGCATAGCGGAAGCCGTCTATGAGGTAAAAGACCGGATTGGCGTGCGATACGCTCTGCCAGAAGGCGGGCAGCGAATGAATCGAATAAAACACGCCGGACAGGAAGGTGAGCGGCAGGATGAGGAAGTTCTGGAACGCCGCCAGCTGGTCGAACTTTTCCGCCCAGATCCCCGCCACGATGCCGATCGCGCCCAGGATGGCGCAGGCCAGCAGCGCGTACGCCAGCAGCCAGCCCGGGTGCGGCATCTGCCACGGCGCGAACCACAGGGTCACCGCCCACACGCCGAGGCCGACGATGAGTCCGCGCAGGACCGAGGCGCCCAGATAGGCCAGGAAAAACTCCAGGTAGGACAGCGGCGGCAGCAGCACGAACACGATGTTGCCGGTCATCTTCGACTGGATGAGGCTGGACGAGCTGTTGGAGAACGCGTTCTGCAGCATGCTCATCATCACCAGCCCCGGCACCAGAAAACTGGTGTAGGACACGCCGGGATAGACCTCGACGTGTTCTTCCAGCACGTGCGAGAAGATCAGCAGATAGAGCAAGGCCGTCACCACCGGGGCGACCACGGTCTGCACCACCACTTTCCAGAAGCGCAGCATTTCCTTGTAGAACAGTGCCGACAATCCGCTCATGTTCCAAACCCTTGAACCACAGAGACACAGAGGCACGGAGAAAAAGCGAAGCGGAATCTGAAATCACCGGACCTGCACACGCCAGATGGCACGCACGCCAGCGAGTCTTTCTCTGTGCCTCTGTGCCTCTGTGGTGAATGCATTTCAGGGCTCATGCGCGCTTCATGATGTCGGTGAAGACATCCTCCAGGTCGGGCTCCTGCAGGTGCATTTCGAGCACGCGGATGCCGGCGCCGCGCAGGTCGGCGAGCAGGGTTTCCAGCTCGGCATAGTCGCTGAAATTGACGCGCCAGCAGCCGTCGGCGTCGTGATGCAGACGGCCCTGCCAGGCAGCCGGCACGGTTTCGGCATCGAGCCGCAGCTGCGCGCAATGCTCGTTGGTCAGCCGCAGGAGATTGCGCGTGGTGTCGCAGGCGACGACGCGGCCGCTTTTCAGCATGGCGATGCGGCCGCACAGCGCCTCGGCCTCTTCCAGGTAATGCGTGGTCAGCAGGATGGTGTGCCCCTCGCGGTTGAGGCCGCTGATGAATTCCCACAGCGAGCGGCGCAGGTCGACGTCGACCCCGGCGGTCGGCTCGTCGAGCACGATCACCGGCGGCTTGTGCACCAGCGCCTGCGCCACCAGCAGGCGGCGCTTCATGCCGCCCGACAGGCTCTGCGTGCCCTTGTCGGCGTGCGGCGTGAGGTCGAGGTAATGCATGATCTCGTCGATCCAGCCGTCGTTGCGCCTGAGGCCGAAGTAGCCGGACTGGATGCGCAGGGTTTCGCGCACGTTGAAGAAGGGGTCGTAGACCAGTTCCTGCGGCACCACGCCGAGCGCGCGGCGCGCCTGGCGGTAGTCGCGCACCACGTCGTGGCCCATGATGGCGGCGTGGCCGGAATCGGCGCGAACGAGCCCGGCGAGAATGGAAATCAGGGTGGTCTTGCCGGCGCCGTTGGGGCCCAAGAGGCCAAAGAATTCGCCCGGCTGGATGTCGAGCGAGACGCCGTCGAGCGCCTGGGTGGTACGAAAGCGCTTGCGCAGTTCGCCGACGCGGATCGCGGGCGTTGCCTGATTCATGCCGGCAACAGTTCGGACACCCCATACAGTTCGGCCAGGGTGGCGAAGCTGGCCGGCAGGCCGCTGCAGGCCAGCGTGCGGCCGGCCTGGCGTGCCAGTCGCATGGCGCTGAAAATGAGCGCGAGCGCCGCCGAATCGGCAGTCTCGACGCCGCTGAAATCCAGCGTGTCGACGCCTTTGGCGAGTTGCGGCTGCAATTCGCGCAAAAGGCTGCCTACGCTGTCGACGGTCACCGCGCCGCCAATACGGCAGGTGGCTCCCTCACACGCAATCACGAGCCGGGACGGGGGGCCGGTTTGGCCGCGCCGCTTGCAGACTGGGCGGCCATGGTCTTGATCAGCCCGTCGATGCCGTTCTGGCGAATGGTGTTGGCAAAGGACGCGCGGTAATTGGTGACCAGGCTGACGCTGTCGATCGTCACGTCGTATACCTTCCAGCCGAATGGGGTCTTGTACATGCTGTAGTCGATGGGAATGGGCTGCCCGCCCGGCTGGCGGATTTCGGAGCGCACGGTCACGTCGGTGTCGCCTGCGCCACCAGCAGGCGGCGCTTCATGCCGCCCGACAGGCTCTGCGTGCCCTTGTCGGCGTGCGGCGTGAGGTCGAGGTAATGCATGATCTCGTCGATCCAGCCGTCGTTGCGCCTGAGGCCGAAGTAGCCGGACTGGATGCGCAGGGTTTCGCGCACGTTGAAGAAGGGGTCGTAGACCAGTTCCTGCGGCACCACGCCGAGCGCGCGGCGCGCCTGGCGGTAGTCGCGCACCACGTCGTGGCCCATGATGGCGGCGTGGCCGGAATCGGCGCGAACGAGCCCGGCGAGAATGGAAATCAGGGTGGTCTTGCCGGCGCCGTTGGGGCCCAAGAGGCCAAAGAATTCGCCCGGCTGGATGTCGAGCGAGACGCCGTCGAGCGCCTGGGTGGTACGAAAGCGCTTGCGCAGTTCGCCGACGCGGATCGCGGGCGTTGCCTGATTCATGCCGGCAACAGTTCGGACACCCCATACAGTTCGGCCAGGGTGGCGAAGCTGGCCGGCAGGCCGCTGCAGGCCAGCGTGCGGCCGGCCTGGCGTGCCAGTCGCATGGCGCTGAAAATGAGCGCGAGCGCCGCCGAATCGGCAGTCTCGACGCCGCTGAAATCCAGCGTGTCGACGCCTTTGGCGAGTTGCGGCTGCAATTCGCGCAAAAGGCTGCCTACGCTGTCGACGGTCACCGCGCCGCCAATACGGCAGGTGGCTCCCTCACACGCAATCACGAGCCGGGACGGGGGGCCGGTTTGGCCGCGCCGCTTGCAGACTGGGCGGCCATGGTCTTGATCAGCCCGTCGATGCCGTTCTGGCGAATGGTGTTGGCAAAGGACGCGCGGTAATTGGTGACCAGGCTGACGCTGTCGATCGTCACGTCGTATACCTTCCAGCCGAATGGGGTCTTGTACATGCTGTAGTCGATGGGAATGGGCTGCCCGCCCGGCTGGCGGATTTCGGAGCGCACGGTCACGTCGGTGTCGCCCGGCTTCATCGTCAGCGGCTTGAATTCGACCGTCTGGTTGGTGAACGCGGTGAGCGAGCTGGAATAGGTGCGCACCAGCAGGTTGCGGAACTCGGTCACCAGTTCCTGTTTCTGCTTGGCGGTGGCGCGCGGCCAGTGCTTGCCCAGGGCCAGCTGGGTCATGCGGTTGAAGTCGAAGTTGGGCAAAATCCTGGCTTCGACCAGTTGGTACACCCTGGCCTGGTTGCCGTTCTGCAGTTCCTTGTCCTGCTTCAGGATGGCCAGGACTTCCTGCGTGGTGGTGCGTGCCAGCACGTCGGGCGGCACGTCGTCGGCCCCTGCCGCAGGGGCATTGAATCCCGCGATCAGCGCCAGCGGCAGAAAAAATGTGCGCAGCATGTTTGAGTCTTCCTGTTCAAAATAATCGGGTCGGACAAATCGGAGTAAAGGGTAGACGCCCGCTGCTTACTTGAGTTCACCCGTCAGGCGCGCCAGTTGCGCCACGTTCATGTTGTAGTCGTTGACCGTGCGCAGGTATTCGGTCTGCGCCAGAACGTAGTTCCTGATCGCGTCGGCGACCTTGTCGGCGCTCTCGATCCCGGCCGAGAAATCGGCCAGCGACGCCACCATCCAGCGCCGTGCGGCCGCCGCGCCTTCAGCCAGATCGCGCTGCGCGTCATGGTTGGCCCGGGCATGGGCATAGGCTTCGCCCACTTCGAACGGAATGCCCGCCACCGCAAAGGCCTTCTTGTGGTTGAGCGCTTCCAGTTCGGCCTGCGCCTGATTGACGCGCGCGCTGGCGACGCCGAACACGGTATCCCACTTCACCCCGACCACCGGCGTGAGGCCGCCGCCGTTGAAGGGATCGTTGAGATAGGGGTTGTCCAGCCGCTCGCGCTGCGAGGCGTAGTTGAACCGGCCGATCACGCCCGCGTACACATCCGGCATGCGGTCGGCCTTTTTGGCGGCCACCAGGGCGCGGCGGGCACGCAATCCGGCTTCGAGCTGCTGCATTTCGGGACGATCCTGCAGCGCGCGCGCCTGGAAGTCGGCCAGTTCGATCTGCGGGAAGGCTACCGGCTCGATGCGCTCGTCGGCCACGGAAAGATTGGCCTGCAGACCGGCTCCGGTCAGCACCTTCAGACCGTCGAGGCTGATTTTCTCGACCGCGCGTGCCTGGTGCGCATATTTGGCCAGCAGCCCCCGGGCGCTTTGCAGCGCATACAGATCGGACTGCCTGGACTCGCCGGTTTCCTCCTTGAGATTGCGCTCGACCGAAGCGATGGCATCGTTCAACCGTCCCTGCATGTCTTCCAGGAAAACCCGCATATCGCGCGCGGTCAGGTAACCGAAATAGGCGCGCTTGGTGTCGTACACCGTATCGGTGCGCGTCTGCGTGAGCTCGCCGCGCTTGAGGTCGACATTGCCCTGCGCGGCCTCGCCGTAGCGTTCGATCTTGCCGAAGGTATAGAGCGGCTCCGGTCAGCACCTTCAGACCGTCGAGGCTGATTTTCTCGACCGCGCGTGCCTGGTGCGCATATTTGGCCAGCAGCCCCCGGGCGCTTTGCAGCGCATACAGATCGGACTGCCTGGACTCGCCGGTTTCCTCCTTGAGATTGCGCTCGACCGAAGCGATGGCATCGTTCAACCGTCCCTGCATGTCTTCCAGGAAAACCCGCATATCGCGCGCGGTCAGGTAACCGAAATAGGCGCGCTTGGTGTCGTACACCGTATCGGTGCGCGTCTGCGTGAGCTCGCCGCGCTTGAGGTCGACATTGCCCTGCGCGGCCTCGCCGTAGCGTTCGATCTTGCCGAAGGTATAGAGCGGCTTGATCAGCGCGAAGTCGAGATGCGTCCAGTCGGAAATGCTGTCAGGCTTGTAGGCGTCGGAGCGCGGCGTCGTGCCCGAGAAGGCGCCGCCCTGATAAAAACCGCCGTCGACGCCTGGAGCAAGCCCCAGAAAGGCGTTGGCGCTGACCCGCCAGCCGGCATTGCCCTGTACTTCCTGCAACATGCCGCGCGCGGCCTCGACCACCTGTTCGCGTTCCTTGATGCGGGGATCGGCAGCCAGGCTCATTGCCACCGCCTGCTGCAGGTTGACGGTCTCGGCCTGCGCGGGCAGGGCGGCCAGGAGGATGCCGGCTGCCAGGAGGGTGTGGGTGAGTCGTGTGAGTTTCATCGTGGCGCTCCTTCCTGAGCCTTACCGTATATAAACTGGCCGATCAGATTCTCCAGAACCACGGCCGACTGGGTGATGAGAATCCGGTCCTTGTCCTTCAGTGTCTCGCTGTCGCCGCCCGCTTCCAGGCCAATATACTGCTCGCCCAGCAAACCCGAGGTCATGATGGCGGCCGAGGTGTCCTTGGGAAAAGCATAGCGCTTGTCCAGGCGAAGGGTAACCGCGGCTTCGAATGTTTCATTGTCAAAGCGGATGTCCGCCACCCTGCCCACCACCACCCCGGCGCTTTTGACCGGCGCACGCGGTTTCAGCCCGCCGATGTTGTCGAAGCGGGCGACGACTTCGTAGCTGTTCGATGTGTTTACGGCGCTCATGCTGCCGACCTTGAGCGCCAGGAACAGCAGCGCGGCGATGCCTGCGATGACGAATAATCCCACCCACAGGTCGAGTACGGTCTTGTTCATTTAGCTGATTCCCCGGAACATGAATGCGGTCAAAACGAAGTCCAGCGCCAGCACGGCCAGGCTGGAGGTCACCACGGTGCGGGTGGTGGCGCCCGACACGCCTTCGGCGGTCGGCGGCGCGTCGTAGCCCTCGAACAGCGCGATCGTGGCGATGGCCACGCCGAACACCACGCTCTTGACGATGCCGTTCAGGATGTCCTGCTCGAAATCGACCGCGCTTTGCATCTGCGACCAGAACGCGCCCTCGTCGACCCCGATCAGCTGCACGCCGACCAGATAGCCGCCGAAGATGCCCATGGCCGAGAACAGCGCCGCCAAGAGCGGCATCGAAACCACCCCCGCCCAGAAGCGCGGCGCCACCACGCGGGCGATCGGATCGACCGCCATCATTTCCATCGCCGACAGCTGCTCGGTCGCCTTCATCAGGCCGATTTCCGCGGTGATGGCCGAACCGGCGCGGCTGGCGAACAGCAGCGCGGCCACCACCGGCCCCAGCTCGCGCACCAGCGACAGCGCCACCAGGATGCCGAGCGACTCTTCCGCGCCGTAGGTCTGCAGCGTCTCGTAGCCCTGCAGGCCGAGCACCATGCCGACGAACAGGCCCGACACCAGGATGATGATCAGCGAGAGCACGCCGCTGAAGTACATCTCGCGGATGGTGAGGCCGAAGCGGCGGAAGGCCGTGCCGGAATGCAGCAGCACCGCCACGAAGAAACGGGCCGCGAAGCCGATGCGCCACACGCCCTGGATCGTGCTCCGCCCGAGGTTTTCTATCGATTGCCTAAGCACTCTGGACTCCTAACCGCAGGTCGTCGACATAGGACGGCGCCGGATAATGGAACGGCACCGGGCCGTCGGCCTCGCCGTGCACGAACTGGTGGACGTAAGGCAGGTCGGACGCGCGGATGTCCGCTGCCGTGCCCTCGGCCACAATCACGCCCTCCGAGACGAAATACACGTAATCGACGATCTTGAGCGACTCCTGCACGTCGTGGGTGACCACCAGCGAGGTCAGCCCCAGCGTATCGGTCAGGCGGCGGATCAGGTTGCCGGTCACCCCCAGCGAAATGGGGTCGAGCCCGGCAAACGGCTCGTCGTACATCACCAGCATGGGATCCAGCGCGATCGCGCGCGCCAGCGCCACCCGCCGCGCCATGCCGCCGGACAGCTCGGCCGGCATCAGGTGCGCCGCGCCGCGCAGGCCCACGGCGTGCAGCTTCATCAGCACCAGGTCGCGGATGGCGTCTTCCGGCAGATCGGTGTGCTCGCGCAGCTGGAACGCCACGTTGTCGAACACCGAGATGTCGGTGAACAGCGCGCCGAACTGGAACAGCATGCCCATCTTGCGGCGCAGGCGGTACAGGGCGGCCGGGTCGAGTTCGCCCACCGACTCGCCCGCCACGCGCACCGTCCCCTGGCCGGGCTTGATCTGCCCGCCGATCAGACGAAGAAGAGTGGTCTTGCCGCAACCGCTGCTGCCCATGATGGCGATGACCTGCCCGCGCCGGGCGGTCAGGTTGATCCCCTTCAAAACCGGCCGGGCGTTATAGCCAAATGCGACGTCTTCGATTTCGACCAGATTGTCGTGTTGCAAGAAATCAAGCCTGTATTTTTATTCGGTCTGCCATTTTACCCAAGCGCGCCGGCGCCACCGCCATGAGGCGGGCGTTTTTAACGCAGATTCAGTAGCCCATCACCTGCCGCAGGGTGCCGGCCTGTTCCAGCAAGGCGAGGTTTCCGCTGCGGCTGAACACGAACAGGGGTTCACCCGTCGCGGCCTGCCGCGCGATGCGTTGCGCCAGCGCACGCAGATCGGGCGCTTCGTCGAGCCACCAGACATGCCCGGCTTCCCAGGCCGGGGTGGCCAGCAATACGCGCGCCGAAGCGGGCTTGACCGAGGCCGCATCGCCCGGCTCCAGCACGAAATGGAACCCGTCCCGGGTGTCGTGGAGCCATTGCGTCCAGGTCGCTTCGGACGCCGCCTGCCAGACGGCGGCGGGCAGATAGACAGCCGAAAATTGCGTGTTGTAATAAGACAACAGCCAGTCATCCGGCAGGCCTTCGGGGTAAAACCCGCTGCGCCACGCGGGATGCAGCCAGCCTGCGGCGCCGACCAGAACCAGGGGAGGGGATGTCACGGTGCGGGGGCCGGCGTTTCAGGCGCGACGCCAGGTGGTGCCGCCGGCCCCGTCTTCCAGCACGATGCCGGCCGCCGTCAGCGCATCGCGGATGCGATCGGATTCGGCAAAATCCTTCGCCTTGCGCGCCGCCTGGCGTGCGGCGATCAGGGCGTCGATTTCGGCTTCGGACAGGCCGCCCGGGGGGGTTCCCGCCTGCAGAAAATCCGCCGCTTCGCGTTGCAGCAGGCCGAGCACGCCGCCCAGGCCGCGCAGCGTCCGCGCGGCGGCGGCGTCGCCCCGGTTGGCCTCGCCGGCCAGTTCGAACAGCACCGCG
>JAMCVR010000199.1 GCA_023475455.1 Thermoplasmatota archaeon | reverse complement strand
AGCGGCGTGCTCGTGGCTTCACACGACTGGCCACGATCAAAACGGTCATCTTCCTGATCGCCGGAAATCTCAACTTCCACGCCATCAACCCTCATGCGGGACAACCCACTTGAAATTCAACAGAGCCTAATTTGGAGCAATCGCCCAAATTAGGTTTGTCCCATGCAAACACGTTCCATCGCCTGCACACTCCACGAAGCTAGTAAGTCGCGTACGCTGAGTTGACATACTCTGCTCATAAGCCAACTGGTAGTCCCTGACCACGGTTGTGTCCGCATACGTCTGCACATTCTTGAGCCGGACAGTAGCCTTCATTAGCGAACCCGCCTGGTACATCGGTGTGATGTCCGGGCGGGTTTCATAGACGAAACGCACGGAGTTGAAGGGGGATTTGCCTGCGCTGGCGTTGCCGGTGTAATCAATGCGATCCGGGTAGTACTGGCCGTTGGGGTTGTCTTCGATGTAGCTGACAGTGAGATAGTTGCCGACGGTGTCGGAAAGCTTGTTCAAGGCCCACAGCATGACTTCGGTCTTGCCCTGGGCTTCGATCCTTGAATCAGGAGTGTTGCCGTATTCGATGATCTGGCCGCTCTTGGTCCAGGCTTTCCATGAGGCAGGACCGCTGTCCTGGCTGCCGTAGCTGACGATGCGGCTGTGGCTCTCGGTTTCGGTGCGATATTCGGTGGCATCGGCGCCGTAGGCGCCGCTGACGGCAACCAGGCGCTGGCCGTCGAGGCAGTAGCGGTCGTTGGCGTCGTAGTTGACGCCGCCAAGGACGCCGTCCTGGACGACGGTCTTGGGACAGCGGTGGATGACGGAGAGTCCGGCGAGGCTCCAGCCCATGCCAAGGAGTCCATTGCCGCCCTGGCTGTTGTAGGCAAGGCTGAGCTTGGGTTCGATGCCCGCCGTGCCGGGTGGGGTGGCGATGGGGATGGTGTAGGTGAAGGCGCCGCTGGGGCTGACCTGGTGGCTGCCGGGGGTGGCGCCTACTGTGACGGCAGCGTGGGCAGGCGATGAAAATAACAGAATGAAAGCGGTCAACCCAAGCAGGGCCGATGCCCACGTGTTGGCCATGCCAACCGGCTGGCGACTTGCGGCAAAACTGTAGCGCATGCGGCTCTCCCAAAAGCTGCACTGGTGAATTTTTTACAGTTTTCCGCAAAACCGGCCGACGTGCTTTGCATCGACCGTGTTGTGGAGGCGAAACTTACAGGGGGCTTTTGGGTGCGTCAAGTTAAATTTTTATTGCCACTCCATTCATGTAGTTTGCGCCAAGGGCCAGCGCCGCATCACTGCGTAATGCGCACCGTCGGCCTCGGTGCGCGAGGCCACCAGCACGAAATCGCTGATCGGCCAGCATACCGGCACGCATGGCGGAACCTCGCCGCCCAGAGATTTGCGCAGCAGGGTGACGTGCGGCACGTGCGGGCGCGGATCGACGGGAAAGCCCGCGGCCTGCAAAGCGGCATTCAGTGCGCTGGCCAGTTCGAGGTGCTGCGGCGGCGTCCGGCTCGCGCCCAGCCAGCCGATGCGCTTGTGCCGCCAGTAGCCGGCCTGATCGAGGATGAGTTCGAATGCCTCGGTTTTGACGGTGTCGGCGCAGGCGGCCAGGACATCCAGTTGATCGGCCGGCGTGCGGCCGAGAAAGGCCAGGGTGATGTGCAGGGTGTCCGCACGCATCAGCCGCCCGCCCCAGTGCTGGTGCAGCCACTTGCCGCTGCGGTTGAGGGCGTCGCGGGTGGCGTCGTCCGGCCACAGGGCAAAGAACAGCCGCAGCGTGTCGTGCTCGGCCGGATGGGGCTCAGACTGGCCGGGTTCAGCCACGCTCGATCAGGCACACCGCCTCGGCGGCGATGCCTTCGCCGCGGCCGGTGAAGCCGAGCTTTTCGGTGGTGGTGGCCTTGACGTTGACGCGGTCGATGGCGACGCCGAGGTCGTCGGCGATGTGCGCGGTCATCCGCGCGATGTGCGGCGCCATTTTCGGCGCCTGCGCGATGATGGTGGCGTCGACGTTGCCGACGTGCCAGCCGCGCTCGCGTAATTGTCCAGC
Organism: Thermoplasmatota archaeon; assembly: GCA_023475455.1. The sequence continues at coordinate 9,422 of JAMCVR010000199.1, read as the reverse complement.
CACGCGGCGCAGCAGGATGCGGCTGTCGATGCCGGCCAACGCCTTGTCGGTGTCGGGAAAATGACGGCCGATGTCGCCCAGCCCGGCCGCGCCCAGGAGCGCGTCGCAGATCGCGTGCAGCAGCACGTCGGCGTCGGAATGCCCGGCCAGCCCCTGGTCAAAGGGAATGTCGACGCCGCCGAGGATGAGCTTGCGGTTCTCGGCAAAGGCGTGCACGTCGAAGCCATGGCCGATGCGGATGTCAGTCATTCAGGTGCTCCAGGATGAGGCTCGCCAGGCGCAGGTCCTGCGGATAGGTCACTTTCAGGTTGCGGCTGTCTGATTCAACCAGGCGCGGTTGCAGGCCGAGCTGTTCGATGGCCGACGCTTCGTCGGTCATGTCGCTGCCCGCTGCGCGCAAGGCTTCGCTCAACGTTCCATGGCGAAACATTTGCGGCGTCTGCGCCTGCCACAGGCCGGCCCGCGGCACGGTGGCCTCGGCCCGCGCCCCTGACGCCACATCGGCAGCGGCACGCTTCAGGGTGTCGGCCACCGGCACCGCGAGCAGGCCGCCGACGGCATCATCAGCCACCTCGTCGAGCAACTGGCTCAAGGTCTCTGCCGGCAGGCAGGGCCGCGCTGCATCGTGCACCAGCACCCAGTCGTCCGCCGCGCACTGTGTCGCCATGGCCTGCAGTCCGTTCAACACGGTTTCGGCGCGGGTGGCGCCGCCGCAGCGCAGCACCTGCAAACGGTCTTCCCAGCCGGCCCATTCATAGTTGTCCCACCACGTGTCATGGGGTGAGATCACCACGAACAGCTTCGATATGCGGGGCTCGCGTGCCAGGACGATGAGGGCGTGCGCGATCAGCGGAATTCCATTGAGCGCCATGTACTGCTTGGGCGCCGCTTTTTGATTCAGGGCAGCGCCGCCCATGCGCGAGCCGCTCCCTGCGGCGGGAATCAGTGCATAAAAACTCATACGTCACCGCCGGGCGCCAGCACGTCGCGGTTGCCGTTCGACTGCATGGCCGACACCAAACCCGCGCGCTCCATGTCCTCGATCATGCGCGCGGCACGGTTGTAGCCGATGCGCAGCTGGCGCTGCACCGACGAGATCGAGGCGCGGCGCGACTTCAGCACGTAGGCCACGGCCTGGTCGTACAAGGGGTCGGCTTCCGCCGCCTCGCCGTACTCGCCACCGCCCTCGCCCGCTTCATCCGGCGATTCGAGCACGCCTTCGATGTATTCGGGTTCGCCCAGCGACTTCAGGTAATCGACCACGCGATGGACTTCGGCATCCGACACGAAGGCGCCGTGGACGCGCTGCGGCAGCCCGGTGCCGGGCGGCAGGTAGAGCATGTCGCCCTGCCCGAGCAAGGCCTCGGCGCCCATCTGGTCGAGAATGGTGCGCGAGTCGATCTTGCTCGACACCTGGAAGGCGATGCGCGTCGGGATGTTGGCCTTGATAAGGCCGGTGATGACGTCGACCGACGGCCGCTGCGTCGCGAGGATCAGGTGGATGCCGGCGGCCCTGGCTTTCTGAGCGAGCCGCGCGATCAGTTCCTCGACCTTCTTGCCGACCACCATCATCAGGTCGGCGAGTCGACGTTGCCGACGTGCCAGCCGCGCTCGCGTAATTGTCCAGCCACGCGGCGCAGCAGGATGCGGCTGTCGATGCCGGCCAACGCCTTGTCGGTGTCGGGAAAATGACGGCCGATGTCGCCCAGCCCGGCCGCGCCCAGGAGCGCGTCGCAGATCGCGTGCAGCAGCACGTCGGCGTCGGAATGCCCGGCCAGCCCCTGGTCAAAGGGAATGTCGACGCCGCCGAGGATGAGCTTGCGGTTCTCGGCAAAGGCGTGCACGTCGAAGCCATGGCCGATGCGGATGTCAGTCATTCAGGTGCTCCAGGATGAGGCTCGCCAGGCGCAGGTCCTGCGGATAGGTCACTTTCAGGTTGCGGCTGTCTGATTCAACCAGGCGCGGTTGCAGGCCGAGCTGTTCGATGGCCGACGCTTCGTCGGTCATGTCGCTGCCCGCTGCGCGCAAGGCTTCGCTCAACGTTCCATGGCGAAACATTTGCGGCGTCTGCGCCTGCCACAGGCCGGCCCGCGGCACGGTGGCCTCGGCCCGCGCCCCTGACGCCACATCGGCAGCGGCACGCTTCAGGGTGTCGGCCACCGGCACCGCGAGCAGGCCGCCGACGGCATCATCAGCCACCTCGTCGAGCAACTGGCTCAAGGTCTCTGCCGGCAGGCAGGGCCGCGCTGCATCGTGCACCAGCACCCAGTCGTCCGCCGCGCACTGTGTCGCCATGGCCTGCAGTCCGTTCAACACGGTTTCGGCGCGGGTGGCGCCGCCGCAGCGCAGCACCTGCAAACGGTCTTCCCAGCCGGCCCATTCATAGTTGTCCCACCACGTGTCATGGGGTGAGATCACCACGAACAGCTTCGATATGCGGGGCTCGCGTGCCAGGACGATGAGGGCGTGCGCGATCAGCGGAATTCCATTGAGCGCCATGTACTGCTTGGGCGCCGCTTTTTGATTCAGGGCAGCGCCGCCCATGCGCGAGCCGCTCCCTGCGGCGGGAATCAGTGCATAAAAACTCATACGTCACCGCCGGGCGCCAGCACGTCGCGGTTGCCGTTCGACTGCATGGCCGACACCAAACCCGCGCGCTCCATGTCCTCGATCATGCGCGCGGCACGGTTGTAGCCGATGCGCAGCTGGCGCTGCACCGACGAGATCGAGGCGCGGCGCGACTTCAGCACGTAGGCCACGGCCTGGTCGTACAAGGGGTCGGCTTCCGCCGCCTCGCCGTACTCGCCACCGCCCTCGCCCGCTTCATCCGGCGATTCGAGCACGCCTTCGATGTATTCGGGTTCGCCCAGCGACTTCAGGTAATCGACCACGCGATGGACTTCGGCATCCGACACGAAGGCGCCGTGGACGCGCTGCGGCAGCCCGGTGCCGGGCGGCAGGTAGAGCATGTCGCCCTGCCCGAGCAAGGCCTCGGCGCCCATCTGGTCGAGAATGGTGCGCGAGTCGATCTTGCTCGACACCTGGAAGGCGATGCGCGTCGGGATGTTGGCCTTGATAAGGCCGGTGATGACGTCGACCGACGGCCGCTGCGTCGCGAGGATCAGGTGGATGCCGGCGGCCCTGGCTTTCTGAGCGAGCCGCGCGATCAGTTCCTCGACCTTCTTGCCGACCACCATCATCAGGTCGGCGAGTTCGTCGATCATCACCACGATCATCGGCATGGTTTCCAGCGGCTCGGGATTGTCCGGCGTCAGGCTGAACGGATGCGTCAGCGGCGTGCCGGATTTCTTCGCATCGCGCACCTTCTGGTTGTAGCCGGCGAGGTTGCGCACGCCGACCGCCGACATCAGCTTGTAGCGCCGCTCCATTTCGGCCACGCACCAGTTGAGCGCGCTGGCGGCCTGCTTCATGTCGGTGACCACCGGCGCCAGCAGGTGCGGGATGCCTTCGTAGATCGACAGCTCCAGCATCTTGGGGTCGACCATGATCATGCGCACCGCGGACGGGTCGGATTTATACACCAGTGACAAAATCATCGCGTTGACGCCGACCGACTTGCCCGAGCCGGTGGTGCCCGCGACCAGCAGGTGCGGCATCCTGGCGAGGTCTGCCACCACCGGGTTGCCGGCGATGTCCTTGCCCAGCGTGATCGTCAAAGGACTGGCGCTGTCGTGATAGGCCTTGGAGCCGAGAATCTCGCTCAAACGCACCATCTGCCGCTTGGGATTGGGTATCTCCAGTCCCATGGTGTGCTTGCCGGGGATGGCCTCGACCACCCGGATGCTGATCACCGACAGGGTGCGCGCCAGGTCCTTCGCCAAGTTGACGATCTGGCTGCCCTTCACGCCCGTCGCCGGTTCGATTTCGTATCGCGTAATGACCGGGCCGGGCGAGGCCGACACGACCTTCACCTCGACGCCGAATTCGGCAAGCTTGCGCTCGATCATCAAAGACATGTATTCCAGCGCCTCGGCGCTCGCGGTTTCCACCGCTTCGTCTGCCGGGTCGAGCAGGTGCAGCGGCGGCAAGGGTGAATCGGGCAGATCGGAGAACAGCGGGGCCTGCTTCTCGGTGATGGCGCGCTCGGACTGCGGCACTTCCTTCATCACCGGCTCGATGCGGATCGGCGGCGCTTCGTCGAGCTTTTTCTTGACCACCGAGACTTTCGCTTCGCGCTTCTGCTGCGCCACCTCGCCCAGCTTGCGGTCGCGATACGCCTGCCAGGTCTGGATCGCCTTCCAGTACCCGCGCTCCACCCACTCGCCGGTGCGCTCGGCCATGCCGAGCCACGACACGCCGGTGAACAGGCTGAAGCCCACCGCCATCAGCAGCAGCAAAATCAGGGTTCCGCCGGTGAAGCCGAACAGCGCGCCCGCCGCACCGCCTACGCCCGCACCCAGCACGCCGCCGTGCGCGTCCGGCAAAGCCACCGCCCAATGCCAGGCGCGCAGCCATTCGATGCCGGTGCTGGCCAGCAGCAGCAGGCCGAAGCCGCCCAGCCGGAACCAGCGCTGGCGCCCGCCCGCCAGCGGGGTTTCGTCGAGATGGCGGAAGGTGTGGATGACATAGGCCAGCGCCAGCACCACCCACCACCAGGCCGATACGCCGAACAGCATCAGCAGCAGATCCGACAGCCAGGCGCCGCTTTTGCCACCGAGGTTATTGATAGTCGGGCCAGCGCCGGTCGTGCTGAATCCGGGGTCGGTCCCGTTGTGGGTGAGCAGGATCGAGGCCAGCAACAGCGCGGCGAATCCCACCAGCAAGGCACGGGCTTCGCGCAGCAGACGCTGCATGCGGGGCGGCAGTGGGATGGACGAACGGGAAGCGGGGCGCGCCATGGGAACGTAACAAGCTAAAGTGGCCTGATTATACCGGGCTGTCGGCATGGAAACGCTGCCGCCGAGTTTGGTTAGAATAGCGGGCTTTCCCATCATCCTGGCACAGACCATGAGCACCCAACACCACAAACTCGTCATCCTCGGTTCCGGCCCCGCCGGATATTCGGCCGCCGTCTACGCCGCGCGCGCCAACCTCTCGCCCGTCGTCATCACCGGCATGCAGCAGGGCGGCCAGCTGATGACCACCACCGAAGTCGACAACTGGCCGGGCGACGTCGACGGCGTGCAGGGCCCCGAGCTGATGGACCGTTTGCAGCGCCACGCCGAGCGCTTCAAGACCGAGATCATCTTCGACCAGATCCACACCGCCAGGCTGACCGAAAAGCCCTTCACCCTGATCGGCGATTCCGGCACCTACACCTGCGATGCGCTCATCGTCGCCACCGGCGCCTCGGCCATGTACCTCGGCCTGCCGTCCGAGCAGGCCTTCATGGGCAAGGGCGTGTCGGGCTGCGCCACCTGCGACGGCTTCTTCTACAAGAACCAGGACGTCGCCGTGATCGGCGGCGGCAACACCGCGGTCGAAGAAGCGCTGTATCTGGCCAACATCGCCCGCCACGTCACCCTGGTGCACCGCCGCGACACCTTCAAGGCCGAGAAGATCCTCGTCGACCACCTGATGGAGAAGGTCAAGGAAGGCAAGATCACGCTCGAACTCGACCACACCCTGGACGAAGTGCTGGGCGACAAGACCGGCGTCACCGGCATGCGCATCAAGAGCACCAGGGACGGCGCCACCCGCGACATCGCGCTGACCGGCGTCTTCATCGCCATCGGCCACAAGCCCAACACCGCCATCTTCGAAGGCCAGCTCACGCTCGAAGGCGGCTACATCGTCACCCAGGGCGGCAACAAGGGCAATGCCACCGCCACCAACATCGAAGGCGTGTTCGCCGCCGGCGACGTGCAGGACCGCATCTACCGCCAGGCCGTCACCAGCGCCGGCACCGGCTGCATGGCCGCGCTCGACGCCGAGCGCTACCTGGACGCGCTCGGCAAGGCCTGAGCGCCACCCGTTCCCGGCGAGTGATCCGGCATGAAGCGCGCCCGCGGCAGTGCGCTCGCCCCCGCCTCGTTCGAGGCGCTGGCGCGCATGCGCCGCGCCTTGCGCGAGCAGGCCGCCACGCCGGCCACGCTTCACCCGACGCCGCACAAGCCCAGGCCACCGGCGGACGGCGTCCTGCTGTTTCGCCGCGCCGTCGCCGATGCGACGGCTTCTTCTACAAGAACCAGGACGTCGCCGTGATCGGCGGCGGCAACACCGCGGTCGAAGAAGCGCTGTATCTGGCCAACATCGCCCGCCACGTCACCCTGGTGCACCGCCGCGACACCTTCAAGGCCGAGAAGATCCTCGTCGACCACCTGATGGAGAAGGTCAAGGAAGGCAAGATCACGCTCGAACTCGACCACACCCTGGACGAAGTGCTGGGCGACAAGACCGGCGTCACCGGCATGCGCATCAAGAGCACCAGGGACGGCGCCACCCGCGACATCGCGCTGACCGGCGTCTTCATCGCCATCGGCCACAAGCCCAACACCGCCATCTTCGAAGGCCAGCTCACGCTCGAAGGCGGCTACATCGTCACCCAGGGCGGCAACAAGGGCAATGCCACCGCCACCAACATCGAAGGCGTGTTCGCCGCCGGCGACGTGCAGGACCGCATCTACCGCCAGGCCGTCACCAGCGCCGGCACCGGCTGCATGGCCGCGCTCGACGCCGAGCGCTACCTGGACGCGCTCGGCAAGGCCTGAGCGCCACCCGTTCCCGGCGAGTGATCCGGCATGAAGCGCGCCCGCGGCAGTGCGCTCGCCCCCGCCTCGTTCGAGGCGCTGGCGCGCATGCGCCGCGCCTTGCGCGAGCAGGCCGCCACGCCGGCCACGCTTCACCCGACGCCGCACAAGCCCAGGCCACCGGCGGACGGCGTCCTGCTGTTTCGCCGCGCCGTCGCCGATGCCGTTCCCCTGCCCCCTTCCGATCGCGCGGACCTCGCGCGCCCGCGCCCCAAGCCCATCGCCCATCAAAGACGGGCCGACGAACAGCAAGTCCTGGTCGATGCCCTCGCCGACCCCTGGGACTGGGAAGCCGCCGTCTCCACCGGCGAGGAACTGTTCTTCTCGCGCCCCGGCGTCCCCACCGCCGCACTCAGGAAACTGCGGCGCGGCGGCTGGGTCATCCAGGGTGAACTCGACCTGCACGGCCACACCGGCGACGAAGCCCGCGTCGCGCTGGCCGCCTTCCTCAACCGCTGCATGAAGGACGACCGGCGCTGCGTGCGCATCATCCACGGCAAGGGCCACGGCTCGAAGAACCGACTGCCGGTGCTGAAAAACAAGGTGCGCCACTGGCTGATGCAGCGCGAGGATGTGCTCGCCTTCTGCCAGGCCCGCACCGTCGACGGCGGCGCCGGCGCCGTCATCGTGCTGCTGAAATCATCCACCCGTTAAGGAAAACTCCACCATGAGCGAACCCGTTATCAAGGACTTCGAACTCCCCTCCACCGGCAACACCACCTTCAAGCTGTCCGACCACCGCGGCAAGAATGTCGTCGTCTATTTCTACCCCAAGGACAACACCTCCGGCTGCACCCTCGAAGGCCAGGAATTCCGGGATTTGTATCCCGACTTCGCCAAGGCCAACACGATCGTCGTCGGCATCTCGCGCGACAGCATCAAGTCGCACGAAGGCTTCAAGGCCGCGCATGGTTTTCCGTTCGAACTGCTGTCCGACAAGGACGAAACCGTGTGCGAACTGTTCGGCGTGATGAAGCTGAAGAACATGTACGGCAAGCAGGTGCGCGGGGTGGAGCGCAGCACGTTTGTGTTCGATGTGAAGGGGAAACTGGTGAAAAGCTGGCGCGGGTTGAAGGCGCCGGGGCATGCGGTGGAGGTGCTGGGTTTTGTGCAGGGGGTTGTGAACGCGTAACACCCCATCTGTCATTGCGAGCGCAGCGAAGCAATCCAGTCTGGACAGGCGCAAAGCACCATTGATGTTTGAATCTTCAATGGACTGCCGACCGTTGGCCGGGGGTAGCCCGGCAGCTAGTCACTTTCTTTTGTCTCGCCAAAAGGAAGTAACCAAAGAAAAGGCGACCCCGACATCCCCGAATTCCCGAAAATCGAGCCTGCCGGACGGGCGGCGAAGAACTCGCCCCGCCTTGCTGTTTTTAATTGGTTTTTTGTGGGCGGGGCTCAAACACCTTCGCCGCTGATCCGCCCGGCAGGCTCGATTTCCGGCGGGTCTGTAAGGGGAACAAAGTCAAAACCAGGGCGGAATGACGGGGCGATTGTTATTTCTATTGAGTGCCTCGCGGGCGGGTGAAATACAGTGCAGGTATACGACGTATCCAGATGGTTACAACATAGATGTATGCGACCCAACCTCCGGCTGCACCCTCGAAGGCCAGGAATTCCGGGATTTGTATCCCGACTTCGCCAAGGCCAACACGATCGTCGTCGGCATCTCGCGCGACAGCATCAAGTCGCACGAAGGCTTCAAGGCCGCGCATGGTTTTCCGTTCGAACTGCTGTCCGACAAGGACGAAACCGTGTGCGAACTGTTCGGCGTGATGAAGCTGAAGAACATGTACGGCAAGCAGGTGCGCGGGGTGGAGCGCAGCACGTTTGTGTTCGATGTGAAGGGGAAACTGGTGAAAAGCTGGCGCGGGTTGAAGGCGCCGGGGCATGCGGTGGAGGTGCTGGGTTTTGTGCAGGGGGTTGTGAACGCGTAACACCCCATCTGTCATTGCGAGCGCAGCGAAGCAATCCAGTCTGGACAGGCGCAAAGCACCATTGATGTTTGAATCTTCAATGGACTGCCGACCGTTGGCCGGGGGTAGCCCGGCAGCTAGTCACTTTCTTTTGTCTCGCCAAAAGGAAGTAACCAAAGAAAAGGCGACCCCGACATCCCCGAATTCCCGAAAATCGAGCCTGCCGGACGGGCGGCGAAGAACTCGCCCCGCCTTGCTGTTTTTAATTGGTTTTTTGTGGGCGGGGCTCAAACACCTTCGCCGCTGATCCGCCCGGCAGGCTCGATTTCCGGCGGGTCTGTAAGGGGAACAAAGTCAAAACCAGGGCGGAATGACGGGGCGATTGTTATTTCTATTGAGTGCCTCGCGGGCGGGTGAAATACAGTGCAGGTATACGACGTATCCAGATGGTTACAACATAGATGTATGCGACCCAACCTCCGGCGTACGCGACTGTTCCCGAAAAGCCCAAGCCAAAACGTGAGTCGCTCATGATTGTTTCAACGCGTGTTAAATTTTCTGATGTGAACATTAGGAAGTGAGGCACAAAAACAAGCAGCCATAAAAACAATGGATACCCAAAGAGAAGCAACCAGCGCGTTCCTTTTGTTTTTTGAATGAAATTATTTTGGCTCTGTTGAATTTCAAGTGGGTTGTCCCGCATGAGGGTTGATGGCGTGGAAGTTGAGATTTCCGGCGATCAGGAAGATGACCGTTTTGATCGTGGCCAGTCGTGTGAAGCCACGAGCACGCCGCT
>JAMCVR010000072.1 GCA_023475455.1 Thermoplasmatota archaeon | reverse complement strand
AGCGGCGTGCTCGTGGCTTCACACGACTGGCCACGATCAAAACGGTCATCTTCCTGATCGCCGGAAATCTCAACTTCCACGCCATCAACCCTCATGCGGGACAACCCACTTGAAATTCAACAGAGCCTTTTTTTGTGAGGGCACCGTCATGCAAAGAACGATGCTCAAGTCCAAGCTGCACCGGGCGACCGTCACGCATTCCGAGCTGCACTACGAAGGCTCGTGCGCGATCGACGAAACCCTGCTGGACGCGGCCAACATCCACGAATACGAGCAGATCCAGATCTACAACGTCACCAACGGCGAGCGCTTCGCCACCTATGCCATTCGCGCGGCGCGCGATTCCGGGATCATTTCGGTGAACGGCGCCGCCGCGCACAAGGCGAATCCGGGCGACCTCGTCATCATCGCCACCTACGCGGTCTACAACGAACTGGAACTGGCGCGCTACGAGCCGGAACTGGTGTACGTGGACGCGGACAACCGCATCATGGACACCCGCCACGCCATTCCGGTGCAGGCGGCGTAAGTCTCCACCCACCCGGTAAAAAGGCCAGCGTCCGGCCTTTTTACTTCCGAGCACACGCCAGGCACCCTCGCCTATTTCAGCTTCCAGATATCGGCGTTGTATTCCTGCATGGTGCGATCGGTCGAGAAGAACCCGCTCGACGCCGTATTGAAAATGCTCATCCGCGTCCATCGAACTTCGTCCTGCCAGGCCTGCGCCACCCGTTCCTGCGCGTCGACGTAATTGCGGAAGTCCGCCAGCACCATCCACGGATCGCCTGGGCTCATCATCGCCCACAGAATCATGTCGAAGATTCCCGGCTCGCAGGCGTTGAAGTGGCCGGATGCCAAGAGGTCGATCACCTCGCGCAATTCGCGGTCATGCTCGATGCAGGCCAGCGGCTGATAGCGGCGGCGCAGCGCCTCGACTTCCTCGGCCCGCAGGCCGAACAGGAAAAAATTATCCTCGCCCACGGCATCGAGAATCTCGATGTTGGCGCCGTCGTAGGTGCCGATGGTGACGGCGCCGTTCATCATGAATTTCATGTTGCCGGTGCCGGACGCCTCCTTGCCGGCGGTGGAAATCTGCTCCGACAGGTCGGTCGCCGGCGCGATGATTTCCATGCTGGTCACCCGGTAGTTGGGCAGGAAGGCCACCTTCAGGCGTCCGTTGACGTCGGGATCGCTGTTGACGATATCGGCCACGCTGTTGATGAGCTTGATGATGCGCTTGGCCATCGCGTAGCCTGGCGCGGCCTTGCCGCCGATCAGCACGCAGCGGTCCGCCCAGCCGTCCAGGCGCCCGTGCTTGATGCGGTTGTACAGATGGATCACGTGCAGCACGTTGAGCAGTTGCCGCTTGTATTCGTGGATGCGCTTGACCTGCACGTCGAACAGCGCGTCCGGGTTGAACTCCACCCCGCACTCGGCCTTGACGAGGGCGGCGAGACGTTCCTTGTTGATGCGTTTCACCGCGCGCCACTCGGCGTGGAAGCTTGGCTGGTCTGCCAGCGGCTTCAGCTTTTCCAGTTGCGACAGGTCGGCGACCCAGTCCTCGCCGATCTGCCGGCTGATGAGCGCGCCCATGCCGGGATTGGCGTGCGCCACCCAGCGGCGCGGGGTGACGCCGTTGGTCTTGTTGTTGAATTTGCCCGGCCACAGGTCGGCGAAATCCCGGAACAGTCCTTCCCGCAACAGGCGCGAGTGCAGGGCGGCCACGCCGTTGACCGAGAAGCTGCCGACGATGGCGAGCCAGGCCATGCGCACCTGGCGCACCTCGCCCTCCTCGATGAGCGACATGCGGCGCTGGCGGTCGATGTCGCCCGGCCATTTCAGCGACACCTCGCGCAGGAAGCGCGCGTTGATTTCGTAGATGATCTCCAGCAGGCGCGGCAGCAGGCGCTCGAACAGCGCCACCGGCCAGCGCTCCAGCGCCTCGGGCAGCAGCGTGTGGTTGGTGTAGGCCATGCAGTGCGAGGTGATCGCCCAGGCCTCGTCCCACAGCATGCCTTCCCGGTCGAGCAGCAGGCGCATCAACTCGGCCACCGCGATGGTGGGGTGGGTGTCGTTCATCTGGAACACGTTGTGCTCGGCGAATTTCGACAGGTCGCTGTTGCCTGCCGCGCGCCACTGGCGCAGCGCATCCTGCAGGCTGGCCGATGCCAGGAAATACTGCTGGCGCAGGCGCAGCTCCTTGCCGTTCTCGCTGGCATCGTTGGGATAGAGCACCATCGAGATGTGCTCGGCATGATTCTTCGCCTGTACCGCCTCGGTGTAGCTGCCGGCATTGAATTCGTCGAGATCGAATTCGTCGGTGGCGGCCGCCTTCCACAGGCGCAGCGTGTTCACCACGCGATTGCGGTAGCCCGAGATCGGCATGTCGTAGGGAACCGCCAGCACGTCGCTGGTATCCGCCCAGCGCGCGCGCGGAATCCCCGCCTTGTCGTGATAGTGCTCGGTGTAGCCGCCGAAAGGAACGCGGCAGGTGAATTCGGAGCGCTCGACTTCCCATGGGTTGCCGTCGCGCAGCCAGTTGTCGGGATCTTCGATCTGGTAGCCGTTTTCGATGTGCTGGTGGAACATGCCGTATTGGTAGTGAAGGCCGTAGCCCATCACCGGCAGGTTGAGGGTGGCGCAGCTGTCCATGAAGCAGGCGGCGAGCCGGCCAAGGCCGCCGTTGCCCAGGCCTGCATCGGGTTCCAGCTCTGACACCGCTTCCAGCGTCTGACCGAAGTTGTGCAGGGCCTCGCGCGAGTCTTCGTCCAGTCCGAGATTGAGCACATGGTTGGCCAGCGCGCGGCCGATCAGGAATTCCAGCGACAGGTAATACCCGCGCCGGCTGCCCGGCCGATCGCGCGCCGTATAGGTATTCATCCAGTCCGACATGAGCCGGTCGCGCAGCGACCAGGCCAACGCCTGATAGGTATAGACCGGCGGGCATCCCCGCATGCGGCCGAGGTGGTAGAACTGGTAGCGCTCGACATCCTGCGTCAGCACCGCGCCGTCGGTCGGCAGCGGTTCCAGCGCGAGGGTGGGAATAACGGTGGAGTTCCTGGCAGACATGGCGGCTCCCGCTGAAATCAAGTGGAATAGAGGGCAAGGTAATGGCCGGCGCTCTCCGACCAGTCGAACGACTGGCGCATGCCGGACTGCTGCAACCGCCGCCACTGTGCGGGCTGGTGATACAGCGCAAGCGCGCGCCGGATGGCATCCAGAAAATTCGTCACGTCGGGCGTGTCGAAGACGAAACCGGTGGCGCTGGCGTCATCCAGCGTGGCCGCGTTTGCGTCGACGACGGTATCGGCCAGCCCACCGGTCCTGAAGACGATGGGCGGCGTGCCATAGCGCAGGCTGTACATCTGGTTGAGCCCGCACGGCTCGAAGCGCGACGGCATCAGAAACAGGTCGGCGCCCGCCTCGATCTGGTGCGCCAGCGGCTCGTCGTAACCGATTTCGACGAACACCCGCTGCGGATGCTGCCTGGCCAGTCGCGCCAGTTTCTGTTCGTACACCGCCTGACCGCTGCCCAGCAGCACAAAGCGCGCGTCGGTTTCATCGAGCAGCACCGGGATCGCCGCCAGTACCCAGTCGACGCCTTTCTGCTCGACCAGCCGCCCCACCAGGCCCAGCAGCGGCGCCCGCATCGCCGCATCGTCGGCGCGCGGCAGGAAGCGTTCGAGCAGGGCCTGCTTGTTGCGCCGCTTGCCCGGGAGAATGCGGCTCATCGAGTAATGCGCGGGCAAATGCGGATCGGTGGACGGGTTCCATATCCGGGTATCGATCCCGTTGAGGATGCCGTGCAGCTTGTATTGCTCGGAGAGCAGCAGGCCATCCAGCCCATAGCCGAATTCGGGCGTGCAGATTTCGGCGGCATAGGTGGGGCTCACCGTGGTGACGGCGTCGGCATACACGATGCCGGCCTTCAGCATGGAAAAGCCGCCGTGGAATTCCACGCCTTCGGGCGACCACCAGTGGCTGGGCAGCTGCAGGCGAACGAAATCGGTGTGCGAAAAATATCCGCCGTAGGCCAGGTTGTGGATGGTGAACACGGTTTTCGGGCGCACCGGCTGGTCGGCCAGGAACGCGGCCGCGAGCCCGCTCTGCCAGTCGTGCGTGTGCACCACCGACGGCTGCCAGCCGATGTCCAGCGCATCCTGCGCCAACAGCGCCGCCACCCGCGCAAACACCGCGAAGCGCTCGGCGTTGTCCGGCCAATCCTGACCGCCGGCATTGACATAGGGATTGCCCGCGCGGTCGAACAGCGGCGGACAATCGACTATCCACAGCGGAAACGCAAAATCGGGATGGCGCGTTTCCAGGATGCGCGCGCTGACGATGCCCTCGGCGCCGCGCACGTCGAGCCAGCCAAGTATGCGCACCTGGTCGAGCTGGCGCAGCAGCGCGCGATAGCCCGGCAGCACCAGGCGGATGACGGTGCCGAGGTCGTGCAGGGCATGCGGCAGGCTGTACACCACATCGCCCAGCCCGCCGGTTTTCACCAGCGGATAGGCTTCGCTGGCCACAAACAGAACTTTGAGTGCTGCGCGTTTCATTTTTATATAGGAGTTAGGGGTTAGGAACCAGGGGCTAGGGGGGGTGGTGCTGCGCGCTATCAATTAACGCGGCCATGGCAGCACAACCCCTATTTCCTAGCGCCTAGATCCTAGCTCCTCCCTCATCAACATGGTTTGAGGAAGATGGCGCCGAGCGGCGGGATCGTCACCTCCACGGACTGCTCGAAGCCCATCCAGGGCAGGTTCTGGGGAGGCAACGGCCGGCCGTTGCCGAGGTTGCTGCCGCCGTAATACATCGAATCGGTGTTCAGCACCTCGCACCACGCCGAACCCGACGGCACGCCGATGCGGTAGCCGCGGCGCGGCACCGGGGTGAAGTTGAGCAGCATCACCAGCGGCGCGGAATCGTCCCATCCCTGGCGCACAAGGCTCAGCACCGACTGGTCGGCATCGTGGCAGTCGATCCAGCGAAACCCGCGCGGATCGAAGTCGAAGTCGTGCAGCGCCGCCTCGTTGCGATACAGCCGGTTGAGGTCGCGCAGCAGCGCACGGATGCCGTCGTGCGCAGGAAAATCGAGCAGCGCCCAGTCGAGCTGGCCGGCCTCGTTCCATTCGTTCCACTGGCCGAATTCGCCGCCCATGAACAGCAGCTTCTTGCCCGGATGCGCGTAGTGCCAGGCATAGAACAGGCGCAGGTTGGCAAAGCGCTGCCAGACGTCGCCCGGCATCTTGTCGAGCAGGCTTTTCTTCATGTGCACCACTTCGTCGTGCGACAGCGGCAGCACGAAGTTTTCGGTCCACGCGTACATCTGGCTGAAGGTCAGTTGATTGTGCTGGTACTTGCGGTAGACCGGCTCCTTTTCGATGTAGGCGAGGCTGTCGTTCATCCAGCCCATGTTCCATCGAATCGGTGTTCAGCACCTCGCACCACGCCGAACCCGACGGCACGCCGATGCGGTAGCCGCGGCGCGGCACCGGGGTGAAGTTGAGCAGCATCACCAGCGGCGCGGAATCGTCCCATCCCTGGCGCACAAGGCTCAGCACCGACTGGTCGGCATCGTGGCAGTCGATCCAGCGAAACCCGCGCGGATCGAAGTCGAAGTCGTGCAGCGCCGCCTCGTTGCGATACAGCCGGTTGAGGTCGCGCAGCAGCGCACGGATGCCGTCGTGCGCAGGAAAATCGAGCAGCGCCCAGTCGAGCTGGCCGGCCTCGTTCCATTCGTTCCACTGGCCGAATTCGCCGCCCATGAACAGCAGCTTCTTGCCCGGATGCGCGTAGTGCCAGGCATAGAACAGGCGCAGGTTGGCAAAGCGCTGCCAGACGTCGCCCGGCATCTTGTCGAGCAGGCTTTTCTTCATGTGCACCACTTCGTCGTGCGACAGCGGCAGCACGAAGTTTTCGGTCCACGCGTACATCTGGCTGAAGGTCAGTTGATTGTGCTGGTACTTGCGGTAGACCGGCTCCTTTTCGATGTAGGCGAGGCTGTCGTTCATCCAGCCCATGTTCCACTTCATCGAGAAACCCAGGCCGCCCAGCTCGACCGGGCGCGACACCGCCGGCCAGGCGGTCGATTCCTCGGCGATGGTGAGCACGCCGGGAAAGCGGCCGTGCACCTCGGTGTTCATTTCGCGCAGGAAGTGGATAGCCTCGATGTTCTCGCGCCCGCCGTACTGGTTCGGCAGCCACTCGCCGTCGCGCCGCGAGTAGTCGAGATACAGCATCGACGCCACCGCGTCGACGCGCAGGCCGTCGATGTGAAACTCGTCCAGCCAGTACAGCGCGTTGGCGACCAGGAAATTGCGCACCTCGTTGCGGCCGAAATCGAACACCAGCGTGCCCCATTCCTGGTGCTCGCCGCGCCGCGGGTCGGCGTGTTCGTACAGCGGCTCGCCGGTGAAGCGCGCCAGCGCGAAATCGTCCCTGGGAAAATGCGCCGGCACCCAGTCGAGCAGCACGCCGATGTTCGCCTGGTGGCAGGCGTCTACGAAGGCGCGGAAATCGTCCGGCGAACCGAAGCGCGCGGTCGGCGCGTAATAGCCCGACACCTGGTAGCCCCACGAGGCGTCGAGCGGATGCTCGGCCACCGGCAACAGCTCGATATGGGTGTAGCCGAGGTCGAGCACGTAGGGAATCAGCTCGGCGGTGAGCTCGCCCCAGGTATAAAAACTGCCGTCGGCATGCCGCCGCCAGGAACCGGGGTGCAATTCGTAGATGCTGATCGGATGATGCTGCCAGTCGAACCGGGCACGGGCGGCGATCCAGTCGCCATCCGCCCACTCGTACGCCGTATCCTCGGGCACGCAACTGGTGGTTTCCGGACGCAGGAACATCTGCCGCGCGTAGGGATCGGTCTTCCTCACCAGCTGGCCGTGGCGGCCGAGGATTTCGTATTTGTAGGCGTGGCCGGCGGCAAGGCCGGGAATGAACAATTCCCAGATGCCGGAGGTGCCGCGGCAGCGCATCGGGTGGCGGCGGCCATCCCAGTCGTTGAAATCGCCGACCACGCTGACGCGCTGCACCGCCGGCGCCCACACGGCGAACAGGCAGCCGTCGACGCCGTCGATGGTTTTCAGGCGCGCGCCCAGCATCTTCCAGGCCTCGAAATGGCGCCCCTCGCCCAGCAGATACAGGTCCATCTCGCCCAGTTGCGGACCAAAGCTGTAGGGGCATTGCATGGTGTGCCACCGGCCCGCCCCCTTGTCCTGCCAGCGCAAGACCGGGTGCGGCTCGACCGTGCTGCCTGCCGGCAGCAGACGCTCGAAACAGTCGGTTCCGGGCACCCGCGTCATGCGGCCGCCGGCCACCTCGACGGCTTCGGCCGCGGGCAGGAAGGCACGGATCAGGGTGCTGCCGTCGGGCTGGGCGTGCACCCCAAGCACCTCGAACGGATCGTGGTGCGTGCCGCTCTGCACGACGGCAGGAACATCTGCCGCGCGTAGGGATCGGTCTTCCTCACCAGCTGGCCGTGGCGGCCGAGGATTTCGTATTTGTAGGCGTGGCCGGCGGCAAGGCCGGGAATGAACAATTCCCAGATGCCGGAGGTGC
Source organism: Thermoplasmatota archaeon (assembly GCA_023475455.1). Next base: position 3,911 of record JAMCVR010000072.1, on the reverse strand, counting down.
CGCGGCAGCGCATCGGGTGGCGGCGGCCATCCCAGTCGTTGAAATCGCCGACCACGCTGACGCGCTGCACCGCCGGCGCCCACACGGCGAACAGGCAGCCGTCGACGCCGTCGATGGTTTTCAGGCGCGCGCCCAGCATCTTCCAGGCCTCGAAATGGCGCCCCTCGCCCAGCAGATACAGGTCCATCTCGCCCAGTTGCGGACCAAAGCTGTAGGGGCATTGCATGGTGTGCCACCGGCCCGCCCCCTTGTCCTGCCAGCGCAAGACCGGGTGCGGCTCGACCGTGCTGCCTGCCGGCAGCAGACGCTCGAAACAGTCGGTTCCGGGCACCCGCGTCATGCGGCCGCCGGCCACCTCGACGGCTTCGGCCGCGGGCAGGAAGGCACGGATCAGGGTGCTGCCGTCGGGCTGGGCGTGCACCCCAAGCACCTCGAACGGATCGTGGTGCGTGCCGCTCTGCACGCGCAGGATCGGCGGGCTGATCGGAGGCAGGCTGGTGCCAAGCGGGTCTTGCAGGAGCGTTTTCATTCCAAATCCTTCACCACGGAGGCACAGAGGCACAGAGAAAGGCAAAGCATCAGGGGCTCGACCTGATCGCGAACGACCCGTGGGCGAGTCCCGGAAGCAAAGTAGGTACTTGTTTTTCCTCCGTGTCCTCTGTGCCTCTGTGGTGAAACGTGGGTTTGCAGGTTCATGAGCAGGGCGGGGTCTCGCATCGATGGACTTCCTGTAATTGTCGCAGCAAACGGGGTGCCAGATCGGGCGGCAGCGCCTCCCATTCAAACCGCCAGGTCCAGTTGCCGTTGTCCGTGCCCGGCGTGTTCATGCGTGCCTCGCTGCCGAGCCGCAGCACGTCCTGCAGCGGCAGCATCGCCAGGGCGGCGCGGCTTCCCAGCACCGTGGCGATCATCGCCTCCGGCACCGCATCGGGTTCGCCGACGCCCAACTGCCACATCACCTGCTGGCGCGCTTCGTCGGGCAGCGTGCGCCACCAGCCCAGCGTGGTGTCGTTGTCATGCGTGCCGGTGTAGTACACGGTATCGGGCTGCACATTTTCCGGCTTGTGCGGGTTGTCGGCGTGATGGTCGAATGCGAATTGCAACACAGCCATGCCGGGCAATCCAAACCGGTGGCGCAGTTCGGCGACGTCGGGGGTGATGATGCCAAGGTCTTCCGCCACCAGGGGCAGGTCGCCCATCTCGTCCGCAATCGCCTGCAGCAGTTCCGCGCCGGGCGCCGCCACCCATTCGCCATGGATCGCGGTGGGCTCGCTGGCGGGGATCGTCCAGGCCGCCGCCAGGCCGCGGAAGTGATCGATGCGCACCAGGTCGAACCACTCGAAATGGGCACGCAGCCGCGTTCGCCACCAGGCAAAACCATCGGCCCGCATCGCCGCCCAGTTGTAGTGCGGGTTGCCCCAGCGCTGCCCGGTTGCGGAAAAATAGTCCGGCGGCACGCCCGCCACCACGGTGGGATGCCCGTCCGTATCCAGCAGGAACAGCCCGCGCTGCGTCCACACGTCGGCGCTGTCGTGGGCGACGAAGATCGGCATGTCGCCGAACAGCCGGATGCCGCGCGCCGCCGCCGCCGCGCGGATGCCCTGCCAGTGCACGGCAGCGCGATACTGCTCGACCATCACCGCCTTCAACGCGTCGGCATGCGCGCTGTCGAATGCCGCCAGCGCCTGCGTGTCGCGGTCCCGCAGCGGCACAGGCCAGTCGGTCCAGGGCGCGCCGCCATGTTCCGCCTTGATGATGATGAAACGTGCGTAATCGTCGAGCCAGTGGCGCTGCCGGTTGCGCCAGCCGACAAAGCGGCGCATGTCGGCCCGCGGCTTGCTTTTATCCCCCAGTGGAAACAGCGCGGGATTGACCGCAAACGCCGAGGCGCACTGATAGGGCGACAGGCCGACCAGCGGCAGGCCGAGCGGCAGCATCTGCCACACGCCGAAACCCGCCGCCTGCAGGAAATCCAGCCAGCGCTCGGCGTCGGCCAGCGTGCCGGATGGCAGCGAGGTCGGATGCAGCAGCAGGCCGGCGCGGTGGGTGTCGAAGTTCATACCAAATGCCTCACCACAGAGACACAGAGGCACAGAGAAAACCGAGAACACAATGGGTGTTCATTTTTCTCGTGGGCACCTCCGGGTGAGGCGCCAAACAGGAACAACCCATTGGTTTTCCTCTGTGTCTCTGTGTCTCTGTGGTTCCAACCGAGATTTCCAGGCTCATCAGGCGTTCCTGCGCATGGTGCCGGCGTTTTCCGCCCAGCCGCCGCCGCTCGACAGCGGCACGTCGAGCAGCGCGGGCGGCGCCACGCCGAGCAGGCGATACAGTTCGCGCAACTGGGTTCGGTACAGCTGCTCGAAGTCGCTGACGCTGCTCGCCGGGTTGTAGTCGCCGAACCACCAGAACCAGTCTGAACCCTCGCACACGGCGAGCTGGCGGGTGGCGAGCGCGAGCTGATCGGCGTTCAGCTTGCCGGCGGCGACCACGCTGTCGTAGGCCCGCTTGGCGGCGACCAGGTAATCCCAGCCGCGGTTCTTGTCTTCCGAACCGATCCAGGTCGAGAAGCTGCCGTACACCCAGCTGCCGGCCGCCAGCCGCTTCATCGCCCTGGCGGGCGCGTGGGTCGCCTGCTCGGCAAAGGCGCCGACCTTGAGCCCGCGGTGGCTGGATAGCGCCGAATAGAGCGCATCCAGAAAATGATGCCCGTTGTCGGGGTAGTACTCCCAGGCATTTTCGCCGTCGAGGATGACCGAGACCACATGGCGGTTGGCGTCCTTGCCGAAAAAGCTGGCGATGTTTTCCAGATGCTGGACGAAATCGGCCACCGCGTCGTCGGCGTGCCAGTCGCTGTATTTGAAGCCGATCAGGTCGGACAGGCCGTCGTCGCGAAAAAACACCCGCACCTTGAAGCCGTCGATGCGTGCCGGCGAAAAAAGCGCGCGCTTGCTGTCCGTTTCGTCTGCGGGGCAACCCGATTTGACGCAGCTGTTGCGCCACACGCCCTCGCCGGAAGCGGTCCAGGTGAAGTCCATTTCGTCGAGCTGGGCCAGCGCATCCTCGCTCACCCCGCCCTCGGACAGCCACACGCCCGCCGGCTTGCGGCCGAAATAGCGTTCGAATACTTCAACGCCATGCAGCAGATGCCAGCGTGCGCGCTCCGCCCCGCCCGGGTAGGCGGGCGCCTCGGGAACGGGAACGTCGGGCAGCGCATCGCGCAGGTTGGCAAAGTCGTTCAGCAGCGGCACGATGGGATGGCCGTACGGCGTCATCGACAGCTCGACCTGGCCGCGCTCGGCAAGCGCGCGGTAACGCGGAATCAGCCCGGCCATGCAGTGCTGCATCAGGTGCAGCAGTTCGTGGCGGTCGGCGGCTGAAAATCCCTTTTCCTGTGCCATCAAGCGCTGCGCCAGCGGCAGTTGCCTGAGCGAATGCCCCAGCCAGGCAAGGTGATACCAGGTCAGCAGGTCAAGAAAATACTGCTCGGAAAGATAGCCCAGATGCCATTGCAGGCCGGTGCTGCCGACGCCGGCCTCGCCGGTGGCGCCGATCATTTTCAACAGCCGGTGGAACGCGGGATACGGATGGATCATGCGTGGCGCGTGGCAGCGCTGGCAATCCTGAACGATGCGCAGACGGCTGGCGACGTCCGACGGAATGCGCTCGACGCCCGACAGCAGATTCAGCGTGTGATCCTGGGTGGGCCTGCCCTGCTTCAGCAACACGTCGAGCTGCTGCGCATAGTCGTCCAGCTGTTCCAGCAGCACCGGCACGAAATTCACCTTTTCCTGTGCCATCAAGCGCTGCGCCAGCGGCAGTTGCCTGAGCGAATGCCCCAGCCAGGCAAGGTGATACCAGGTCAGCAGGTCAAGAAAATACTGCTCGGAAAGATAGCCCAGATGCCATTG
>JAMCVR010000074.1 GCA_023475455.1 Thermoplasmatota archaeon | reverse complement strand
TGCGCCAGCCGCCGCACGCAGTTCTCCACGATCACCACGGCGCCGTCGATGATGATGCCGAAGTCCAGCGCCCCCAGGCTCATCAGGTTGGCGCTGACCTTGTTGCTGACCATGCCGGTGAAGGTGAACAGCATGGACAGGGGAATCACCAGGGCGGTGATGATCGCCGCGCGGATGTTGCCGAGAAACAGGAACAGGATCGCGATCACCAGCAGGGCGCCCTCGATCAGGTTTTTCTTGACCGTGTCGATCGCCTTGTCCACCAGGATCGTGCGGTCGTAGACGGCTTGGGCGACCACGCCTTCGGGCAGGGTGCGGTTGATCTCTTCCAGGCGCCTGGCGACGGCCTGGGATACGGTGCGGCTGTTCTCGCCGATCAGCATGAACACCGTGCCGAGCACGACCTCGCGGCCGTTCTCGGTCGCGGCGCCGGTGCGCAGTTCCTTGCCGATGCCGACTTCGGCCACATCCCTAATCCGGGTCGGGACGCCCTGCCGGCTGGCCACGACGATGTTGCCGATGTCGTCGATATCGGCGACCTGGCCCGGCGCGCGGATCAGGTACTGCTCGCCGCGCTTTTCGATGTAGCCGGCGCCGACGTTGGCATTGTTGCGCTCGATCGCGGCGACCAGATCCTGCAGGGTCAGGCCGTGGGCAACCAGTTTATCCGGCAGGGGTGCGACCTGAAACGACTTGGCGTAGCCGCCGATGGTGTTGATTTCGGTCACGCCGGGCACGTTGCGCAGTTGCGGCTTGATGATCCAGTCCTGGATTTCTCTGAGATCGGTGGCGGTGTAGGGCGTACCGTCAGCCTTGCGTGCGTTTGCGCCAGCCTCGACCGTCCACATGAAAATCTCGCCCAGTCCGGTCGAGATCGGTCCCATCGCGGGTTCGACACCCGCTGGCAGGTTGCCGCGCGCCTGTTGAATACGCTCGTTGACGAGCTGGCGCGCGAAGTAGATGTCGGTGCCGTCCTCGAAGATGACCGTGACTTGCGACAGGCCGTAGCGCGACAGCGAACGGGTCTGCTGCAGACCGGGCAGGCCGGCCATCACGGTCTCGATGGGGTAGGTAATGCGCTGCTCGGCTTCAAGCGGCGAATAGCCGGGCGCGGCCGTGTTGATCTGCACCTGCACGTTGGTGATGTCGGGAACGGCATCGATCGGCAGGTTCTGATAACTGAAGACGCCGAGCGCTGCCATGCCGAATGTCATCAACAGCACCAGCCAGCGCTGATCGATGGAAAAGCGGATGATTTTTTCGAACATGTTGTGACCTTTTTTCTAGAGGGCCGCGTCGCCGCGTTCGCCGGAGCGGATACGCAGCACGTCTGCAAGTTCGGAAACCGCGATCAGCCCGTCGCCGGAATGGCCCGTGTGGGCGGCGGCGCGAATGGCCTCCACGACCCTGGGCGCCAGATCGTCCGGGCAGAACATCATCAGGACCAGCCGGTCGTGGGCATCCGGGTTCCACTCGGTGGGCGCGAAGGCATGGTGCGGACCCCGTCCGCGGGGATGGCCGCGCGCCGGAAAGAGCGTGAATCCGGGCAAATGCTCCAGGCCATGCAAGGCATGTTCGATGTTTTCCAGGCGATGCGGCTGCACAATGGCGATAATCTGTTTCATGTTTGTCTCCTAGTGGTCGTGGCTGGCGCCGGATTTACCCAGATCGGCCTTGATGAGGAAGCTGTTTTTCGCGGCATACTGCTCGCCCGGGTTCAAGCCCTTGACCACTTCGACGAATTGGCCGTCGCTGCGCCCCAGTTCCACGGGCCGCGCTTCGAATTTGTCGCCGTAGCGGCCGAACACGACGGTCCGGTCGCGCACGGTCTGGATCGCCTCCGCGGAGACCGCCACCGGCACCTCGACCTCGTCGGCCACCAGCTCGATGTTGACCGGCAGCCCTGGACGCCAGACGCCTTGGGGGTTGGGCAGCACGACGCGCGCCTTCGCGGTGCGGGTCTGCTCGCCCACCAGCGAACCGACGTAGGAGACGGTGCCGCTGCTCCGGGATTCGAACGCGGTCGCCTTGACGGTGGCTTGCTGGCCGACTTTCACGGTGTTCAGGTCCTTGGCGTAGATCGTCATTTCCGCCCACACCGTGGACAGGTCGGCGACCACGAAAATGGTGGCATCTTCCTTCACCGTTTCGCGCGCCGGAAAGAGCGTGAATCCGGGCAAATGCTCCAGGCCATGCAAGGCATGTTCGATGTTTTCCAGGCGATGCGGCTGCACAATGGCGATAATCTGTTTCATGTTTGTCTCCTAGTGGTCGTGGCTGGCGCCGGATTTACCCAGATCGGCCTTGATGAGGAAGCTGTTTTTCGCGGCATACTGCTCGCCCGGGTTCAAGCCCTTGACCACTTCGACGAATTGGCCGTCGCTGCGCCCCAGTTCCACGGGCCGCGCTTCGAATTTGTCGCCGTAGCGGCCGAACACGACGGTCCGGTCGCGCACGGTCTGGATCGCCTCCGCGGAGACCGCCACCGGCACCTCGACCTCGTCGGCCACCAGCTCGATGTTGACCGGCAGCCCTGGACGCCAGACGCCTTGGGGGTTGGGCAGCACGACGCGCGCCTTCGCGGTGCGGGTCTGCTCGCCCACCAGCGAACCGACGTAGGAGACGGTGCCGCTGCTCCGGGATTCGAACGCGGTCGCCTTGACGGTGGCTTGCTGGCCGACTTTCACGGTGTTCAGGTCCTTGGCGTAGATCGTCATTTCCGCCCACACCGTGGACAGGTCGGCGACCACGAAAATGGTGGCATCTTCCTTCACCGTTTCGCCCAGCGAGAGATTCTTCTCGACCACCACGCCGCTGATCGGCGCGCGAATCTCGTAGCGCGTCAGGTTGCCGCTACCGCGCAGCTCGCCGCCGAGCGAGACCAGCTTCTGGCGCGCGTTCTGGACGGCGATCTCCGCCTCCTGCATGGCGGTCCGCGCCTGCAGGTAATCCTGCTCGGCGGAGATCCTGTCTTCCCACAGTTTTTTCTCGCGCGCGAAGGTCGTGCGCGCCAGCGCCAGCCGTTTTTGCGCGGCGAGCAGTTCGCTGCGCAGGTCGGCCAGCGCCGGGCTGAAAATCACCGCGAGCACCTGCCCCTTTTTGACTTGGTCGCCGGCGTTGGCCGCGACCGATTCGACGACGCCGGTCAGGCGCGGCACGACGATTACCTGACGGTCTTCGTTGAAGCGGATTTCGCCGATCAGTTGCAGCGCGCTCTGGATGCGCGCAGGACCCGCGGTCAGCACCTCGACGTTGTTCTGCCTGAGCTGCCGGTCGGTCATGGTCACCCGCGCCTCGATCTGCTCGTAGGCGAAACGATAAGACTTGTTGCCGTACTGCGCGGCGATCGTGACCTTGAACGAGTGCGGCTCTTCGACCACCTCGCTACCCTTGAGATAATCCTTTTCCTTCACGAACGTGAACGCCTGCGACGGGCGGCCGAGGCGATCGAGCGTGAGCGTGACCTGGCTTACCGCCGGGTCGAGCGGCTTGCCATTCAGGTAGGTGTAGACGCGAAAATGCGGTTCGACGTTGGTCTCGAAGATCGTCACCTCGACCGCGTAATCGCCCTGGGTGAATAGCTTGCCGCCGTGCGGGCCTTTCCGTGGAGCAGCGTCCTCGTGGTGTTCTGCGTCGGCGTGACCCTTGTCGTCCCCATGATCGTCTTTTGCTTCCTCGCCGTGATGTTCGGTATCGGCATGGCCGGCGGCCTCGCCGTGTGCATCGGTTTCCATTTGCGGTTTGCCTGTACCGAGTATCAGCGCCGCGAGTAACGCGCCGATCGCCAGCACGACGGCCGTGGCCAGAGCCTGTTTCTTGTTCAGATTGAATTTCATGTTGAGTCCCTACGGTTGGACGGCAGCGGGCGCCAGAGGCGCGTCGCCAAGAATGCGCTCGATTTCGGCGGCGGATCGGTGCGCCTCGGCCAGCGCGCGCAGGTATTGGGATTTGGCCTGGAATGACGTGCGCTGGGCGTCCAGCACTTCGAGGAAGCTGAATTTGCCCAGCTCGAAGCCCCTGGTCGCGGAGTCGTATGCGCTTTGCGCACCCGGCAGAATGTCCCGCCGCAGCGACTCGACTTCCTGGCGTGCCGTATTCAGGCGCTCGTACGCAAGCGCCAGTTCATTGGACAGGCGGATCCCGGCGGCGGACAGCTCGTCCCGCGCCTTGTCGGTGCGGCGCAGCGCCTCAAGCAGGTTGCCCTGATTGCGGTCGAACACCGGGATCGGCATCGATACGCCGAGAACCGCCTGATTGAGCCCCAGTTCTTCGTTGCGCCGGGCGCCCAGGCTGACGGTCACGTCCGGAACGCGCCGGCTGCGTTCAAGCGCCGCCAGCGCCTGCCGCCGGTCGACCTCGATGCCGGCCCGCAGCAAATTGGGCGAGGCGGCGAGGCGGCTGTTGAGATCGGCCGGCGCGGGCAGCGGCGGCAGGGCTTCCGGGTCGCCCTCGGCGCGCTCGAAACGGGGCGCCGGGTTGCCCCAGGTGCCGGCGAGGCGCTTGCGTGCCGTCGCCAGTTCGCTGTGTGCCAGCGTCAATTCGACGCGCACGCCGGCTTCGGCCACGCGCGCCCTGGTCTCTTCCACCGGCGACACCTTGCCGGCCGCGACCCGGCGCGAAGCGGCGCTGGTTGCGCGTTGCGCGAGCTCGACCGAGGCCTGCGCAAGCCGCAAACGTTCCTGCGCCACGAGCACGTCATAGAAGGCGGCCACCACGACCGCACGGATTTCGGCGCGCTTGGCGTCCAGTTCCGCCGTCGCGGCGTTGCGGCCCCGCTCGGCGGCACTGATCCTGGCCGCACGTTTGCCGCCCAGCTCGATCGGCTGATTCAACTGCAGCGTGGTGGTTCGCGTCGCCCTGCGCGTATCTTCAATGAAGGCCGAAATCTCAGGGTTCCGGCGCACCTGCGCCTGAACGATCGTCGCTTCGAGCGCCTCCAGTTCGCGCTTGGCGGCCGACAGCTCCGGGTTGGCGCCGAATGCCAGTTCCAGCGCCGCTTTCAGGGTGAGCGGAGTCGTTGACGCTTCAGCGGCTTTACGAATCCGGCCTACCCCTTGCGGGTAGAGCGGGGCTATTGGTTCGGCGGTGCGCGGTTCGGCGGCGCGCGGCGCGCTGACATTGCCCGGCTCAACCGCGCCGCTGCGCACGGCATCGACAGTTTGTGCAAAAGAGGGGTTGAAAAACAGCGCCGCCAACCCCAGCGGCAATAAACGTCTTCGCATCGAATTCTCCACATGTTGCGGGATGAACTCGGCGAGACGAGGCCGTGCCGGATAAAGCTTGCGCTAAATCGCGTAAGGACGCCCGTCCCGCCGTATCAGGCGGGGACGGACCACTTGGGGCGTTCGGGTTGATCCGGGGCGAGGGAGCGATAGAACCGCTCCTCGCGGTGCAGCGCGGATTGGGAGACGTGGCAAGCGGTGAGTGTAAATGCGCTCAACACGCCCAGGAAGCCGGACAGATGGCAATGATCGTGAACGGGATTGGATTGCTCGGGCTGCTTGCCGTCGTCGGGCGGGGAGGGCGGCGCCTCGTGCGGGTCGTCGTGATGGCCGAAGTGCTGGGCGGCATGGCTCTGATCGTGCCCGCAATAGTCGGCACCCGCCGCCCAGGAGATCTGGAGCGGGAGCAGGCATAGCATGAGGAGCACAAGAAAACGTCGCATGGGCAGCATGCTAACTGCCAAGGCCCTGTTCTGGCAATGACGAAGGTGGGCAGGGGGCATGTCGAAGCGGCAAACCTTTTCTCTTTCTGCCTGGCGGCGGGCGCATCCGCAGAACCAGGGTCACGCCGACTCCCGATGCGCACTGAATTTTATGCGGCGATGGTTTGTTCTGACGTTGCGGGCGCGTGCGCGCGAATGCCCTCCAGACGGGTGCGTTTGAGCAGCAGCGCATTGACCGCCACCAGCGCCGAGCTGCCGGACATGGCCAGCGCGGCGATCTCCGGGCTGATGACGAAGGGATAGAACGCCCCCGCCGCCACCGGGAAGGCGACCACGTTGTACCCCACCGCCCACCCCAGGTTCTGGTGCATCTTGGTGAGCGTGGCGCGCGACAGCACGATCGCGCCGACCACGTCGAACGGGTCGCTCTTCATCAGCACAGCGCCGCCAACCCCAGCGGCAATAAACGTCTTCGCATCGAATTCTCCACATGTTGCGGGATGAACTCGGCGAGACGAGGCCGTGCCGGATAAAGCTTGCGCTAAATCGCGTAAGGACGCCCGTCCCGCCGTATCAGGCGGGGACGGACCACTTGGGGCGTTCGGGTTGATCCGGGGCGAGGGAGCGATAGAACCGCTCCTCGCGGTGCAGCGCGGATTGGGAGACGTGGCAAGCGGTGAGTGTAAATGCGCTCAACACGCCCAGGAAGCCGGACAGATGGCAATGATCGTGAACGGGATTGGATTGCTCGGGCTGCTTGCCGTCGTCGGGCGGGGAGGGCGGCGCCTCGTGCGGGTCGTCGTGATGGCCGAAGTGCTGGGCGGCATGGCTCTGATCGTGCCCGCAATAGTCGGCACCCGCCGCCCAGGAGATCTGGAGCGGGAGCAGGCATAGCATGAGGAGCACAAGAAAACGTCGCATGGGCAGCATGCTAACTGCCAAGGCCCTGTTCTGGCAATGACGAAGGTGGGCAGGGGGCATGTCGAAGCGGCAAACCTTTTCTCTTTCTGCCTGGCGGCGGGCGCATCCGCAGAACCAGGGTCACGCCGACTCCCGATGCGCACTGAATTTTATGCGGCGATGGTTTGTTCTGACGTTGCGGGCGCGTGCGCGCGAATGCCCTCCAGACGGGTGCGTTTGAGCAGCAGCGCATTGACCGCCACCAGCGCCGAGCTGCCGGACATGGCCAGCGCGGCGATCTCCGGGCTGATGACGAAGGGATAGAACGCCCCCGCCGCCACCGGGAAGGCGACCACGTTGTACCCCACCGCCCACCCCAGGTTCTGGTGCATCTTGGTGAGCGTGGCGCGCGACAGCACGATCGCGCCGACCACGTCGAACGGGTCGCTCTTCATCAGCACGACGTCGGCGCTCTCCATGGCGACGTCGGTGCCGGCGCCGATGGCGAAGCCCACGTCCGCCTGCGTCAGCGCCGGCGCGTCGTTGATGCCGTCGCCCACCATGCCGACCTTCTTGCCCTGCGCCTGCAACGCCTTCACCTTGTCGGCCTTCTGCCCCGCCAGCACCTCGGCGAGAACGAGATCGATGCCCAGCCCGGCGGCGATGCGTTCGGCGGTCGCCTGGTTGTCCCCGGTGAGCATCGCCACCTGCACGCCGCGTTCGCGCAGTTTGCGCACCGTCGCCGCCGAGGTGGGCCGCGGCGCATCGGCGATGGCGATGAGCCCGACCAGCGTGCCCCCGTGCGCGACGTGCACCACGGTCCGCCCGGCTCCCTGCATCTCGTCGGCCCTGGCTTCGAGTCCGTTCATGTCGACTTTCTCGGCCTGCATCAGCTTGCGGTTGCCCAGCAAGACCGTGCGCCCCTCGACTTCGCCCCGGGCGCCCATGCCGTCGATGTTGGTGAAGCCGCTTGCCGGCTGCGTCGCCAGGCGTCCGGCGCGCTTGAGGATCGCCTGCGCCAGGGGGTGCTCGGAGCCTTTCTCCACCGCGGCGGCCAGCGCGAGCAGCGCGTCTTCGCCGAAACCCGGCGCAGCCGCCACGTCCACCACCTCGGGCTGGCCCAGGGTGAGCGTGCCGGTCTTGTCGAAGATGACGACGTCGAGCCGGGTCGCCTCCTCCAGCGCCGCGGCGTTCTTGAACAGGATGCCGTTCATCGCGCCGAGGCCGGTGCCGACCATCACCGCCATCGGCGTGGCGAGTCCGAGAGCGTCCGGGCAGGCGATGACGAACACCGTGATGGTGAGGGTGAGCGCGAACAGCAGCGGCTGGCCGATCCACCAGAACCAGGCGGCGAAGGTGGCCAGGCCGATCGCCAGCGCGATCAGCACCAGCCATTGCGAGGCGCGGTCGGCCAGCAATTGCGCCGGCGCCTTGGAGTTCTGGGCTTCCTGCACCAGCTTGACGATCTGCGCCAGCGCGGTATCGGCGCCGACCTTGGTGGCGCGATAGCGGAAGCTGCCGCTCTTGTTGATGGTCGCGCCGATCACCGTGTCGCCGGGTTTCTTCCCGACCGGCATGGACTCGCCGGTGAGCATGGATTCGTCCACCTGCGACTCGCCCTCCAGCACCTCGCCGTCCACCGGAATCTTGTTGCCGGGGCGAATGACGACCGTGTCGCCCGCCAGCACCTCGGCGGTGGGCAACTCCGTTTCGCGTCCCTCGCGGATCACCGTGGCCATGGGCGGGGCGAGATCCAGCAGCGTGCGGATCGCCTCCGAGGCCCCGGCGCGGGCGCGCATCTCCAGCCAGTGGCCGAGCAGGATGAAGACCAGCAGCACCGCGACCGCCTCGTAGAACTGCACGCCCGCGAAGAAGAAAGTCGCCCCCACGCTGAACAGGTAGCCGGTGCCGACCGACAGCACCACCAGCACCGCCATGTTGAGCACGCCGTTCTTGAGCGCGCGCCAGGCGGCGACCCCGAACGGCCAAACCGGATAGATCACCGCGCCGCTGGCAAGCAGGAACAGCCAGAGGTTGAGGCTCAGGCCGAAGGGCGGCGCCGGCGGCACGAACATGCCGCCCATGGGCGAGTAGATAAAAATCGGCACGGTGAATGCGAGCGCAATGAGGAAGCGGTTGCGCATGTCGCGCGCCATCGCCCGCATGTCCATGCCGGCGCCGTGGCCCATCTCGTGCGCCATCGCGTCCGCCTTGCCCGCCGGCGCGACAGCTTCGGCGGGCATCGCGTGGCCGGCGTGGGCCGCAGGCGCGGCGGCGACCCCGGCAACTGCGGCCGGCGGGTCCGCGGGAGCGCACATGTGCCTGGGCAGCCGTTCACCCGCGCAGTGATAGCCGCACTCCTGCACCCTGGCCTTGATGGTCTTGAGGTCGGTGACGGTTTCGTCGTAGACCACCGTGGCGCTGCCGGCGACGTAGTTGACCTCGGCCTTGTGCACGCCCGGCAGCCTCGCGAGCTGCTTTTCCACGCCGAGTGCGCTCAATGCCGACAGCAGATCGCCGGCTTCGATGGTAATGGTTTTCATGATGCAAGCTCCGTGCGTGGCAAGCTGCCTTCGTTCCCTTCTTTCAGGGGAGCCCGGTGATCCGCATACGCCACGCGCATGCCGAAATCACTTTTCCCTGGCCAGGCCCCATTGCTTGACCAGCGCGTAAATCGCCGGGATCACGGCCAGGGTCAGCACCGTTGAGGAAATCATCCCGCCCACCATCGGCGCCGCGATGCGGCTCATGACTTCCGAGCCGGTTCCCGTTCCCCACATGATGGGTAGCAGGCCGGCCATGATCGCGACGACCGTCATCATCTTGGGCCGAACGCGTTCGACGGCGCCTTCCATCACCGCCGCGTAGAGATCGGCGGCATCGGGGATGCGATTGGCTGCTTCGGCGGGCATCGCGTGGCCGGCGTGGGCCGCAGGCGCGGCGGCGACCCCGGCAACTGCGGCCGGCGGGTCCGCGGGAGCGCACATGTGCCTGGGCAGCCGTTCACCCGCGCAGTGATAGCCGCACTCCTGCACCCTGGCCTTGATGGTCTTGAGGTCGGTGACGGTTTCGTCGTAGACCACCGTGGCGCTGCCGGCGACGTAGTTGACCTCGGCCTTGTGCACGCCCGGCAGCCTCGCGAGCTGCTTTTCCACGCCGAGTGCGCTCAATGCCGACAGCAGATCGCCGGCTTCGATGGTAATGGTTTTCATGATGCAAGCTCCGTGCGTGGCAAGCTGCCTTCGTTCCCTTCTTTCAGGGGAGCCCGGTGATCCGCATACGCCACGCGCATGCCGAAATCACTTTTCCCTGGCCAGGCCCCATTGCTTGACCAGCGCGTAAATCGCCGGGATCACGGCCAGGGTCAGCACCGTTGAGGAAATCATCCCGCCCACCATCGGCGCCGCGATGCGGCTCATGACTTCCGAGCCGGTTCCCGTTCCCCACATGATGGGTAGCAGGCCGGCCATGATCGCGACGACCGTCATCATCTTGGGCCGAACGCGTTCGACGGCGCCTTCCATCACCGCCGCGTAGAGATCGGCGGCATCGGGGATGCGATTGGCTGCGCGGCACTTGGCCCGCGCAGCTTCCCATGCATGGTCGAGGTAGATCAGCATCACCACGCCGGTCTCGGCGGCAACGCCGGCCAGTGCGATGAAGCCGACCGCCACGGCTACCGACATGTTGTAGCCCAGCGCCCACATCAGCCACACCCCGCCCACCAGGGCGAAGGGCACCGACAGCATGACGATCAGCGTTTCGGTGAGCCGCTTGAAGTTGAGGTAGAGCAGCAGGAAGATGGTCAGCAGGGTCACCGGAATGACGACTTTCATTTTTTCGATGGCCCGCTCCATGTATTCGAACTGACCGCTCCAGGTAATGTAGTAGCCCGCCGGGAATTTCACCCGATCGGTCACCGCGCGGCGCGCGTCGGCCACGTAGGAGCCGATGTCGCGGTCGCGGATGTCGACGAAGATGTAGGCGGAGAGGAGCGCATTCTCGGTGCGGATGCCCGGGGTGCCCCTGGCGACTTCCACTTTGGCGAGCTGGCCGAGCGGAATCATCGCGCCGTCCATGGTCGGCACCAGCACCTCGCGGGCGATCTGCTGCGGGTTGGCGCGCAGTTCGCGCGGGTAGCGAACCTGTACGCCGAAGCGTTCGCGGCCTTCCACCGTGGTCGTCACCATCTCGCCGCCCAGCGCAGTGCCGATGACCTCCTGCAGGTCGCCGACCGCCAGACCATAGCGCGCCAGTTGCTCGCGATCCGGTTCGATGTTGAGGTAATAGCCGCCGGTGATGCGTTCCGCGAAGGCCGAGGTCGTTCCCGGCACGGTCTTCACCACGGCTTCGATTTGCTTGGCCAGCTTTTCCATCTCGCCCAGATCCTTGCCGAAGACCTTGATGCCGATGGGGGTGCGGATACCGGTGGAGAGCATGTCGATGCGCGCCTTGATGGGCATGGTCCAGGCATTCGCCACACCGGGGAATTGCAGCGCCTTGTCCAGTTCGGCGATCAACTCGTCCAGCGTCATGCCGGGCCGCCAGGCGGACTCCGGCTTGAGGTTGATCACGGTCTCGAACATCTCGACCGGCGCCGGGTCGGTGGCGGTGTTGGCGCGGCCCGCCTTGCCATAGACCGAAGCGACCTCCGGGAAGCTCTTGATGATCTTGTTCTGGGTTTGCAGCAGCTCCGCCGCCTTGGTGATCGACATGCCGGGGAGCGAAGCCGGCATGTACAACAGCGTGCCCTCGTTCAGCGTCGGCATGAACTCGCTGCCGAGCCTGGATGCCGGATAGATCGAAACGCCCAACGCCAGCAAAGCCGCAAGGATGGTCGTTTTCTTCCAGCGCATCACCCAGGCGATGATCGGACGATAAATCCAGATCAGGAAGCGATTCACCGGATTCTTCGCCTCCGGCATGATCTTGCCGCGTATGAACAGCAACATCAGAACCGGCACC
>JAMCVR010000078.1:8678-11627 GCA_023475455.1 Thermoplasmatota archaeon | reverse complement strand
CGCTTTGAAGGAGCAGCCATGAACCGCCGGTCATGGCTCTGTCCCCGGCTCGCGGCGGCGGTGTTCGCATTGTTTGGACTCGCCCGGCGGAGCGCGCCGCCGTGCCGCCGGAATGCCGGCGTTTTGGACTGCAATCGAACCTGAGGAGAGAACATCATGAAACGGAGCGAAGCGAACGCTCGGGACGATCGTCCGGCCGGAGCTAAAACCAGTCGTCTCAAAACGCTGTTGCGCATAGCTGTTTTAAGCATCGCCACTTTAATGGCGGGCGCCGCATTCGCGGCCGATGCCGCCACGTACAAGGTGGTGCATGGCGTGGCCATTTATCTCGGCGTGATTCGGGCCGAGATGATTCTGGGCCACCCCAAACCCCACACCGAAGCGGAAATGCACGGCGGCGTGCCGGCCGGCGAGCACCAGTATCACGTGCTGGTGAGCTTGTTCGATGCCGCCAGCGGCAAGCGCATCGGCGGCGCGAAAGTGAGTGCGCGGGTATATGAAATCAACCGCGCCGGCACCCAGAAGAAACTCGATCCCATGCTCATCGCGGGCACGGTCACCTATGGCAATTACTTCAACATGCCGGCCACCAGCAACCCCTACCGCATCCGGGTGCGGATCGAACTGCCCGGGGTGGCGGACGCGATCGAAACCGAATTCGAATATCAGCATGCGCGCGCCTGATCTCCATGCGCGAACGTGACGCCATGAAACGCCACTATCCGGTTCCGCATCGGCACGGGGGCGCCGTCCGGACAAACCTGGCCGTGCTGGCCTTTTTTGCCACCGCGGCTTTTTTTCTGCTGACCGAGCACCGTGCCCACCTGTTCGGTGCCCTGCCCTTCCTGCTGCTGCTTGCCTGTCTGCCGCTGCATTTTTTCATGCATCGCGGTCATGGCGGAAACGGCGAACACCGGCATTCCCATGACAACGAAGGAGACCAGGCATGAACGGCACAGCGCCGGCTTATGGCTTATGGCTGTTGGTACTGATCAATTCCGCCGTATTCATCCTGTTCGCGTTCAGCTTCGCCAAGCCGAAAACGACGCGCGACTGGCGCTCGTTCGGCGCATTCTCCGCCTTTCTCGTCGCGCTGTTCACCGAGATGTACGGTTTTCCGCTGACGATTTATCTGCTTTCCGGCTGGTTGCAGAGCCGCTATCCGGGCGTGGATTTCCTGTCGCACGACGCCGGCCATCTGCTGGAAGTCATGTTCGGCTGGCGCGCCAACCCGCACTTCGGCCCGTTCCACCTGCTGAGCTTCGCCTTCATCGGCGGCGGCTTCTGGCTGCTGGCATCGGCCTGGAAGGTGCTGTTCGCGGCGCAAGCGAGCCATACCCTGGCGGTGACCGGGCCGTATGCCCATATCCGCCATCCGCAGTACGCGGGGTTCGTGCTCATCATGCTGGGTTTTCTGGTGCAGTGGCCGACGCTCCTGACGCTCGCCATGTTTCCGGTACTGGTGTTCATGTACGTGCGCCTGGCGCGCCGCGAGGAGCGCGAGATGGCAGCCGAGTTCGGCGAGGCATACGCGCGCTACGCGGCGCGCGTGCCGGCGTTCTTTCCGCGGCCCGGCGTCCAGGTCCGGGATGCTGGGGGCTAAGCGAGGCGCGATTCCGAGGGCGCAGCGCATGAGCAATCCAACCCTCGCATGGCGGCCGCCCCGGAGGTTTTCACCAGCAAGGACGGGTTCGTGGACTATGATTTATTTTGTGAGCCAGACTTTCTGAGGAAGCGCTGCGCGCCGCAGGCTTATTGCCTGCAGGAGGCATCGCCGCCGAGCGGGACGCAGGCCATCACAGCCGCGACCCTGTGGCCGGGTGCGAGGAGTCACATACCAGCCGCTTCGTGCGCTTCATTTTTCGACGTTTTCATCTGGAGGGATTCATCATGAATCGAAGAAATTTCCTGAAAGGCGTTTCCGGCGGTCTGGTTCTCGGCGGCGCCAGTTTGGCATTGCCGCGCATGCCCCTGGCCGCGCCGGTGTCGATGGGTCCGGCGGAGTTGCCGGCCGGGACCTTGGAAGCCTCGTTCCTGGATGCCTTGCCGGGGAAGAAACCCCTCATCAAACGCACTTTCCGCCCACCCAACTACGAAACGCCGGTGGCGTATTTCAACGATCTGTATACGCCCAACGACGCCTTCTTCGTGCGCTACCACATCGTCAATATTCCCGAGGTCGCGGCAGAGTCGTGGAAGCTCAGGATCGGCGGCGAGGCATTGCAAAAGCCGAGTTCGGCGAGGCATACGCGCGCTACGCGGCGCGCGTGCCGGCGTTCTTTCCGCGGCCCGGCGTCCAGGTCCGGGATGCTGGGGGCTAAGCGAGGCGCGATTCCGAGGGCGCAGCGCATGAGCAATCCAACCCTCGCATGGCGGCCGCCCCGGAGGTTTTCACCAGCAAGGACGGGTTCGTGGACTATGATTTATTTTGTGAGCCAGACTTTCTGAGGAAGCGCTGCGCGCCGCAGGCTTATTGCCTGCAGGAGGCATCGCCGCCGAGCGGGACGCAGGCCATCACAGCCGCGACCCTGTGGCCGGGTGCGAGGAGTCACATACCAGCCGCTTCGTGCGCTTCATTTTTCGACGTTTTCATCTGGAGGGATTCATCATGAATCGAAGAAATTTCCTGAAAGGCGTTTCCGGCGGTCTGGTTCTCGGCGGCGCCAGTTTGGCATTGCCGCGCATGCCCCTGGCCGCGCCGGTGTCGATGGGTCCGGCGGAGTTGCCGGCCGGGACCTTGGAAGCCTCGTTCCTGGATGCCTTGCCGGGGAAGAAACCCCTCATCAAACGCACTTTCCGCCCACCCAACTACGAAACGCCGGTGGCGTATTTCAACGATCTGTATACGCCCAACGACGCCTTCTTCGTGCGCTACCACATCGTCAATATTCCCGAGGTCGCGGCAGAGTCGTGGAAGCTCAGGATCGGCGGCGAGGCATTGCAAAAGCC
>JAMCVR010000078.1:0-8098 GCA_023475455.1 Thermoplasmatota archaeon | reverse complement strand
GAAGGCCAGCGCTTCCGGCCCGGCCAGTCGGTGGACGTGAAAGGCGTGGCCTGGGACGGAGGCTATGGCATCCGGACGGTGGAGGTCTCCCTCGACGAAGGACAGTCCTGGCGGCCGGCGACCTTGGAAGCCTCGTTCCTGGATGCCTTGCCGGGGAAGAAACCCCTCATCAAACGCACTTTCCGCCCACCCAACTACGAAACGCCGGTGGCGTATTTCAACGATCTGTATACGCCCAACGACGCCTTCTTCGTGCGCTACCACATCGTCAATATTCCCGAGGTCGCGGCAGAGTCGTGGAAGCTCAGGATCGGCGGCGAGGCATTGCAAAAGCCCATGGAGCTGAGCCTGGACGATCTCAAGCGCGGCTTCGAGCGGGTGGAGCTGCCGGCGCTGTGCATGTGCGCCGGCAACCGGCGCGGGCTGTTCCAGCCGCACGTGCCGGGCATCGAATGGGGGAACGGCGCCATGGGCAATGCGCGCTGGGTCGGGGTGCGGCTGCGCGACGTGCTCAACAAGGCCGGCGTCAGGAAGGAGGCGCTGGAGGTGGTGTTCGACGGCGCGGATTCCGGCATCGCCGCGTACAAGACGCCGGATTTCGTGAAAAGCCTGCCGATGTGGAAGGCGCTCGACGAGAACACGCTGATCGCCTTCGAGATGAACAGCGCGCCCCTGCCCCACTGGAACGGTTTTCCGGCGCGGCTGGTGGTGCCCGGCTGGGCCGCGACCTATTGGGTGAAGCAGTTGATGAGCATCGACGTGGTCGCCAAGCCGTTCGAGGGCTTCTGGATGAAGCCCGCCTACCGCATCCCGCTCGGCAAGTTTCCGAATGTGGATCGCTTCATCACGCAGGAAACGGCGGTCAACACGCCGATCACCGACATGGTGGTCAACTCGCTCATCACCAATATCGAGGAAGGCCAGCGCTTCCGGCCCGGCCAGTCGGTGGACGTGAAAGGCGTGGCCTGGGACGGAGGCTATGGCATCCGGACGGTGGAGGTCTCCCTCGACGAAGGACAGTCCTGGCGGCCGGCGACCTTGGGCCAGGACGTCGGCCGTTTCTCGTGGCGACTATGGTCGTATCGGTTCAAGCCGGCGCGGCGCGGCAAGGTGACGGTGATGGCCAAGGCTTCCAACCGCATCGGGCAGACCCAGACCGCCGAGCTGATCCTGAATCCCGCGGGCTACCACCACAACCTGATCCAGAAAGCGACCCTCCAGGTCGGATGAGAAGAAGGAGACGACCATGAAACGCTTGTTATTGCTTGTGCTGCTGCCCGCGGCGGCTTTCGCAGCCGGCGAGGAGCAGATTCGATTGAAGGACGGTTCCGGCAAAGATCGGGTGTTGTCCAACTGCGCGACTTGCCACAGTCTGGACTACATCCAGATGAATTCGCCGTTCCTGGACAGGAAAGCTTGGGAAGCCACGGTGAACAAGATGGTGAACGTCATGGGCGCGCCCATCCCGAAAGAGGATGTGCCGATGATTGTTGAATACCTCAATCAACAGTACGGGAAGTAGGGCGCGGTTCGATTTCATTTCGGCCGAGTCGATGACCCATGACGCAAGCGATAGGGTGATCCCCGATGCCCATCGGACGCCGCCCCACGCGCTGCGCCTCAAGCGCCTGGGCATCGACACCTACCAGGAACCCGTGATCTACATGCGCAGCGATTGCCACGTCTGCCGCGCCGAGGGCTTCGAGGCGCAGTCGCGCGTTCAGGTGACGCACGACGGCCATGCCATCATCGCCACGCTGAATGTCGTCACCGGCGATCTGCTGGCGTCGGACGAGGTGGGTCTCTCGGAAGCGGCGTGGCGGCTCCTCGGGGCGCGCGCAGGCGACGCGGTGGCCCTGTCCCACCCGCCGGTGCTGGAGTCGCTCAGCCGGGTGCGCGCCAAGGTCTACGGCAAGCGTCTCGGCGACGCCGACATGCGGGCGATCGTGCGCGACATCGCCGCGGGGCGCTATGCGGACATCCACCTCGCGGCCTTCATCGCCGCCTGCGCCGGCGACCGGCTGGATCTTGCGGAAACGGTCGCGCTCACGCGCGCCATGGTCGACGCCGGCGAGCGCCTTGGCTGGGGGCACGCGCCGGTGGTGGACAAGCATTGCGTCGGCGGGCTGCCGGGCAACCGCACGACCCTGATCGTGGTGCCGATCGTCGCGGCCTTCGGCCTCACCATGCCCAAGACCTCGTCGCGCGCGATCACCTCGCCCGCGGGCACCGCGGACGTGATGGAGACGCTCGCGGAGGTCGAGCTGGATGTCCCGGCCATGCGCCGGGTGGTCGAGCGCGAAGGCGGCTGCGTCGTCTGGGGCGGCGCGGTACGCCTGAGTCCCGCGGACGACATCCTGATTCGCGTCGAGCGCCCGCTCGATCTCGACAGCGAGGGCCAACTCGTCGCCTCGGTGTTGTCGAAGAAGGCGGCGGCCGGCTCGAGCCATGTCGTCATCGACATCCCGGTGGGCGAGACCGCCAAGGTACGCAGCCGCGAGGCCGCGCAGACCCTGAGCCATCGCCTGGTGGAAACCGGTCGCGCCATCGGTCTCACCGTGCAGACGCTCATCACAGACGGCACCCAGCCCGTGGGCCGCGGCATCGGCCCGGCGCTTGAAGCGCGCGACGCGCTCGCGGTGCTGCGCCGCGAAGCCGGCGCGCCGGCGGATCTGCGCGAGCGCGCGCTGCGGATCGCCGGCGCGGTGCTCGAATTCGCGCCCGGGGTTGCAGCGGGCGAGGGTGCGCGCCGGGCGCGGGAAATTCTGGACGATGGCCGCGCGTGGAGAAAATTCGAGGCCATCTGCGTGGCTCAGGGCGGTCTGCGCGCGCCGCCGGTGGCGGCGCATACGCACGCGGTGACGGCCGCGCGGCGCGGGCGCGTGACGGCAATCGACAATCGCCGGCTGGCGCGCGTGGCGAAACTCGCCGGGGCGCGCGGCGCGCCGGCCGCGGGGCTCGAACTGCATGTCTCGCTCGGAACGGTCGTCGAGCTGGGCCAGCCGCTCTTTACCGTGCACGCCGAGGCCCCGGGCGAACTGGCTTACGCGCTCGACTACATCGCCGCGCGGCCAGGAATCGTGCGCGTGGAGGCCGAGCCATGAAGCATTCGGGCTTCGGGAAGTCCGGCCATGAACGAAACCACGGGGCTGTCCGAGGTCGCAAAGAGCCCGCGTGGCAATGGCCTATCGTGCCAAGGGGGACCGCGTGAGCGCGCTGAGCGGGGAGCGGCCCAGCGACGAAGCACCCGCGGCTCCCGGGGCGATCATGCTCGACGACTTCATCCACGAACCCCGCGTCGCCTATTTCTCCATGGAGATCGCGCTGCGCAACGAGATCCCGACCTACTCCGGCGGCTTGGGCGTGCTGGCCGGCGATACCGTGCGCTCAGCCGCCGACCTGGCGTTGCCGCTGGTGGCGGTGAGCCTGGTGAGCCGCGCCGGCTATTTCCGCCAGGCGATCGACGCCCTGGGCCGGCAGGCCGAGCAGGCGGCCGTGTGGGAGCCGCGCCGGTGGGCGCGGCCCCTGGATGCCAGGATCGCCGTGCCGATCGAGGGCCGGGCGGTGTGGATCGGCGCGTGGCTGTATGTGCTCGAGGGCCACATGGGCGGCCGCCAGCCGGTGCTGCTGCTCGACACCGACCTGGATGAGAACCGGAGCGAGGACCGCGAGATCACCCATGTCCTGTACGGCGGCGACGAAGCCTACCGGTTCAAGCAGGAGATCGTGCTCGGCATCGGCGGGGTGCGCCTGCTGCAGGCGCTCGGTTTCAAGATCCGCCAGTACCACATGAACGAAGGGCATTCCGCGCTGCTCGGCCTCGAGCTGCTGCGTCGCCATGCCTATCCGCCCGAGGACCTGCGCCCCGGCGAACCGCCCTACGACCTGCCGCGGGTGCGCGAGCAGTGCAACTTCACCACCCATACACCGGTCGAGGCCGGCCACGACCGTTTTTCCTACGCGCTGGTGCAGCGCGTGCTCGGCAACATCGTCGATCCTGCGACGCTCAGGCGTCTCGCGGGCGAGGACAGCCTCAACATGACGCGGCTCGCCCTTAACCTGAGCGAATACGTGAACGGCGTGGCCAAGCGCCACGCCGAGGTCTCGAAGACGATGTTTCCCGGCTACCGGGTACATGCCGTCACCAACGGCGTGCATCCGTTCACCTGGACCGCCGAAAGTTTCCGCAAGCTCTACGACCGTTACCTGCCGAGCTGGTGCCACGAGCCCGAGCAACTCGTGCGCGCCGACTGCTGCATCCCCGACGCCGCGGTATGGGAGGCGCACGTCCAGGCAAAGCAGGCGCTGATCGACCGGGTACGCGCGCTCACCTCGGTGAATCTGCACCCGAAGGTCCCGATCCTCGGGTTCGCGCGTCGCATGACCGCGTACAAGCGTCCCGACCTGCTGTTCGCCGATCTCGATCGCCTGCAGGCCATCGCCCGGCAGCGCTCGTTCCAGATCGTGCTCGGCATCGGCGGGGTGCGCCTGCTGCAGGCGCTCGGTTTCAAGATCCGCCAGTACCACATGAACGAAGGGCATTCCGCGCTGCTCGGCCTCGAGCTGCTGCGTCGCCATGCCTATCCGCCCGAGGACCTGCGCCCCGGCGAACCGCCCTACGACCTGCCGCGGGTGCGCGAGCAGTGCAACTTCACCACCCATACACCGGTCGAGGCCGGCCACGACCGTTTTTCCTACGCGCTGGTGCAGCGCGTGCTCGGCAACATCGTCGATCCTGCGACGCTCAGGCGTCTCGCGGGCGAGGACAGCCTCAACATGACGCGGCTCGCCCTTAACCTGAGCGAATACGTGAACGGCGTGGCCAAGCGCCACGCCGAGGTCTCGAAGACGATGTTTCCCGGCTACCGGGTACATGCCGTCACCAACGGCGTGCATCCGTTCACCTGGACCGCCGAAAGTTTCCGCAAGCTCTACGACCGTTACCTGCCGAGCTGGTGCCACGAGCCCGAGCAACTCGTGCGCGCCGACTGCTGCATCCCCGACGCCGCGGTATGGGAGGCGCACGTCCAGGCAAAGCAGGCGCTGATCGACCGGGTACGCGCGCTCACCTCGGTGAATCTGCACCCGAAGGTCCCGATCCTCGGGTTCGCGCGTCGCATGACCGCGTACAAGCGTCCCGACCTGCTGTTCGCCGATCTCGATCGCCTGCAGGCCATCGCCCGGCAGCGCTCGTTCCAGATCGTGCTCGCCGGCAAGGCGCATCCGCGCGACGACGGCGGCAAGCGGCTGATCGAGCAGTTGCACGCCCAGGCGCGGGCGCTCGAAGGCATCGTGCCGGTGGTCTATCTGCCCGACTACGACATGGAGATCGCCCGGCTGCTTGTGTCCGGCGTCGACATCTGGCTCAACACGCCGCTGCGCCCGTTCGAGGCCTCCGGCACCAGCGGCATGAAGGCGGCGTTCAACGGCGTGCCGAGCCTGTCGGTTCTGGATGGCTGGTGGATCGAGGGCTGCATCGAGGGCGTGACCGGCTGGGCGATCGGCGACGCGGCGAGCACGGCGGACGGCGATGCGCGCGCACTCTACGACAAGCTCGATCAGGTGGTGTTGCCGCTTTACTATGGCTACAGTGGCGACCCCGGCGGCTGGATCAGGGTCATGAAGGGCGCGATCAGCAAGAACGCGTCCTACTTCAACAGCCACCGCATGATGCGCCGCTACGCCACCGAGGCGTACATCCGGTGATCGCGATGCGAACAAAGCGGCTTGCAGGAAAGCCGCGGCCTGTTGCCGGCAACGATGCCAAGGAGCCCACACCATGAGCCTGAACCGACGTGATTTTCTGGGACTGGCCAGCGGCGCCGCCGCAGCCGCCGCCTTGGGGCCCGGTCTGCGTTTGATCGAACTCGCCCGCGCGCGCTCCCCCGAGGAAGCCGCCTCCAGCCTGCAACGCTGGGGGCTGTTGATCGATGCCAACCAGTGCGCCGACGGCTGCACCGCTTGTGTCGACGCCTGCTTCACCGAGAACGGCGTATGGGGCCACGGGCGGCCCAGGACCGATGCGCAATGGATCCGCAAGCTGACCGTCACCGACGAGCAGACCGGGCACACGCAGGCCTTCCCGGTCATGTGCCAGCATTGCGAGTTTCCGCCCTGCGTGGACGTGTGTCCGACCGGGGCCTCGTTCCGGCGCGCCGACGGCATCGTGCTGGTGAACAAGCACACCTGCATCGGCTGCCGCTACTGCATGATGGCCTGTCCCTACAAGGCGCGCTCGCTCATTCACGAGCCGACGCACAATCAGAAAGCCTACGCGCCGCGCGGCATCGGCACGGTCGAGTCCTGCACCCTGTGCGTGCACAAGGTGGATCGCGGCGACGGCATCACCGCCTGCGCCGAGGCCTGCCTGCGGGCGGGACACCAGGCGATCCTGTTCGGGGACCTGAAAGACCCCGACAGCGAGATCAGCAAGCGCCTGGCGGCGCAGCCTTCGAAGCCGATCCGGGCGGACCTGAATCTGAATACCGGCGTGCGTTACCAGGGTTTGATCGGATGAGTGCCACGGTCAAGGATCCGGTCTGTGGGATGGAGATTCTGGGGGCTGTTGATCGATGCCAACCAGTGCGCCGACGGCTGCACCGCTTGTGTCGACGCCTGCTTCACCGAGAACGGCGTATGGGGCCACGGGCGGCCCAGGACCGATGCGCAATGGATCCGCAAGCTGACCGTCACCGACGAGCAGACCGGGCACACGCAGGCCTTCCCGGTCATGTGCCAGCATTGCGAGTTTCCGCCCTGCGTGGACGTGTGTCCGACCGGGGCCTCGTTCCGGCGCGCCGACGGCATCGTGCTGGTGAACAAGCACACCTGCATCGGCTGCCGCTACTGCATGATGGCCTGTCCCTACAAGGCGCGCTCGCTCATTCACGAGCCGACGCACAATCAGAAAGCCTACGCGCCGCGCGGCATCGGCACGGTCGAGTCCTGCACCCTGTGCGTGCACAAGGTGGATCGCGGCGACGGCATCACCGCCTGCGCCGAGGCCTGCCTGCGGGCGGGACACCAGGCGATCCTGTTCGGGGACCTGAAAGACCCCGACAGCGAGATCAGCAAGCGCCTGGCGGCGCAGCCTTCGAAGCCGATCCGGGCGGACCTGAATCTGAATACCGGCGTGCGTTACCAGGGTTTGATCGGATGAGTGCCACGGTCAAGGATCCGGTCTGTGGGATGGAGATTCCCGCAGCGCAGTTCGAAACGGTATTCGAGGGGCTTCGCTATGCCTTCTGCTCGGAGCAATGCCGGCAGCGCTTCGCCGCCCATCCCCACCTCTACATCGGGGTGCCCGGCGAGAAGGCGCCCAAACAGAAGGGCGAGGAACTGCTCAAGCGCCGACGCTTTCAACTCGACGCACCGCTCGATGCGCATGACGCAGCCATCCTGGCCGAGGCGCTGGGCGCCATGATGGGCGTTAAGGCCATCGAGATTCAGGACGACAACATGGTGACCCTCACCTACGACCTGCTCCAGGCCACGGCGGAACAGCTCGAAGCGAAGATGGCGGAGGTGGGCGCAAAGCTCGGCGCAGGCTGGGCGGAGCGCCTGCGCCGCGGCTTCGTGCATTACATGGAGGAATGCGAGACGGGGAACCTGGAAGTGCGTCATGGGCACGGTTAAGGACAAACGAGGAGATCAATCATGGACTGGTTAGCGCAGAACTGGATCTGGGTGCCATGGCACTACCTTAAGCCGTTGCGCGTCGCGACTGGTGGATCTTCGCGCGTGCGATGTGGCGGGGAACGGTGAGTAGTTTGTGGTTCTTTGGTCGTCGCTTAATGGCGTGAGGTTCAACCCGTCCGGGGCGGACGGGCAGTTTGAGCATGCTGGTTGCGCCGAGCAGATGGGCGGTCATGGTTCGAACGCCTGCGCCCGCGCCAAAGCGCAATTGTTGTTCGAAGGCCAGAAACAGTTGCACGGTCCCTTTGAAGCTCAGCGACCGGGCCATGACGCCCGCGCTCATCGCAGCGCGCGTCATCAGCGCACATATCAGGTTGTAGGCCAGCACGTAAACGGCGACTTCCTTGTCGATCATCGCAGGCGACTTGGCGCGCAGAATGTCCATCCCCAGTTGTGCCTTGAT
>JAMCVR010000254.1 GCA_023475455.1 Thermoplasmatota archaeon | reverse complement strand
GATGGAAGAGGTCGACAGCTTCGACGACGCGCAGCATCGGAACGACGCGGCCGGCGCGCTGTTCGAGGACATCGCGCCGGTGCTCGGCAATTTCGTCTGCGGCCTCTCCGGCCGGCGGCTGCGCATCACCAAAAACGGCAAACTGATTTTGACCAAGTAGCAAGCGTTCCATTTTCAGCGATATGGAAATGGAATTCCCGTAACGCCCGCCAGCGCGCAAACGCCAGCCAGCCCCAAGTTCTAGGAGACTGGCATGGCCGCACCCCAGTACCACGACACGCACGAAATCGTCATCGCCGCGACCTTGTGGCTGATGCGCCGCTATCAGCAAACCGGCTGCAAGAAACTCGCCCACATGGTCGAGCAGCATTTGTGCTGGATGCAGATCAGCGCAACCAGTCCGGTACTCGCCAATGCCTGCGAGCGTCTGTCGTTTGAATGGCGCGCGGTGTCGTGCGCCGCCCACTCCGTTCTCGCACGCCACACCCTGCATTGAAGGAGAGTTTCATGATCTCGATTGGACAATCCATCCCCGACGCCACCTGCGAAGCCTATCTGCCCGACGGCCGCATCGAACCGGTCTCGCTCGCGCAGTACCGCGGCAAGTGGCTGGTGCTGTTTTTCTGGCCGCTCGACTTCACTTTCGTCTGCCCGACCGAAATCCGTGCCTATTCCGACCTGAGCCACGACTTCGACGTCTCCGGCGCAGTACTGCTCGGCGCCAGCGTCGATTCGGCGCATGCCCACCGCACCTGGATCAAACACGGCCTTGGCACGGTCAAGTTCCCGATGCTGGGCGACGTGTCGCGTGCGCTGGCGCAAGGCTTCGGCGTGCTCGCCGAATCCGGCGTGGCCGTGCGCGCCACCTTCATCGTCAACCCCGAAGGCCGGGTGATGAGCGTGGCGGCCAACGACCTCAACGTCGGCCGCTCGGCGCGCGAAACCCTTCGCCTGTTGCACGCGCTGCAAAGCGGCGAGCTCACCGCCTGCGAATGGCTGCCCGGCGAAGCTTTTGTCGCTTCCGTCTGAGAAAGGGAAAACCATGCGAACCTCCCCCGCCGCCTCGCTCCTGGTCGCCGCGCTGGTGATGCTGCGCCACCCCTGCGCGCGCAACCAGGCCACCGCCCGACTGCTGCTCGAACGCGCCGCCGAACACGCCGAACTCACGCCAGCCGAGCGCGAGGCCTGCCTCAACCTCGCCGACGACCTGGAGTGTGAACGCCCCGAAGCAACCGCGACGCGCGCGCGTCCTGCGCCCCCCGCCATCGACAGGGGCCAGGCGCGCCGTTTAAGCCTGGTGGGCGGGCTGGGCCCGTTTCGAACTGATTTTGTCCACCAACCCTGAAAGATGTCATCCATGCAATTTCATTTATCCGCGTTAGCCGGTGCCCTTTCATTGGCGTTTTCCGTTTCCCAGGCGAACGCCCAGACTGCGGCCACGGCCGAACCAGAAGCCCCGGTCAAGACCCTCGAAGAAGTGACGGTCAGCGCCGACTGGCTGGGCGCGCCGACGCCTGCGGCGGCGAAGAAACATCCCGGCGCCCGGACCGTCGTCACCTCTCAGGAGCTGACCGAATCCGGTGCGCGCACCGTGGAGGATGCGCTGCGCACGGTGCCGGGGGTGCGGGTGTTGGACGAAAGCGGTACGGGCATTCTGCCGAACATCGGCGTGCGCGGCCTCAATCCCTTGCGCAGCGAGCAGGTGCTGGTGCTGGTCGACGGCATGCCGATTACATTGGCGCCTTACGGCCAGACCGGCCTATCTCTGTTTCCGTTGACCATCAACGCCGTCGAAACCATCGATGTGGCGCGAGGCGGCGTCGCTGTCCACTACGGCCCGAACAACGTCGGCGGCGTGATCAATTTCGTGACCAAGCGAATCCCGCGCGAGGCGTCCTTCACGGCGAAGGAGACCCTGTCGGTTACGGACAATGGCCGCGTGCTGACCGACACCTATCTCCGCGCCGGCGGTTTCGTGAGCGACCGGATCGGACTGCAGGCGCAGGCTAACGTCATCGAAGGGAATGCCGAGCGCGATCATTCCAGGACATCGGTGAACAACCTTATGCTTGACGCTGACTGGTTCATCACTGACAACGCCGACATCAAGGCGGGGCTCCAGTATTACAAAACCGAGAACGAGCTACCCGGTGCCTTGACGCCTCAGTCCTACGAGCGCGATCGCGACCAGTCGACGCGCCCGCTTGACCGCTTCGACGGCGACACCCTGCGGGGGCATCTGGTCTACAGCCAGGTTTTCGATAACGGCGCCGAACTGAGCTGGAGCAATTTTGCCCATCGCAGCAACCGCCAGTTTTTCTTCGGCAACGCCAGCAACGCCGACACGCCATCGACACTGGAAATGTCGTCTCCGCGGGCGTTCTGGGTGTACGGCAGCGAGCCGCGCTTTACCTTCGACATCGACGGCGCCATCAAGCAGAAAATTGCCATCGGCGCACGTTACATGCGTGAAGAAGTCGACTATCTGGTCGACTCGCGCAACCTGGCGACGAATGCGTACACCATTTCGCGCAACTGGCGCTTCGAGAACGATGCCGTCGCCGCTTACCTGAGCGATACCTTTGCCCTGCTCGATGACAAACTGAAAATCACCCCCGGCATCCGCCATGAGCAGGTTGACCTGTACTACCGAAACAACCTGACCGGTGCACAAACCCGCAACCCGACCAGGGATTGGCTTCCGGGTCTGGACATCGGCTACCAGGCGAACAACGCGCTGTTCCTGTTCGCCAATTTCCACAAATCCCTGCGCCCGGTCCAGTTCACGCAAATCACCTTCGGCGGAGACCTGGCCGCCGAGCGCGCGAAGAACTACGAAGCGGGCGTGCGCCTGAGCCCGACGCGGAACATCGACGCCGGTCTTACCGCCTTCCGCTTCGATTTCGACAACAAGATCGAATTCGTGAGCACCACAGCGGGTTACCGCAATCTCGGCGAAGCGCGCCACCAGGGCATCGAGGCGGAACTCGCCTGGCGGCCGGAGCAGGTCCGCGGGCTCCAATTCAAGGCCGCCTATACCTATGTCGACACCGAGCAGCTTTCCGGCCAGTTCGAAGGCAACGAACTGCCCCTGGCGCCGCATCATCAGGTCAATTTCCAGACCAACTACCGCAGCGGCTCCTGGAACTGGAATGTGAACGGCCTCTACCAGAGCACGGCGTTCTCCGACGGCGCCAATACGGTTGCCGAAAATGCATCCGGCTCAGTGGGAAAAATCCCGTCCTATTCGGTATGGAACGCGCAACTCACC
Organism: Thermoplasmatota archaeon; assembly: GCA_023475455.1. The sequence goes on along the minus strand of JAMCVR010000254.1, from coordinate 8,429 downwards.
CGTGACGTCAACTGGAACAGCACAAAAATGAAGGCGGGACTGGCGATCAACAACCTGTTCGACCGGGATTACTACTTCCGTGGCGTCGACTTCAGCCAAGGCCGGATGCCGGCGCCGGGCCGCGCTGCCCTCGTGACGTTGCAGATGGACATGTAAGAGGAGCCGCCATGCGAGAGATAGTGATACTGGCCCACGTGCCAACCGACCCGGTCAACGTCGGCTTCATTCCGGCGGCACAACGCCTGGGTTTATCCGTCGTGCTGCTGACCGACCACGCCGAGGCGCATCGGCAATATTTCAATCAAGCCGGACTTCCCGCTTACCCCGGCGAAATTGTCGCCTGCGATGTGTTCAATCCGCTCGCGGTCATCGATGCCATTACCTGCCGTGAACAGATACCGGCGGCCATTTTTTCCAACAGTGACCACCTGCAGACCAGCACGGCGATCGCCGCCGAGTATTTCAGGTTGCCGCGGAAAGACTGGCACGTCACGTATCGCGCCAAGAACAAGGCGGAAATGCGCGACGACCTGCAAACCCGCGGCCTCGACGCGCTCTGGCACGCCGTTGTCTGCGATAAGGCGGCGCTTGCGCAGGTGTTGGATGGCGTGCCGTTTCCGTGCATCGTCAAACCGCGCGAAGGCGTTGCCAGCCAGCAGGTCAGCCTGGCCCGCAACCACGCCGAACTCGCGGCGCAATGCGCCGCGGTGTGGAACCTTCAACCCGGTCAACCCTTACTCCTCGAAGAATACATCGCAGGTCCGCTCTACACGCTGGAAACCCTCGGCGACGACGAGAAGCTCTGCGTGCTCGGGGGGTTTCAGGTGAAATTGTCGCCGCCGCCGCATTTTGTCGAGCTTGAGGCCAACTGGGGAACGGGATTGACGGCCGAACAGGAAGCCCGTGTGGTCGACGTCATTCGCCGCTTCGGCGTCGGCTTCGGCGCATGCCATACAGAGTTCGTCATGACCGGCACGGGGCCCCGCCTGGTCGAAATCAACTATCGCAGCATCGGCGATTACCGCGAGTTCCTGCTGCAGGACACGCTCGGCATTCCCTTGTTCGAAATCGTGTTGCGCCTCTATTCCGGCGAGCCTCTCCCGCAACTGAGCATCGCGCCGGGAGCCGCCCTGATCCGTTACTTTACCGCGCAGTCTGCAGGCCGCCTGACCCGCGCGCCCGAAGCCTTTGTCCGGCATGCGGACGACATCCGGATCACGTTCAAGCCTCTGCGCACGATCGGCGATAGGGTTACGCTGACCCATTCCAACAAGGACTATCTCGGCGTATTGCGCGGCTCGGGTTCGGATGCGGACCGCCTGGGCCGGGAGATGGACCGTATCAGCAGCAGCCTGGCATGGACGATCGGCGCATGAAGGCGACCGCCGTCGATACCGGCATGACGCACGCCGACGTCGCATACGCGGGCTACATTTGCCGTCGCGTCGTGGATGCCTTGTTGCGTGAAGACGTACGCGAATGCGTGAGCCGTTCGGCGGTTCTGCCCAGTTCCGCCTTGCCGTCGACGCTCGGTCATCGTACGGAGCCTCACGGCGCTTGGCTCAGGGTGAGCCACTTCGGCGACGGCTGCCTGTGGATTCCGGTAGCGCCTTCCGTTTTCATGCAGGACTGGCGCGCGGCCGGATCGCCGCTGCTGTGGCAGGCGGATGGGCAGGTCAGAGAACTATATGCAGTAGCGGATATTCTGGCCTCTCCCGCAACTGAGCATCGCGCCGGGAGCCGCCCTGATCCGTTACTTTACCGCGCAGTCTGCAGGCCGCCTGACCCGCGCGCCCGAAGCCTTTGTCCGGCATGCGGACGACATCCGGATCACGTTCAAGCCTCTGCGCACGATCGGCGATAGGGTTACGCTGACCCATTCCAACAAGGACTATCTCGGCGTATTGCGCGGCTCGGGTTCGGATGCGGACCGCCTGGGCCGGGAGATGGACCGTATCAGCAGCAGCCTGGCATGGACGATCGGCGCATGAAGGCGACCGCCGTCGATACCGGCATGACGCACGCCGACGTCGCATACGCGGGCTACATTTGCCGTCGCGTCGTGGATGCCTTGTTGCGTGAAGACGTACGCGAATGCGTGAGCCGTTCGGCGGTTCTGCCCAGTTCCGCCTTGCCGTCGACGCTCGGTCATCGTACGGAGCCTCACGGCGCTTGGCTCAGGGTGAGCCACTTCGGCGACGGCTGCCTGTGGATTCCGGTAGCGCCTTCCGTTTTCATGCAGGACTGGCGCGCGGCCGGATCGCCGCTGCTGTGGCAGGCGGATGGGCAGGTCAGAGAACTATATGCAGTAGCGGATATTCTGGCCTGTTTCGCGCGCGGCCTGCCTCCGGCCGCCGCGGCTCCGTTCGAAGCGTTTGCCGGCGAGTGCCAGGTGGCGATCGAGCATCGCCATGTCAGCGAAAACGAACGCGAACGCTGGTTTGCCGAGTTCCGCACGCTGCATGGCGGGGCGCCGGGTGCACGGCTGCCCAATTGGCACTCGCGCCTGTTGCACTACGACCGGCTCGGCGCGTTTCTCGATCATCCGTTTTATCCGACCGCGCGCGCCAAGCTCGGTTTCGACGCCGATGCCCTCGTCGCCTACGGCCCGGAATTTCAGCGTCCTTTCCTGTTGCGCTGGGTGGCGGTACCGCGCGCCCTTTACCATCCCACTCGCCGCGATGAAGTCGGCATGCCGCCGTTGTGGCCCACGTTCGAAGCCGTCGGCCTGCCTGCCGCGATGGCGGACACGCATGCCCTGGTTCCGGTGCATCCGTTCGTATGGACGCATCAACTCGACGATTTCCTTGGCGAGGCCGGATTACGCGACGTGGTTCGCGCACCGCGGGCTTGTCTCGCGGTGGCTCCGACGCTGTCGGTGCGCACCGTCGTGCTGCTCGATGCGCCGCAATGGCATGTGAAGTTGCCGCTGACGATCCGTACCCTGGGTGCGAAGAACATCCGCACCATCAAGCCAAGCACCATCCACGACGGCGACCGCATCCAGACCCTGCTTGCCGATATTGCCGCGCGCGAACCGTCGATCGCCGGCCGCCTGCTGCTAACGTCCGAAGATTGCGGCGGACACGTCGACAACCGGATGTTTCTCGGCCACATCCTGCGCCGTTATCCGGTCGACGCGCTGGGCGAAAGCACGCCGATCCCGGTGGCGGCCCTGTTGGCGCAAACGCCGGCCGGAAACACGGTTGCCGAAGAAGCTGCGGCGCAGTTCTACGGCGGCGATCTCGAAGCGTTTTTCAACGACTACCTCGATCTCACGCTGCGCCTGCATTTGCTGTTGTGGCTGCGCTATGGCGTGGCCCTTGAATCGAACCAGCAGAACTCCGTCGTCGTATTGAGCCGGGAAGTGCCGCGGCTACGCCTGTTGCTCAAGGACAATGATGCGGGGCGCATCCATCTCGACTATCTGGCTCGGCGCTGGCCGGATCTGGCGCCCCATGTTGCCGAATTGCAGGACCGGCGCATCGTCGTCGCGGATTTTTTGCCGCTGGCGCAAATGTTCACCACGATCACCCTGCAACTCAATATCGCGGTGCCGGCCGAGGGCTTCGCAGAGATTCTCGGCGTGGCGGCTGCCGATCTGTATGCGCGCATCAGGCGGCGAGTCGGAGCGGTGCTGACGGACCTGGCGGCGGAGGGCGAGGACATCGCACCGGCCCGCCGGTTGCTGCTCGAAGACGATCGGCTCTACATCAAATATTTGCTGATCGCCGCCACCCTGGTCGAAAAAGCCGAGATCGGCGCTACCGACGTCAACAAGTTCTATGGCCGCAGCGCACCAAATTTCCTGAGGGTTCCATGACCACTGACCGGCGTCGTATCGTCGCAACGATCATGGTCTGCCACTTCATCGCCGCTTTCGCAGCGCTTGGCATGCCACCGTTTTTTGCACTGATACTCGATAAATCACTGCACAGCGACACTGCCTATCTGGCTGGCTGGTTGTATATCGTGCCGATGTTTTTCACGGCGGTGAGCAGCCCGTGGTGGGGCCGGCTCGCGGACAGATACGGCAAAAAGCCGCTGCTGCTGCGCGCTCAGCTGGGATTGACGGGAAGTTTCCTGCTCGCCGGCTTCGCCCCCAATGCATGGGTATTTTCCGTTGCCCTTGCTTTGCAAGGTCTGCTCGGCGGCACCTTCGCCGCGTCCAATGCCTATCTGGCAACCGTGGTAAGCGGCGCGGCCCTTACCCGGAGTCTGACCTTGATGCAATGGTCGGCGCGGGCGGCGCTGGTTATCGCACCGGCGGGGCTGGGCCTGTTGATGACGATCGAATCCCCACTCGAGTTATACCGCTACCTGGCCTTGTTGCCGCTCGTCGCAGCGCTGTTGATCGCACGATTGCCGCCCGCGCATCTACAGGCAACAGGCCAACCGCCAACCAAGGCCAAGGGTGGCGCGATTGAAGTAAGCGCAACCCAAGTCCACGCGGCGCAGTTCGCCTTCATATTCGCCATCGTGGTTACGTTTCCTTATTTCGTTCCCTTCACCCAGGCGGGTTCCGATCCGGCGCCGCTGGCTATAGCCGGGCTGTTGTTCGGCATCCCGCATCTGGTCTATCTGGTGTGCGCGGTACCCTTGAGTCGCTACCTGGGGCAGGGCCGCCTGCTCCCCATATTGTCGTTGTCATACGTGTTGCTTGCGGGCTCGCTGTTCGCCCAAGCGCTGTTTCCGACGCTGCCTGGATTGACTGCCGGACGCATCGCAATGGGCCTCGGCATGACGCTCGGCTTCATCGGCCTGCACGCGCTGATCGCGGCAATCGTGAATAGCGAAAACGCGGGCCGCACCTTCGGCTGGTTCGAGAGCAACGCCAAGTGGGGCGCTGTCGTCGCCGGCTTGATTGCCGGTGCGGCGGTTCAGGCGCTTGATCTGCGCGCACCTTTTTTTATCGGCGCATTCACCCTGCTTGCCGCCGGCGCTTACCTGGCCGGCCTGGCATTTCATCGTTTACACCTGCGAAATTCCTAGCACAGGAGGAAGCGTGCACTCACACAATCTGGCGGGAGCGATCGACTCCGAATCTTTGGCGCTGCAGGAAGCGGGCCGGCGCGCCATGGAAACGCTGCTCAACTGTTATTGCCGCGAGGTGGCTAGCCCGGAGGGGCAGCTAAGCGTGGGACCGTTGTTCGGCCAAAACGATAGCCCGGCATCCGTGCGCCTGGCCTTGCAGCGCAGCGGCGGCCGTATCATGCACATTCGCTTGCCGCTTGCCGGCGAACGTCTGCTGACCGTAGTCGACGGCGCTTCCGCCACCAACAATTATCGCTACCTATCGCCGCTCTATTGCAAATCCACGGCAAAGCCCTGGGCCTTGCTCGATTGGCAGGCCCTGGCGGGGCTGTTGCTGCGCGAATTGTCCCTGAAGTACGACCTGCCTGCGAACGGCGAACTGATGCAGCAGATTCACGACAGCGTCGCGGTCACCTCGGCCGTGCTGAGCGCATCCCGCCCCCGGTGTTTTTCGCGGGAACCGTTGCAGGCGTTTATCGAATCCGAACAGTCACTGGTTTTCGGTCATCCGTTCCACCCCGCCCCGAAAAGCCGCCAGGGAATATCCCATGAGGAGATGCGGCGCTATTCGCCGGAAATGGGGACGCGCTTTCCGCTGCATTATTTCGCGGTGCGCCGCGAATACCTGCTGCAACAATCGGTGCTCGCCGAGCCGTGCGATCGGATCGTCGCGGCGCAGGCGCCTGCCGGCCTTGACGAAGACGACGACTTTGCCCTGATTCCGGCACATCCGTGGCAGGCACGCCATCTGCTCGGCCATCCAGGGATCGCGGCGGCGATTCGAGCCGGCCGTATCCGCGACCTTGGGCAGCAGGGCGCGCACTATTATCCGACCTCGTCGATCCGCACCCTGTTCCATCCGGAAAACCCCTATTTCTATAAGTGTTCGTTGAATGTCCGCATCACCAACTGCGTACGTAAAAACGCGATTTACGAACTCGAGGGCGCACTGCAGGTCACCCGGATCATGCGTAGCTTGATGCCGCGGCTTCAACAGCAATTTCCGAGCCTTCGGGTCATGGAGGAGCCGGCGTTCATCTCGGTGGACCTGAAAACGGGCGAGATGCAGGCTGATAAAGCAGTGACCGAAGGCTTCGGCCTGATCCTGCGGCGGGGCTTCGCCGACGCGCTGCGCCCCGGCGTGACTCCGCTGCTGGCCGGGGCGCTGTTCGGCAACCATGTCTACGGCGAAGCGCGCATGCGCGAGTTGCTGGATGACATGCAGCGGCATGGCGGATCGCCGCTCGACGAGACCGCCGAGGCGTGGTTTTCGCGTTACGTCGCCGAACTCATGTACCCGGTTCTGTGCTGCTATTTCGCGCACGGCGTCATCTTCGAGCCGCACTTGCAAAACGTCGTGATCGGCGTGGCCGATGGCGGGCCGCGACAGGTCTTCCTGCGCGATTTCGAAGGCGTCAAGCTGGTGCGGGAGCGATTCGGCGAAGCACAACTGGAAGCCGTCAGCCCGCGCGCCCGCGAAGCGCTCTGGTACAGCGCCGGGCAGGGATGGAAACGGATTGCCTACTGCCTGTTCGTCAACAATTTCTGCGAAGCGATCAACCAGATCGGCGCGGGCAGGCCGGCATTGCAAAACCGCCTGTGGGCGGTGGTGCGCCACCATCTGCATGCCTACCAGAGCCAGTACGGGGACGACGCCTCGGCACGCTGCATCAATGCCTTGCTTAACGGCGAGCCGTTTCCCGGAAAAGCCAATCTGATCAACCGCTTCTTCAAGCGGCCGGATCGCGCATCCGGGTATCTGCCGGTCAACAACCCGCTGGGTACGCTGGGGGAGAACCGGGCGTGGAGTTGAGGCTTGCCGAAGTATTCGAAAGCATCCGCTCGGCCCAGGCCAAATCCGACGAACCGCTGTGCGCGTATGTCTACGACCTGGCGGCGTTGCGCCGGCATGCGGCAAATCTGGCCAGCAGCTTGCCGGACGGCTGCGAACTGTTTTACGCGATCAAAGCCAATTCCGATCTGCCGATCCTGCAAACACTGGCGCCGCTCGTCGCCGGATTCGAGGTCTCGTCGGGCGGCGAACTGGCCTGGGTGCGCGAGCACTTCGCCGAGGTGCCGGTAATCTTCAGCGGCCCAGGCAAGCTGGACAATGAACTCCGGGAAGCGATCGAACAGAACGTCGATTGTCTGCACGTCGAAAGCCTGAACGAATTGCGGCGGCTGGCTGAAATCGCCGGCCGAACCGGCCGGGCGGCGCCGGTGCTGTTACGCATCAACCTGACCCTCGGCAACCTGGCTGAAACCAGCCTGATGATGGGCGGAAAACCCACGCCGTTCGGGATTCCTGCCCAGCAATTGCGCGAATGTCTGGAATGGCTGCGCGCGCATCCCGAAATCCGCTTGCGCGGCTTTCATTTTCACTTGCTGTCCCATCAGCTCGACGCCCAGGCCCATCTGCAACTCGTGGCGGCCTATCTCACCCAGGCGCGGCGGTGGTGCGACGAATTTGACCTGGAAATCGACCACATCAATGTCGGCGGCGGCATCGGCGTCAATTACCGCCGGCCCGACCGGCAATTCGACTGGGCGACGTTCAGCGCCGGGCTGGCATCATTGTTGAGCGATCGCAGCTTGCCGGGGGTTGGGGTGCGCTTCGAGTTCGGCCGCTATATCACCGTGGCCTGCGGTTACTACGCGATGCAGGTCATCGACATCAAGCGCAGCCACGGCAAGACGTTCGTGGTCGGCCGGGGCGGCTCGCACCACTTTCGCACGCCCTGTGCGCAAGGCCACAGCCATCCGTTCCACGTGCTGCCGGTCGATGCCTGGCCGTACCGGTTTCCGCGCCCGGAAGCTTCGAACGACACGGTGAGCATCGTGGGTCAGTTGTGCACGCCGAAAGACGTGCTGGCGTTCGACGCCCCGGTCGAAGCGGTGCGCTGCAACGACGTGCTGGTGTTTCCCTATGCGGGCGCCTATGCCTGGCACATTTCGCATCATGACTTTTTGCGCCACCCGCACCCCGCGCACTGGTATCTACCCGTGGAGTGACCCCCGCATGCTGCAGACCAATCAACTCAAACGCGCGCTGGCCGTCGGAAAGACCGCATTCGGATTGCTCAATTCGATTCCGTCGCCGCTGCTGGTCGAAATGATCGGCTACGCCGGCTACGATTTCGTCATCCTCGATATGGAACACGTTTGCGTCAATCCGGAGACGCTCGAAAACATGGTGCGGGCGGCCGAGTGCGCAGGGATTACGCCGCTGGTGCGGGTGCCGAACGCTGCGCCCGAAGCCATCTTGCGGGCACCACTTTCGCACGCCCTGTGCGCAAGGCCACAGCCATCCGTTCCACGTGCTGCCGGTCGATGCCTGGCCGTACCGGTTTCCGCGCCCGGAAGCTTCGAACGACACGGTGAGCATCGTGGGTCAG
>JAMCVR010000113.1:6253-12179 GCA_023475455.1 Thermoplasmatota archaeon | reverse complement strand
TCGCTCCACGCTTCCTCCCCACACCCGGTCACCCTCATGCAGTTGCGCTTCGCTTCGTTCGTCGTGATCAACTTACGGTGGGACTTCCACCCACAAGAGTGCGCCCGTGCCGGGCGCACATAAAAAAACCGCGCCCGGGAGCGCGGTTTTTTGCGCCGCTGATTGTCCGAATGCTGCTGGTGACGCTGCCGCTGTTTACCTGTTGTGGATCATCGCTTATTTTTCCAGCCAGTATTTCATCAATGCGGCTTTTGACCGCTCACTGACGCGGCGAACCTATGCGCTGGCAGATCAGGTGCCCTGGTGAACGCGCAGCCTGACGATGCGCAACACGCCCTGGCGCGTATTGCGCAGGCGACCCAAACCATGGGTGAACTGGTTCAAAAACTGCTCATTCTTGCGCGCGTCGATGCCACAGAAACACCCTTCGATTGATTCCCCTGGATGGGGTGGAATTGGTGAGGGAGGTTGCGCGTGAATGGGCTCCGCGGGCGCTGTCAAAAGGGGTGGAGATCAGCTTTGACGCGAAAGACGGCGAAGCCCCTCTGGTGGGGGACGTCCAATTGCTGCGTGAGATGCTCGCCAATCTGATCGACAATGCTTTGCGCTATGGCGGGACGCGGATTGCACTGACGGTACACCGTACGGAGCAGGGCGTGACGTGGCGGGTGGCAGATCATGGCCCGGGCATTCCGGAGCCGCAACGTGCCGCCGTGTTTCTGCCATTTTTTAGACTGTCGGGCGGGGTGGATGGGGCGGGGCTGGGTTTGACGATTGTTCAGCGCATTGCCCATTTGCAGGGGCGTGGGCCTGGTGGTCTGTGTGGAGTTCCCGGCGGTGCCTGCTTGAGTGGCCAATGAAAAACCGCGCCAAATGGCGCGGTTTTTCATGAAGCTGGCAGAAACTCAGCCGGCATTTTCCGGTGTCTCGCTGCCGGTGGCTGCCGGGGCGGGGGCTTCCAGCAGCGCCTTCATCGACAGGCGCAGGCGGCCTTTCTCGTCGGCCTCCAGAATCTTCACCTTCACGACCTGGCCTTCCTTCAGGTAGTCGCCGATGGTGTTGACGCGCTCGTGGGCGATCTGCGAAATGTGCAGCAGGCCGTCGCGGCCCGGCAGCACGTTGACGATGGCGCCGAAGTCGAGCAGCTTGATGACCGGGCCTTCGTAGACCTTGCCGACTTCGACTTCGGCGGTGATTTCCTCGATGCGCTTCTTCGCCAGTTCGCCGGCTTCCATGCTGGTGCAGGCGATCTTCACGCTGCCGTCTTCCTGGATGTCGATCTGGGTGCCGGTTTCCTCGGTCAGCGCGCGGATCACGGCGCCGCCCTTGCCGATGACGTCGCGGATCTTCTCGGGATTGATCTTCATGGCGATGATGCGCGGCGCGTAGGCCGACATTTCATGGCTGCCCGATACCGCCGACTTCATGATGCCGAGGATGTGCATGCGGCCTTCCTTTGCCTGACTCAGCGCGGCGTGCATGATTTCCTTGGTGATGCCGGTGATCTTGATGTCCATCTGCAGCGCGGTCACACCCTTTTCGGTGCCCGCGACCTTGAAGTCCATGTCGCCCAGATGATCCTCGTCGCCGAGGATGTCGGTCAGCACGGCGAAGCGGTTGCCTTCCTTGATCAGGCCCATGGCGATACCGGCGACGTGCGCCTTCAGCGGCGCGCCGGCGTCCATCAGCGACAGGCAGCCGCCGCACACCGAGGCCATCGACGACGAGCCGTTGGATTCGGTGATTTCGGAGACCACGCGCATGGTGTAGCCGAACTCTTCCTTGGAGGGCAGCACCGCCAGCAGCGCGCGTTTGGCCAGCCGCCCGTGGCCGATTTCGCGGCGCTTGGGCGAGCCGACGCGGCCGGTTTCGCCGGTGGCGTAGGGCGGCATGTTGTAGTGCAGCATGAAGCGGTCGGAGTAGGAGCCTTCCAGCGCGTCGATGGTCTGCTCGTCGCGCCCGGTGCCGAGCGTGGTGACCACCAGCGCCTGGGTTTCGCCGCGGGTGAACAGGGCGGAGCCGTGGGTGCGCGGCAGCACGCCGGTGCGGATGGTGATCGGGCGCACGGTGCGGGTGTCGCGGCCGTCGATGCGCGGCTGGCCGGACAGGATGCGGTTGCGCACCACGCCGGCTTCCAGGCGGTGGAACGCGTCCTTGACGTGGTTCTGCGCGACCGTGTCCATGTCGGCGGTGATGAGTTCGGCGAAGGCCTTGCCGCGCACTTCGTCGATTGCGGCCATGCGCGCCTGCTTCTGCTTGATGTTGTAGGCAGCTTGCAGGCCGTCTTCGGCGATGGCCTTGAGGCGTTCCACCATCGCGGTGTCTTCGGCGAGCGGCTGCCAGTCCCAGGCGTCGGCGCCGGCCTCGTCGGCCAGTTCGTTGATGGCGTTGATCGCAGCCTGCATCTGGGTGTGGCCGAACACGACCGCGCCCAGCATGATGTCTTCGGGCAGTTCCATCGCTTCGGATTCGACCATCAGCACGGCGGCTTCGGTGCCGGCGACGACCAGGTCGAGCGCCGAGTCCTTCAGTTCGGAGTGGGTCGGGTTGAGCACGTATTCGCCGTTGATGAAGCCGACGCGGGCGGCGCCGACCGGGCCGTCGAACGGCAGGCCGGACAGCGACAGCGCGGCGGAAGCGCCGATCAGCGCGGGAATATCGGCGCTGACTTCGGGGTTGGACGACATCACGGTGGCGATGATCTGCACTTCGTTGAAGAAGCCTTCAGGGAAGAGCGGGCGGATCGGACGGTCGATCAGGCGCGACGTCAGCGTTTCTCCCTCGGACGGACGGCTTTCGCGCTTGAGGAAGCCGCCAGGGATGCGGCCGGCGGCATAGGTTTTTTCCTGGTAGTCGACGGTCAGCGGAAAAAAGTCCTGGCCGGGCTTGACTTCGTTCTTGGCGACGACGGTGACCAGCACCACGGTGTCGTCCATGTTGACGATGACGGCGCCGGACGCCTGGCGGGCGATTTCGCCGGTTTCCAGCGTGACCTGGTGGCGGCCGTAGGTAAACGTTTTCTTGATAGCGCTCACACGAGTTCCTTTCAAAGCAAAAACGCCCCGCAAGAGCGGGGCGTGGGAAATTCAGGGGGCAGCGCGCCCCATCCACTGTGCCGGTGCAGCAGGGTGCCGGATCATCACAGTGGCCCTGTCGGGATTACTTGCGCAGACCGAGACGATCGATCAGGGTCTTGTAGCCTTCGAGGTTGGTGCGCTTCAGGTAGTCCAGCAGCTTGCGGCGGCGGCTCACCATCTTCAGCAGGCCGCGACGCGAGTGGTGATCCTTCATATTGGCCTTGAAGTGGCCGGTCAGGTCGTTGATGCGCGCCGTCAGCAGGGCAACCTGCACTTCGGGCGAGCCGGTATCGGCGGCGGCGCGTTGGTAAGTCTGGACGATTTCAGCTTTTTGAGCGACGGTAACAGCCATGGTGTACTCCTTCTAAATCGCGTGGCCTGCGGCTGAGCGGGACACGTTCGGGGAAACGGTGGATTTTACGCTGAATGGGGGCCAAAACTCAAGCCCGCTGGGTGGCGATCAGCCGGCGCGGCAGCAGGCGGCCGGCATCGGCATCGGCCAGGCCGATAAACGTGTGGGGCGCGGCGTAAATGCGCGCGAGCCCCTGATGGTCGGTGGCGTGCGCCACGCTGCGGCCCTGGCACAGCGCCCCGGCGTCGGCCGCATCGAGCTGGATGGCGGGAAGATGCGCCATCAGGCAGTCTGCGGGCAGCAGCAGGGTGGGGCGCAGGGGGGCGTCGAGCGCTTCCAGTTCGGCCAGCGTGTGCGCCTGGTCCAGCCTGAATCCCCCCGCCGCGGTGCGCGTCAGGGCGGTGAGGTGGGCGCCGCAGCCGAGCGCCGCGCCGATGTCCTGCGCCAGGGTGCGGACATAGGTGCCGGCGCTGCACTGCACGTCCAGCACCACGCGCGGCGGAGCGCATTCGATGAGTTCGAGGGCGCGAATCTGCACCCGGCGCGGCGGGCGCTCGATTTCGATGCCGGCGCGCGCGTATTCGTAGAGCGGGCGGCCCTGGTGCTTGAGCGCCGAATGCATGGGCGGGATTTGCTCGATTTCGCCCTTGAAACGTGGCAGCAGGGCCTCGATCTCGGCGCGGCTGGTGTCCACCTCGCGGGTGGCGAGAATCTCGCCTTCCGGATCGCCGGTCGTGGTGGTGACACCGAGTTGCAGCACGGCGCGATAGTGCTTGTCGGCATCGAGCAGATAGGCCGAAAACTTGGTCGCCTCGCCGAAACACAGCGGCAAGAGGCCGTCGGCGAAGGGGTCAAGGGTGCCGGTGTGGCCCGCCTTCCTGGCGTTGAGCAGCCACTTGGCTTTTTGCAGCGCGGCGTTGGAGGTGATGCCGACCGGCTTGTTCAGCAGCAGCACGCCGTTAATCGGTTTGGGCATCACGTTCGCCCCCTTCCCCTCCGGGGGAGGGTTGGGGAGAGGGACTGGCGGGCAGGCTTCATGCGTCTTTCGGGTGTTTGGCGTCTTCGGCGACGGCGGTTTCGATCAGTTGGCTGAGCTCGATGCCGCGCTCGACCGAGCGGTCGTACACGAAAGTGAGCTTGGGCACCACGCGCAGCTGCATGCGGTGCGACAGCTGCGAGCGCCGAATGCATGGGCGGGATTTGCTCGATTTCGCCCTTGAAACGTGGCAGCAGGGCCTCGATCTCGGCGCGGCTGGTGTCCACCTCGCGGGTGGCGAGAATCTCGCCTTCCGGATCGCCGGTCGTGGTGGTGACACCGAGTTGCAGCACGGCGCGATAGTGCTTGTCGGCATCGAGCAGATAGGCCGAAAACTTGGTCGCCTCGCCGAAACACAGCGGCAAGAGGCCGTCGGCGAAGGGGTCAAGGGTGCCGGTGTGGCCCGCCTTCCTGGCGTTGAGCAGCCACTTGGCTTTTTGCAGCGCGGCGTTGGAGGTGATGCCGACCGGCTTGTTCAGCAGCAGCACGCCGTTAATCGGTTTGGGCATCACGTTCGCCCCCTTCCCCTCCGGGGGAGGGTTGGGGAGAGGGACTGGCGGGCAGGCTTCATGCGTCTTTCGGGTGTTTGGCGTCTTCGGCGACGGCGGTTTCGATCAGTTGGCTGAGCTCGATGCCGCGCTCGACCGAGCGGTCGTACACGAAAGTGAGCTTGGGCACCACGCGCAGCTGCATGCGGTGCGACAGCTGCGAGCGCAAGAAGCCGCTGGCGCGCTGCAGGCCCTGCAGGCACGCCGCATGCTCGGGCTCGCCGCCCAGGGTGGTGAAGTAGACCTTGGCGAACTCCATGTCGCGGTTGACCTCCACCTCGGTGATGGTCAGCATGCCGACGCGCGGATCCTTCACTTCCTGCCGGATCAACTCCGGCAGTTCACGCTGGATCTGGTCGGCGACGCGGCGGGCGCGGGGGAAGTCTTTTGGCATAGGGGCTAGGAATTAGGGGCTAGGGGCTAGGGATTAAAGGCGCGCGGCCTTGCCGCGCACATTCCCTAGTTCCTAGATACTGTCTCCTGAATCCTCACAGCGAGCGCGCAACTTCCACCACTTCAAACACTTCCAGCAGGTCGCCTTCCTGGATGTCGTTGAAGTTCTTCAGCGACAGGCCGCATTCGAAGTTGGCCTTGACTTCCTTGACGTCGTCCTTGAAGCGCTTGAGCGAATCGAGTTCGCCCTGGTGGATCACCACGTTGTTGCGCAGCACGCGCACGCCGGCGCCGCGCTTGACCACGCCGTCCGTCACGTAGCAGCCGGCAATGGTGCCGACCTTGGAGATGTGGAAGACTTGGCGGATTTCCACGGTGCCGATGACGCTTTCCTGCGACAGCTGCGAGCGCAAGAAGCCGCTGGCGCGCTGCAGGCCCTGCAGGCACGCCGCATGCTCGGGCTCGCCGCCCAGGGTGGTGAAGTAGACCTTGGCGAACTCCATGTCGCGGTTGACCTCCA
>JAMCVR010000113.1:0-5802 GCA_023475455.1 Thermoplasmatota archaeon | reverse complement strand
TGCCGACCTTGGAGATGTGGAAGACTTGGCGGATTTCCACGGTGCCGATGACGCTTTCCTTCTTCTCGGGCGCCAGCATGCCGGACAGCGCGGCCTTCACCTCATCCACCGCTTCGTAGATGATGTTGTAGTAGCGGATGTCCACGCCGCTGGACTCGGCCAGCTTGCGGGCCGACGCATCGGCGCGCACGTTGAAGCCGATCAGCACCGCCTTGGAGGCGAGCGCCAGGTTGACGTCGGATTCGGTGATCGCACCGACCGCGCTGTGGATGATGTTGACCTTGACCTCGTCGGTCGACAGCTTGGAGAGCGCGTGCGCCAGGCCTTCGTAGGAACCCTGCATGTCGGCCTTGAGGATGATGGGCAGCTGCTGCACTTCGCCCTGGCCCATCTGCTCGAACATCGATTCCAGCTTGGCCGCCTGCTTTTTCGCCAACTGCACGTCGCGGAACTTGCCCTGGCGGAACAAGGCAATTTCGCGCGCCTTGCGCTCGTCCGGCAGAACCATCATGTCCTCGCCCGCCTGCGGCACGTCGGACAGGCCCTGGATCTCGACCGGGATCGAGGGGCCGGCTTCGTTGACCGTCTTGCCGGCCTCGTCGAGCATGGCGCGCACGCGGCCGTAGACCTGGCCGGCCAGCACCATGTCGCCGCGCCGCAGCGTGCCGGACTGCACCAGCAGCGTGGCGACCGGGCCCTTGCCCTTGTCCAGTCGCGCTTCGATGACGATGCCCTTGGCGGGGCCGTCGGCGGCCGCCTGCAGTTCCAGCACCTCGGCCTGCAGCAGGATGGCGTCGAGCAGGCCGTCGATGTTGGTATTGGCCTTGGCCGACACTTCGACGAACTGGGTGTCGCCGCCCCATTCCTCGGGGGTGACGCCCTGCGCGACGAGTTCCTGGCGGATGCGCTCAGGGTTGGCATCGGGCTTGTCGATCTTGTTTATGGCCACCACCAGCGGCACCCCCGCTGCCTTGGCGTGGTGAATGGCTTCGATGGTTTGCGGCATCACGCCGTCGTCCGCCGCCACCACCAGCACCACGATATCGGTCGCCTTGGCGCCGCGCGCCCGCATCGCGGTAAACGCTTCGTGGCCGGGGGTATCGAGGAAGGTGATGACGCCTTTTTCGGTTTCGACGTGGTACGCGCCGATGTGCTGGGTGATGCCGCCGGCTTCGCCGCTGGCCACGCGGGTGCGCCGGATGGTGTCGAGCAGCGAGGTCTTGCCGTGGTCGACGTGGCCCATCACGGTCACCACCGGCGGGCGCGCGACCCTTTCCACTTCGCCGGCCTCGCCGGTGTCGATGAGGAAGGCTTCCGGCGTGTCGAGAGCGGCCGGCTTGCCGATATGGCCCATTTCCTCGACCACGATGATCGCCGTTTCCTGGTCGAGCACCTGGTTGATGGTCACCATGCTGCCCAGTTTCATCAGTGCCTTGATGACCTCGGCCGCTTTTACCGACATCTTGTGGGCCAGTTCGGCCACGGTGATGGTTTCCGGCACCAGCACCTCGCGCACGATCGGCTCGGTCGGCGCAACGAAGGTGGTTTCCTCGTGGCCGGGTTTGGCTTTGCCCTTGCGGCCGCGCCAGCCGGCTTCAGGCGCCGCGCCGCCACGGGTCTTGAGCCCGCCCTTGCGGCGCGCGGCTTCTTCCTTCCAGCCGCCTTCGGCTTTTTTGACCGGTTTTTTCTCGCCCTTGGCTGCGCCCGGCTTGTCCGGTTTGTGCAGCGTTTTTTCGGTGGGGGCAGCCGGCGCGGCAGGCGCGGCGGCTTTCTGGACTTCAGCCAGTTTGGCCGCTTCACGCGCGGCTTCGCCGCTGGCCACGCGGGTGCGCCGGATGGTGTCGAGCAGCGAGGTCTTGCCGTGGTCGACGTGGCCCATCACGGTCACCACCGGCGGGCGCGCGACCCTTTCCACTTCGCCGGCCTCGCCGGTGTCGATGAGGAAGGCTTCCGGCGTGTCGAGAGCGGCCGGCTTGCCGATATGGCCCATTTCCTCGACCACGATGATCGCCGTTTCCTGGTCGAGCACCTGGTTGATGGTCACCATGCTGCCCAGTTTCATCAGTGCCTTGATGACCTCGGCCGCTTTTACCGACATCTTGTGGGCCAGTTCGGCCACGGTGATGGTTTCCGGCACCAGCACCTCGCGCACGATCGGCTCGGTCGGCGCAACGAAGGTGGTTTCCTCGTGGCCGGGTTTGGCTTTGCCCTTGCGGCCGCGCCAGCCGGCTTCAGGCGCCGCGCCGCCACGGGTCTTGAGCCCGCCCTTGCGGCGCGCGGCTTCTTCCTTCCAGCCGCCTTCGGCTTTTTTGACCGGTTTTTTCTCGCCCTTGGCTGCGCCCGGCTTGTCCGGTTTGTGCAGCGTTTTTTCGGTGGGGGCAGCCGGCGCGGCAGGCGCGGCGGCTTTCTGGACTTCAGCCAGTTTGGCCGCTTCACGCGCGGCTTCGGCCTGCTTGCGCAAGGCCTCGCGTTCGATACGGGCGCGGGCGTCCGCAGCCTGGCGTTCCTGCAATGCCTGGTGGCGGCGAGCTTCTTCTTCGCGCGCCCTGACTTCCGCCTCGTTCAGGATCGAAGCCTTCTTGATGCGGGTGGTTTTCTTCACCGCCGGGGCGGGTCCCGCTGCCGCTTTCTCAGCCGGTGCGGGCGCCGCTTCGGCGGTCACGGCCGGCTTGGTCGCGACGGGTTCGGCGGCAGCAGGCTTGGCCTTGGCAGGCTTGGCCACGACCGGCTCGACAACGGGTTCGGGGACGGGGGCTTCGACCGGGGCCTCGACGACGGGCGAGGGCAATTCCTCGACGGGCGGAGCGGCCTGGATTTCAGGCGCGGCTTCCGCGGCAGCCTGGGCTTCGGCCGCCAGCGCAGCGGCATCGCGCTTGACGTAGGTGCGCGACTTGCGCACTTCCACCTGGATGGTGCGCGACTTGCCGGTGCTGTCGGTCTTGCGGATCTCGCCGGTCTGCTTGCGCGTGATGGTGATCTTGGTTTTTCCGGTCTCGGCGCCGCCGCCGTGCATCTTGCGCAGATAGTCGAGCAAATGCGCCTTGTCCGCTTCGGTTACGGGGTCGACGACATCATTTTTGCTGACGCCCGCCGCTTTCAGCTGTTCCAACAACAGCTGGGGCGGCAGTTTCAGTTCCTGGGCGAATTGTTCAACGTTCATGCAGTCCTCTTAGCCTTGGGCGAACCAGGGCGCGCGTGCGGCCATGATCAATTGTTTGGCGCGTTCGGCGTCCATGGCGGCCATTTCGGTCAGCTCATCGACGGCCAGCTCGGCCAGATCCTCGGTAGTGTGGATGCCTCTGCTGGCGAGCGTGCGCGCGGTTTCCGCGTCCATGCCGTCGAGCGACAGCAGGTCGCCGGCGGAGGCTTCCACTTGCTCTTCGCCGACGATGGCCGCGGTCAGCAGGGCATTGCGGGCGCGGTTGCGCAGTTCGTTGACCAGGTCTTCGTCGAAGGCCTCGATCTCGAGCATCTCGTTCAGCGGCACGTAGGCGACTTCTTCCAGCGTGGAGAAGCCCTCGTCGACCAGAATCTGGGCGACTTCCTCGTCCACGTCGAGTTTCTCGATGAAGAGCTGGAGCGTCTTCTGGCTTTCGGTCGACTGCTTTTCTTCCGCCGCTTCGCGCGACATGATGTTGAGTTCCCAGCCGGTCAGTTCGGACGCCAGGCGCACGTTCTGGCCGCCGCGGCCGATCGCCATCGCCAGTTGCTCTTCGTCCACCACCACGTCCATGCTGTGCTTGTCTTCATCGACGACGATGGAGCTGACTTCGGCGGGCGCCAGCGCGTTGATGACGTACTGCGCGGGGTCGGCCGACCAGTGGATGATGTCGACGCGCTCGCCCGCCAGTTCGTTGGTCACCGAGGTGACGCGCGAGCCCCTGAGGCCGATGCAGGTGCCGATCGGGTCGATGCGCGGATCGTGCGACACCACCGCGATTTTGGCGCGCAGGCCGGGGTCGCGGGCGGCCGCCTTGATCTCCAGCAGGCCTTCCTCGATTTCCGGCACTTCCAGTTCGAACAGCTTCATGATGAATTCGGGCGCGGTGCGCGACAGCACCACCTGCGGGCCGCGGGCGCCGCGGTCGATGCGCAGCAGGTAGGCGCGCACGCGGTCGCCGACGCGCAGGTTTTCGCGCGGGATCATCTGGTCGCGGTGCAGGAAGCCTTCGACGCGGCCGGATTCGATGATCGCGTTGCCGCGGTCGATGCGCTTCACCACGCCGCTGACGAGGTGCTCCTTGCGGGCGAGGAAGTCCTGGATGATCTGCTCGCGCTCGGCGTCGCGGATCTTCTGCAGGATGACCTGCTTGGCGGCCTGCGCGCCGATGCGGCCGAATTCGACGTTCTCCAGCGGTTCTTCGATGTAGTCGCCGATTTCGATGTCGGGATGCTTGTCCTGGGCGTCGATCAGCAGAATCTGGTAGCCCTCGGATTCCAGGTCGGCTTCGGACACGACCTGCCAGCGGCGGAAGGACTGGTAGTCGCCCGTCTCGCGGTCGATCGACACGCGCACGTCGGCCTCTTCCTTGAAGCGCTTCTTGGTAGCGGAGGCGAGCGCCTGCTCCAGCGCTTCGAACACCACCTCTTTGTCCACGTTCTTTTCGCGTGCCAGCGCATCGGCCAGCATTAACAGTTCACGACTCATCATTCCCTCCAGCCTTGCCTAAACCATGGGTTTCAGGCGGGCAGAATCCACATTTCTCAAATCGACCGACAGTTCCGTTCCGTCGACGATCAACTTCACCGCATCGTTCTCCAGGCCGACCAGCTGGCCGCTCAGGCGCCGCCGGTTGTCCGTCGGCACCCGCAGCTTGAGCGTCACCTGTTCGCCGGCGAAGCGTGCATAGTCCTGTGGCTTGACCAGCGGCCGGTCGAGGCCGGGCGAGGACACTTCCAGCCTGTCGTAGTCGATGTTTTCGACCGTGAACAGGTGACTCAGGTGATTGCTTACCGCCACGCAGTCGTCAATCGTGATGCCGTCCGGCTTGTCGATGAAAATCCGGATCAGCCCGCGTCCGGCGCGTTCCAGCATCACCAGCTCGTAACCGAGTCCGGCAAGTACGGGTTCCAGGCGGGCGGACAAATCCATCATCAAAAATCCATCGTCGCTCGGTGACGGGTACAAATAAAAAATGGGCGAACCGCCCATTGCCCATCACCATTACATAAATAATCAAGCGCCGGCATTATACCACTCGGGTGGGTAGACTGAAAGGGAAGGTGGTGCCCGGAACCGGAATCGAACCGGTACGCCATCGCTGGCGAGGGATTTTAAGTCCCTTGTGTCTACCAATTTCACCATCCGGGCAAAGCGGACGGCTGATCCTGAGTCTGGAGGCGCGTGCCGGAGTCGAACCGACCAGCTGGCCGCTCAGGCGCCGCCGGTTGTCCGTCGGCACCCGCAGCTTGAGCGTCACCTGTTCGCCGGCGAAGCGTGCATAGTCCTGTGGCTTGACCAGCGGCCGGTCGAGGCCGGGCGAGGACACTTCCAGCCTGTCGTAGTCGATGTTTTCGACCGTGAACAGGTGACTCAGGTGATTGCTTACCGCCACGCAGTCGTCAATCGTGATGCCGTCCGGCTTGTCGATGAAAATCCGGATCAGCCCGCGTCCGGCGCGTTCCAGCATCACCAGCTCGTAACCGAGTCCGGCAAGTACGGGTTCCAGGCGGGCGGACAAATCCATCATCAAAAATCCATCGTCGCTCGGTGACGGGTACAAATAAAAAATGGGCGAACCGCCCATTGCCCATCACCATTACATAAATAATCAAGCGCCGGCATTATACCACTCGGGTGGG
>JAMCVR010000211.1:7510-12327 GCA_023475455.1 Thermoplasmatota archaeon | reverse complement strand
CAGCGTCTTGTTCTGCACGTGGTCGAGCAGGCGGCCGGGGGTGGCCACCAGGATCTCGACGCCGGTCTTCAGGATCGGAATCTGCGTGTTGATGTTGACCCCGCCATACACCACCAGCGAGCGCAGCGGCACGTGCTTGGTGTAGGCCTGGATGCTCTCCTCGACCTGGATCGCGAGTTCGCGGGTGGGGGTGAGGATCAGCGCGCGGATCGGATGCTTGGCCGGCGAGGTGCCGGTGTTGGCGAACGGCAGCAGGCGCTGGATCAGCGGCAGCGCGAACGCCGCCGTCTTGCCGGTGCCGGTCTGCGCCGCGCCGAGGATGTCGCCGCCGTGCAGCGCCAGGGGAATGACCCGCTCCTGGATCGGCGTCGGCGTCACATAGCCCATCACGTCGAGGGCACGCAGGATATCGGGCGCCAGCCCGAGTTCAGCAAAAGTCGTCAAAGCCCGTCCAATTAAATTCTGATCCAGTCAAAGCCCGTCGTCTGACAGGCCACGCGCACCTCATCGTCCGCGCAACCCAGCGCCTGGGCCAGCGCACCCTGCGCCAGGGCGGCCGTATTGTTCTTGCGCGATACGTGCGCCGCCATCACGCATTGCAGTTTGTCGTGCTTCAGCCTGTCCAGCAAGGCCGCCGACTGGCCGTTTTCCAGGTGACCGAAACGCCCGCCCACGCGGCGCTTGAGGCTCGCCGGATAGGGCCCGTTTTCCAGCATCGCGGCGTCGTGGTTGCACTCCAGCACCAGCGCGTCGACGCCGGCCAGCATGGCCTCGATGTGCGGCGTGCTGCACCCCGCATCGGTCAGCACGCCGAGCCTGCGGTTGCCGTCGCCAAACACGAACTGCACCGGCTCGCGCGCATCGTGCGGCACCGGATAGGGCTGGATTTCCAGCCCGTCCACCGAGAACGCCGCATGGCTGTCGATCATCTGCACCGCCACGCCGTCGAGGTCCTGCGCCAATGCCAGCGTGCCTGCAGTCAGCCACACCGGCAGCCTGTGCTTGCGCGCCAGCCGCCCCACCCCGCCGATATGGTCGCTGTGCTCGTGGGTGACGACGATGCCGGCCAGATCGGAAGGCTGCAATCCCAGCCGTGCCAGCCGCGCCACGCTGTCGGCCAGACCGAATCCGCAGTCCATCAGCACCCGGGTTGCGCCGGCTTCGACCACCAGGCCGTTGCCTTCGCTTCCGCTCCCGAGGCTGGCGAACCGCATCACGCGCGTTCCCGCGTCACTTCAGTTCTTTGTGCAGCAGGTTGATGATCCGGTTCTGCGTATTGGGGTCGGCCGGCTTGCCGTCGGTGCCGGCGACGTTGACCCGGCTCTTCTCGCCCGCCTGGTTGACCACGATCTGCAACTGCGGCGAGGTCTGTTCCTTCTTGCTGCGCCAGAAGGCGAACTTGGCGAGGATGCCTTCGTCGCGCTTGCTGCCGTTGTCGATCTCGGGATCGATGTAGCGCACGAAATACACGCCCTTGGAGCGGTCGCGGTCTTCCACCGCAAAGCCGACGCGGTCGAGCGCGAGGCCGACGCGGCGCCAGGCGCGGTCGAAGCCTTCGTCCATTTCCAGCGCCGGGGCGCCGGCATCGCGGACGATGCGCGCCATCTCCGGCGTCTGCTGTTTGGCCAAGAGGGTCTGCACGCGGCTCTCCTCGACGCCGAAGCGCAGCATCAGGCGGCGCAGCATTTCGGCCTCGAGTTCGGGATCGGCCGGGCGCGGCTGCCACACGGTGCGGTCCTTGTTCGAGGAATCGTAGACTTCCATCATGCCGCGGTGGCTGACGTAGATTTCGGTGCCCGCACTGCCCGTCTCGATGCGGGTGCGGAACTTGTCGCGCTCGGCGGTGGAATACAGGCCGTCGAGCACCTTGCCCAGCGTGCGACGAATCACGTCCTGCGGGATCTTGGCGCGGTTTTCCGCCCAGTCGGTCTCGATCACGCCGGTTTCGGGCGATTCCAGGTTGACGATGAAGCCGGTCTCCTGCCAGAAATCCTTGATCACCGGCCACACCTGCTGCGGCGACGCCTGCACCACCAGCCAGCGCTGGGAGCCGGCGCGTTCGATGCGCGCCTTGTCCTGCGCCGGCAATAGGGTTTGCGTGCCGCTCGGCGCGGTCTTGCGCTCCTGGCTGTAGGTCGACAGGGTGGCGGTGCCGCTGCCCTGTGCATCGGGAATGGCATAGCGGTTGTCGCCGGTCGGCGCGGTGAGGTCGGGCGGCACTTCCAGCGTCGGCAGCTTGGCGGCTGATTTGTAGTCGATCTTTTTGGATTCGATGATGCCGCAACCCGACGCGGCCAGCGCAACCATCAGAAACAGGGGCAATAAACGCATAAAATGTCCTAAACGAAGGCTTACATCAAACCGGCGGACGCAAGCGCCGCGCTAGATCAAATTGGCGTGGCGCAAGGCGTCACGCACGGTGTCGTGCAGTCCGGCAGACAGCGGGGTCAGCGGCAGGCGCAGGCCGGGCGGAATCAGCCCCAGTTCGGCGCACGCCCACTTGACCGGAATCGGATTGGCCTCGACAAACAACCTGCTGTGCAGCGGCAGCAATGCATTGTTGAGTTCGCGCGCGCGCGCCAGGTTCCCCTCGAACGCCGCGGCGCACATCTCGTGCATCAGCTTCGGCGCGACGTTGGCGGTGACCGAGATCACGCCGTGCCCGCCCAGCAGCATGAAGGGCAACGCCGAGGCGTCGTCGCCGGTATACAGCGCAAACCCCTTCGGCGCGCGACGCAGCAGATCGGCCGCGCGTTCCATGCTGCCGGTGGCGTCCTTCACGCCGACGATGCCGGGCACTTGCGCCAGACGCAGCGTGGCGTCGTTGGAAAGGTCGGTCACCGTGCGTCCCGGCACGTTGTAGAGAATCAGCGGCAGGTCGACCGTTTCGGCAATTTTCCTGTAGTGCTGGTAGAGCCCTTCCTGCGTCGGCTTGTTGTAGTACGGCACCACCGACAATCCTGCCTGGGCGCCCGCGCGCCTGGCGCATTCGGTCAGATCGATCGCCTCGGCGGTCGAATTCGCGCCGGTACCGGCGATTACCGGCACCCGTCCGGCGACCTGTTCGACCGTGGTGCGGATCAGCAGGCAATGCTCGTCGTAGCTGACCGTCGGCGACTCGCCGGTGGTGCCGACGACGACGATGCCGTCCGTTCCTTCCGCGATATGCCAGTCGATCAGGCGACGCAGCGCGTCGAGATCGAGCGCGCCGTCGTCCGACATCGGGGTGACGATCGCAACCAGGCTGCCTCGGGCCCTATTCATTTCTGCCATCTTGTTTCCGCCGCTCTTGTTTCAGTCAGGCGCCGCTCTTTTGGCTGCTTAACGATAAAAAGTAACATTCTATTCTATCTCACCGAACGAACCTACCGATCCGAGCCAAGCTTTCACGTCCAGCGTGGTGACCATCGGCCGGTTCCTTGCGAGGCATCGTTCACGCGGCAGGTATGGTTGTCGTCGCCGAATCTATCCTTGCCCCCGCGGTCTGCTGCTTGGCTTCGATCCTGGCAGACAAGCTTGAGTTGCCCAAAGGCTGTTCTGGTTGAATTAATTCAGCCCCTTTCGATGTTTGTATCGGCATGGAAATTTTAAAAGTGGCCGCAAATGTCGGAAAAATTTACAGCCAGGCCAGGCCAGATAAGGCAAAAAAACTGACTAACTTATTACATAATTACCGGCCTCACTGGTGCCGAGGGTGCCGCGATCGATCCGCTGACTGGCGACTTCCTGTTCTCGACCTTTGGTGGCGGCAATCAGATCGTGGTGGTGCAAGGATTCCAGGTGCCTGGTGGCGGCAACGGCAGCGTTCCCGAACCCGCCTCCCTCGCCCTGCTTGGCATCGGTCTCGCTGGTCTTGGCGCCATGCGCCGCCGCAAGGCTTGACCCGCAAAAAGTCGAAATGCTTTCACCCTTGCGGCGGCCAATGGCTGCCGTTTTTCATCCGCGTTAGTCTGTGCGGCAAATCCCGCCAGGTGATCCGTTCCTTTTTCCGGCATGTAGCTTTGCTCGCCTCCTTCAGACCAGCAGCCTGGTCAGCTGCTTCAGCAGGCCGTTCTCACCGATCAGGTCTTCGGGTTTCTTGTAGTCGGCCAGCAGGCTGGCCAGCAATGCGTCAGATACATCGTGCTTCTTGGTTCTCATTATGTGCCTCCGGACAATTCGGCAGCTTCCTGCCAATGGTCCGTTTACAAAAATTCAGGACAGGCCCGTTATCTCAAGGCAAGCCTACCGAGCCAACCTACCAACTGCTCGATTCCCTGGCCCATACCAACTGCAACCAGCGGGACGGCCCACACCCAGGCAGCGAGCAACCCCAGACCGGCCACGCCCAAGCCAACCGAAAACATGTCCAGCCCCGGCGTGGTGCGCGCCACGATGCCGAGCGCCAGCTGGATCAGCAGTGCCAGCGCCACCAGCGGCAAGGCCAACCGCACCCCGGCGGCGAACAGCCAGCTGGCGGCTTCGACCTGTTGCCGCAGGTCGGCCGCGGCGGGCAAAACGGCGACCGGCATGGCGGCAAAGCTGTCGCGCAGCGCGTCGACGACCAGCAGATGGCCGCTCGCGCCCAGAAAAGCCAATGCCGCCAGCCATCCCGCCAGGGCGCGCCAGGCTGCGTCCGCCGGCGCGGCTTGCCCGGCGGTCAGCGTCAGCAGGCCGCCGGTCGCGGTGTGGCCGGTCCACACCAGCGCCGCGCTCACCGCGGCAAACACCAGCCACACGCAGAGCGCCAGCGCCGCGCCCCACACCGCTTCCAGGCTCAAAGCCAGCAGGCCCTGCACGGTGAAGGGGCCGATGGACTCGATCGTCAGGCCCGGCGC
>JAMCVR010000211.1:0-6902 GCA_023475455.1 Thermoplasmatota archaeon | reverse complement strand
CGGTCTTGAGTTCGCTGGTGAGGAAAGCCGGCGCCAGCGCGGCGAGCGGGACGCTCTCCACCTGTTTGGGGTCGATGGTCTTGTCGCCTTCGGTGCCACCCTCGATAAACAGGCTCAGGTCCTCGGCCCGGGTCTGCCGCAGCATGAAGGTTTTCAGCGGCTGCGCGGCTTGTTCGGCGGCGTCGTTGAAGCTCATGGCCCCGGCAAGATAGGGCTGGTAAGCCTCGGCATCGATGGTCTTCAACGCCGGCGACATCACGAAAACCGTCAGCAACACCGCCAGCCCCATCAGCACCAGATTCGCTCACCGCGGCAAACACCAGCCACACGCAGAGCGCCAGCGCCGCGCCCCACACCGCTTCCAGGCTCAAAGCCAGCAGGCCCTGCACGGTGAAGGGGCCGATGGACTCGATCGTCAGGCCCGGCGCCAGCACGGCGGCCAGCACGGCGGCCAGCGCCAAACGAATCAATACCGGAAGGCGGCCGGTCAGGGGATCGAACAGCGCCCATCCGGCGAGGCGGGCGAAGGCGAACAGCCAGACGGCGACGCCCGCTTCGCTCAGGGGCAGCGCGTTCATTCAACCAGCCCCGGGAAGTCGGTCAGCAGGGTGCGCGCAAATTCCACCAGCTGGTCACCCATCCAGCCGCCCAGCAGCGCCAGCACGAGCAGCATGACGATGAGCTTGGGAACGAAGGACAGCGTGGGTTCGAGGATTTGCGTGGCGGCCTGGAACAGGCTGATGGCGAATGCGGTCAACAACCCCGCCAGCAACACCGGCGCGGAGATCAGCATCACCAGCCAGAGCGCGTCGCGCGCCACGCCCTCCATTAAAAAACTCCGCCTTCCATCAGAAGCTCCCGATGAGCGAGCCGACCAGCAGATGCCAGCCGTCGACCGTGACGAACAGCAGCAATTTGAGCGGCAGCGACACCAGCTGCGGCGGCAGCATGATCATCCCCAGCGCGGTCAACACGGCGGCGACCACCAGGTCGATCACCAGGAAGGGCAGCACCACCATGAAGCCGATCTGGAAGGCGGTCTTGAGTTCGCTGGTGAGGAAAGCCGGCGCCAGCGCGGCGAGCGGGACGCTCTCCACCTGTTTGGGGTCGATGGTCTTGTCGCCTTCGGTGCCACCCTCGATAAACAGGCTCAGGTCCTCGGCCCGGGTCTGCCGCAGCATGAAGGTTTTCAGCGGCTGCGCGGCTTGTTCGGCGGCGTCGTTGAAGCTCATGGCCCCGGCAAGATAGGGCTGGTAAGCCTCGGCATCGATGGTCTTCAACGCCGGCGACATCACGAAAACCGTCAGCAACACCGCCAGCCCCATCAGCACCAGATTCGGCGGCGCGGTGTGGCTGCCGAGACCCTGCCGCAGCAGGAACAGCACCACCGCGATGCGGGTGAATGCGGTAAACGCCAGCAGCAAGGCCGGCAGGAACGGAAACAGCAGCAGCCAGGGCAGGCTCGCGCCCGGCACGCCGATCACCTGCCCGCCTGCGCCTGGCGTCACGGCGAGCAGCGGCACGCTCGATTCCGCGCCCACGGCGGGTACGCTCAGCGCCAGCGCCGCCAGCAGCAGCACCGCCCTCATTGCGCGTGCTCCAAACCCTGTTCCGGCTTCGGCAGCGTATGCAGCAGCCGTACATTGCCGCCGCCCACGCCCAGCAGCAGCCAGGTGCCGTCGACCTCGACCACCACCACGCGTTCGCGGGGGCCCACCGGCGTCGTCCCCACCACCTTGACCGCGCCCTGCGCGCCCATGCCCGGCAGATAACGGCGGGCAAGCCAGGCCACCGCGACGAATCCGCCCAGGATCAGCGCCAGGCTCAGCAACACGGTCAGCATGCTGGCGGCCGTGTCGGGCGCGGCCAGCGCCGAAGCCGGGATAAAAAGCAGCGTGCCCGCCGCAAAAAACTTAGCCATGCCGTATCGCTCCTCGTGCCCAGCGCGTCATGTCGGTTGTGAGGTGCGGCAACTGCACGGCGAGCGTTGCCTGCGTGAGATCGGTAGCGATGCGCCATGCCAGCGCAGCCGGCAACGCAGTCTGCACGGGCTCATCCAGCCAGCTCTCCGCCAGGACGGCATCGAGCGTCCGGATCAGGGTGTGCGGCACAAAGGCGGCCGTGCCCATCACGCGCTGCCCGCCGAGGCGGCGCGTCAGCCACAAAGAGGACAAGGCCTCGTCGGGCTGCCAAACGGGCGTCGCTGGCGGGCCGTCCGATGCGGCGGCCGGCTCCGGCGTTGCACGAACCGGCAGGCGCAGGCGCGCGGTCAGTGTCGCCGCAAGCCTGCGGCCCAGGCGCACCTGAAAACCTTCGGCCACCGTGGAGGGCGCCGTCAGAAAAGCGGTTTCGGCGGGCGTCAGTTCAAGCAGCATCAACGCCTCCGCAACCCCGCCTCGCTACGATGCGTCAGTTCCACCAGCTCGTCGTGCTCACGTTGCTCGCTGCGCCGCTGCAGGACGGCCACCTGGGCCAGATGGCGCTGCTCCAGCAGCCGCAGCGCCTTCACCCGCTGCTCGACCTGCAGCCATTCGGCCAGCCGCGCCTGCCAGTCGCGGTGGGCGGCGCCGATCGCCTCCTGCGCCGCCTGCAATTCCGCCGCCTGCGCACGCTGCAGACGATTTTTCTCCTGCAACTGCGCAGCCGTCACGCCCGCGCGCAGCTCGCCCGCCAGCCGGGCGATGTGGGCGTCGCGCAGCGCGGTCAGCTGTACCTGGCGGCCGCGCGCCCGCAGCCAGACGCCATGCGCGAGCTTGACCGTGCGCGCCAGCGTTTCGCTGCGCCGCTCGGCCAGTTGCAGCACGCGCGCCAGCGCAAACGGTTTCAACTCAGCACCTCATCGAGTCCGGCACGGGCGGCATCCAGCGGCGCGCGCTCGCGCATGCCCTGCATCAGATAGCCCTGCATCCTGGGATACAGCCGCACGCCTTCGTCGAGCACCACGTCCGCACCCGGCACGTAGGCGCCGACGGCCAGCAGGTCGCGGCTGCGCATGTAGCGCGAATAGAGATATTTGAAGCGGCGGGTGCGCTCGAGCGCGTCCTCGGACAGCAGGTCGGGCTGGGCCCGGCTGATCGAGGCCTCGATGTCGATGGCGGGGTAATGCCCGGCGTCGGCCAGATCGCGACTCAACACGATGTGGCCGTCGAGAATCGCGCGCGCCGCGTCGGCGATCGGATCCTGCTGGTCGTCGCCCTCCATCAGCACGGTGAAGAAGGCGGTGACCGAGCCGCTGCCGCTGCGGCCGTTGCCGGCGCGTTCGGCCAGCTGCGGCAGCTTGGCGAACACCGACGGCGGGTAGCCCTTGGTGGCGGGCGGCTCGCCGATCGCCAGCGCCACCTCGCGCTGCGCCATGGCGTAGCGGGTGAGCGAATCCATGATCAAGAGCACGTGCTTGCCCTGATCGCGGAAATATTCGGCGATCGACATCGCGTAAGCCGCGCCGTTCAGGCGCATCAGCGGCGGATGGTCGGCGGGCGCCGCCACCACCACGGCGCGTGACATGCCCTCGCTGCCCAGGATGCGGTCGATGAATTCCTTGACCTCGCGGCCGCGTTCGCCGATCAGCCCCACCACCACCACGTCGGCCTCGGTGTAACGCGCCATCATGCCCAGCAGCACGCTCTTGCCGACGCCGCTGCCGGCAAACAGGCCGAGCCGCTGCCCGCGCCCCACCGTCAACAGGCCGTTGATCGCGCGCACGCCGACGTCGAGCGTCTGCCGGATCGGCGCGCGCTCCAGCGGATTGATCGGGCGGCTGTACAGGGGCACCCGGCGTTCCAGCGACAGCGGCCCCAGACCGTCGAGCGGGCGCCCGGCGCCGTCGAGCACGCGGCCCAGCAGGCGATCGCCGACCGGCACCTGGCGCACCCGATCCTGCGCGCGGCGGCGCGGCACGTAGCGCATTCCCAGGCGCGGCGGCTGCGCCGCCATCGGATTGTCGGGAATCACCCGGGCGCCCGGCATCACGCCGTAGATGTCGGTGGCCGGCATGATGAACAGGCGGTCGCCGGAGAACCCCGCCACCTCGGCCTCGACGCTCTGTCCCCCCGGAATCTGGATGTGGCACTGGCTGCCCACCGGCAGGCGCAGGCCCACCGCTTCCATCACCAGCCCGGACACCCGGGTGAGGCGCCCGCTGGTGGCGATCGGCGTCGCCCAGTTCACCGCGCGACGGCAGTCGGCCAGGTATTCGCGCAGGCGGACGGTGCGGTCCATCATTCAATCCAGTTCAAATTGGAACCGAGCACCTGAACCACCTGCCGCCAGCGCGCTGGCAGCGTGGCGTCGAGGTCGCCCTGCGCGGTTTCGATCAGGCAGCCGCCGCGCACGATGCGCACGTCTTCCACGATGCGCAGACGGTTCTTGTCGAGCACCTGGTCGAGGTGCGGGCGCACCAGCGCGGCATCGTCCGGGTTCAGCAGCAGGCGCGCCTCGCGGCTGGTTTCCGCCATCTGCTTCAGCGCCAGGTTGACCACGTCGAGAATGCGTTCAGGATGGGCCGCGAGTTCGCCCGCCACCACCTGGCGCGCCACGTCGAGCGCCAGTTCCAGCACCATGTCGGCAAGACGGAAATCGAGGTTGTCGAGGGTGTTGCCGAAGCTTTCGGCCAACTGCTTCATGCGGCCGCACGCCTGCTCGCCTTCCACCCGACCGGCAGCCAGACCTTCGGCGTAGCCCTCGGCGCGCGCGGCTTCGCGCAGCCTGGCCAGTTCGGCCTCGGCGTCCTCGGTGGACGCCGCCAGTTCCACCACCTCCCACTGCTCGAATGCCGTGGCGTCATTGAGCGGGGTGTCGTCGGGTGTGCTCACGCAGCCTCCTCTTCCGGGAACAGAATCGCGCCTTCTGCAGCCAGGCGCCGCAGGATCGCGCCGGCTTCCTTCTGCGCGGCCTGGATCGCGGTGACCGGAACCGCGCCCAGCGTATCAAGATCGCCGCGCATGCGCTGCGCGGCGGTCGGGCTCATTACGGCCGTCAGGGCATCGAGCACCCGCCCGTCGCTGCCTTTCAACGCATGCAGCAGGGTACGCGCGCCGACGTTGCGCAGGAAGGTCTTGCGGCTGGCCTCGGGCAGCCGCGCCAGATCCTCGAACGCGAGGTTGCGCACGCGCAGGCGCGCGGCGAGCTCGGCGTCGCTCTGGTCGAGCTGGCTCAATGCGGCGGCGGCGCTGCCCTCGCTCATCTGCCCCAGCAGGCTGGCGACGGCGGCCTCGCCCTGCGCGGGTACGGCCGGCTCCAGGCTGGCCAGCCAGTTGTCCAGGTCGCGCAGCATGTCGGGGCTGGGCGCATCGCTGTGCGCCAGGCTCTGCAAGGCATTCGCGCGCGTCGCGCCGGGCAGCAGTTCGAGCACCGCGGCGGCGACGTCGCGCGGCAGCTGGGACGCCACCGCGGCGATCAGTTGCGGCGGCTGCGTCTCCAGCAGACCGGCGATCTCCGCCGGCTCGCGCCAGCCCAGTTTTTCCAGTGCCCGCGCGCCCGCCGCGCCCAGGCGTTGCAGGATCGCCTGGGCGCGCTCCGGGCTCAGCGCCAGCCTGAGCGTCTCGTCGAGAAAGCGCCCGGTGTCCGCGGCGAATCCGGTCTGTTCGGCGGCTTCGGCGGCGTAGTCGCGCAGGACGGCGCGCACGCGTTCGCGCGGCAGCACCTCCAGTTCGCGCATGGCGCTGCCGAGGCGGCTCACCTCCAGCGGGCTCAGATAACGGAACACCGCGGCCGCGGCCTCTTCGCCCAGGGCGAGCAGCAGCGCGGCGGACTTTTCGATGCCGGCCTGGCTCATGCGCGCATCCACAGCTTGATGACGTCCGCCGCCACGCGAGGATCGGCCAGCACCTGATTGCGGGCGGCATCGAGTTCGGCGTCGAAATCGTCCGCCGGCGCTTCGATGGCGGGCGTTCGGCGACCGCGCCGCATGCCCGCCACGACGAACGCGAGCAGAACGGCCGCGGCGGCGGCCAGCGCCCACGACGGGATCATCGGGAAAGGCGCCGCGTGCGGCGGCGGACTGGCAGGCCGCACCCGCGGGATCGAAGCGGGGGGCACCCGCGCCGCGGCTGGCGTGGCGGGAAGCTCGGCCTGCGGTTCGGGTGCCGCCGCCGGCAGGGCGTACACGTTGAGCGTGTCGCCGCGCGCCGGCTGCAGGTCCAGCGCCTGCCGGGCCAACTGGCCGGCCCGCTTGATCGCGTCGGCGTCGGCGTCGAATCCCAGAATCACGATGGCATTCACACGCCGGACGCGGCCTTCCGGTTCAAGCGTGGTGCGCACGGTTTTTTCCGGCACGCGCGCCTGCCCGCCGATCACCCCATTGCGCACCCGCTCGACCGGCTGGCGGGTTTCATTGTCTTCCAGCGTGGCAGTCACCTGCACGCTCACGCGCTCCTTGCCCAGCCACGGCTCCAGCACGGCCAGCACCCGTCGCGCCAGATCCTGCTCCAGCGCCAGTCGAAGCGTCGGTTCGACTTCGGGGACCGCGCCGCCGAGCAGCACCCCGCGCGGATCGAGCACCTGCACCTCGGCGCGCTTCATGCGCGGCACGCCGGCCGCCACCAGGGTCTGGATCGTCGCCACCTGCTCCGCTGACAACTGCGCGCCCGGGCGCAGCCGCACCAGCACGGCGGCCGTAGCGGGCGGCGCATCGCGCAGGAAGGGCGAAACCTTGGGCAAGGCGAGATGAACCCGCGCCAGTTCGACCGCTTCCAGCGACTGGATCGAGCGCGCCAGATCGATTTCGAGCGCACGCTGATAACGCTGCTGCTCCTGCAGCGATGACGCGCCGAAGCGGGGCGCGCGATCGGCTTCGTCCACTGCATCGGCATCGGTTCTGGGGAGGCCGCGCGCAGCCAGGCGGTAGCGTGCCGCGTGCAATTGCTCGGCCGGCACCTCGATGGTGCCGTCGGCGGCGGACAGGC